>CAZWJC010000160.1:0-16763 GCA_964634255.1 uncultured Verrucomicrobiota bacterium | reverse complement strand
GCGCACAACGTGGCGAGTTGACAGATGTCTATTCGCAGGTCATTGCCGATTTGGAGCCCGAGCTTTTCACGCAGGCTTTCCGGCTGGCACGGGGAAACCAGACCCTGGCGGCTCAATGGCTTGGGGTGACTCGGCTGAAGATGCGCGAGAAGATCAAGGCGTTTCGCTCGTCATCCGACCGAGCCGGTGAGCCATCCTAACGAGAGTGGTCTATACAGACAAACTGCGCCTGGCGAAGGGGCAAGTCCGGCTACCTCCACTCTCAAGGAACTGTGCGCGCGGCGATAACTCCGCTCGCAAGTTGGCTTCCCCTCCTGCAACTTGCAGGCATGCCAGTACCGCGCATTTGTCTCTGCGTCGCCGTTGCGGCGCTCTCGCTCCTCGGTTCGCGGCAACCGGTCGCCGCCGTTTCCTGTGACCCCATCAGTACGTTCGCCGATGGCAAGTCTCCGGCCCGCGAGATCTTCGTCTCCCCAACGGGCAACAACTCCACCGGCGACGGCTCGCCAGCCAAGCCCTTCCAGACCATCAGCCGCGCGGCGCAGGGCATTCAGCCCGGCGACGCCATCCGCCTGCTGCCGGGCACGTACGCCGCTGGCACGTTTGTCTCGAACCTCTCCGGCACGTCGAACGCCCCCATCTGGCTGGGTGGCGTGCCAGGTCAGCCGCGCCCGATCATCAGCGGCGGCAGCACGGCGATTCAGCTATCTCGCATCCGCTATGCTGTCGTTGAGAACCTCGAGGTCTCGGGCGCGACCGCCAACGGCATCAACTGCGATGACGGCGGCGACTACGCGAACAGCAACGCCACGCGCCACGTCCTCTTCCGCAACCTCTCCATCCACGATATCGGCACGGGCGGCAACCAGGACGGCCTGAAGCTCTCGGGGCTCTACGATTACGCCGTGCTCGATTGCGAGTTCGCCCGCCTCAGCGCCGGCGGCAGCGGCATTGACCACGTGGGCTGTCATCGCGGGCTGATCGCGCGCTGCACCTTCACCAACGCCGGCAGCAACGCCATCCAGTGCAAGGGCGGCAGCACGGACCTCGAGATTCGCTGGAATCGCATCTTCAACGGCGGCGCCCGCGCCATCAACATCGGCGGCTCGACCGGCTTCGAGTATTTCCGGCCGCCGCTCTCCACCAACTCGCCCAACGCCGAGTCCCGAAACATCCGCGTCATCGCGAACCTCTTTCAGGGCGCGGAGACGCCCGTCGCCTTTGTCGGCACGGTGGACTCGCTCGTCGCGAACAACACCATCGTCCAACCGACCCGCTGGCTGTTCCGCATCCTGCAAGAAACCACCTCTAGTGGTGGCTACACCTTTCTGCCATGCGGCAGCAACGCGTTCGTCAACAACCTCGTCTATTTCGACCGTTCGCAGATCAGCACCTACGTCAACATCGGCGCGAACACGGATGCCTCCTCCTTCCGCTTCGCCAACAACCTGTGGTACGCGCTCAACCAGCCGAGCCAATCGAAACCCACGCTGCCCTCGACCGAAACCAACGGCGTTTATGGCTTGAAACCGCTATTCGCCGATGCCGCCGGCGGGGACCTCTCCGTGCCGACCAACAGCCCGGCGGCGGGCAAGGGCCAGCGCCTGCCCCGCATCTGGGCGGACCTCCTGGAACGCTGCTACGCGAACCCGCCCACCATCGGCGCCTTCGAGGCCAAACCGCCGCAGCCCGACCGCGCGGACGCGGATGGCGATCTCATGCCGGACCTGTGGGAAGCCGCGAACAATCTAAATCGTGACGATTCCACGGACGCTTTGCTGGATGCCGACCGCGACCAACTCAGCAACCTCGGCGAATACCTGGCGGGCACAAACCCGAACGACGCGCGCTCGTTCTTCGCCCTCGGTTTTCCACAAGCAGACGCCGCCAGCTTTTCCTTTCGTTGTCCCACGGTGACTGGCCGGGTCTACCGCGTGGAATCGCGCGAATTGGCTCCCGTTGCCGCGTGGTCAGAAACCGCCGCCACGAACGGCACTGGCAGCGAAATCGTCTTCCGCCAACCCGCGCTGGCAGACGGTGGGCGGCTGTTTCGCGTGCGCCTGGAGCTCCTCCCGTAGTGGCTGTACTTGGCTGCTACTTTCGGACCGCGGACGGTCCCCGTCCGCTGCACTTCAACCCTCCACCAAGCCGACGCGAACTTCCAGGCCGCTGCGCGCCGGGACGGGCGTGCGGTCCGGGTTGCCAGCATGCACTGGCAGGTGTTGGCCAGTTACGCCTCGTGATGCCGGTATTCGACGATTTGGTTTGAGCCACACCCTTTCCGCTGCTACCAGAACCCCATGCGCGTCAAGATCACATACTATCTCGAAGTCATCTCCTCGTGGTGTCATTGGGCGGAGCCGGCGTGGGCGGAGTTGAAGCGCCGTTACGCGGACCGGGTCGAGTTCGGCTGGAAGATCGCCCAGATGCCGGCGTCGGCGTATCCCGTGTCGCGCAGCCAGACGGAGTGGTTCTATCGCCGCAGCGGCTCGATCATGCGCTCGCCCTACATGCTAAACCCCGGCTGGTTCGAGCCGGACATCAAGGATTACCTCGTGCCGAACCTCGTCGCTGAGGCGGCGAGGGACTTGGGCGCGACGGACGACCACGTGCGCTGCGCCATCTCGCACGCTGCCGTGCGCGAGGGCCAGAAAGTCGGCCGCTGGGAAGTCGCCGTCGCCGTGGCGGCGAAGGCCGGCAAGCTGAACAAGGCGAAGCTGCTGGCCCGCGCTAAGTCCCCAGCCACTGCCGCGCGGTTGAAGCAGACCACGGACGAGTTCCACGCCTTGCAGGTGACGCAGCGCCCGACATTTCTCATCGAGAACGCCATCGGCGACCGGGCAGTGTTCTCCGGCATCGTGCGCGTCGAACCCTTGGCCGCGGCAGTGGACGCGCTGCTGGCGGATCAGGCGGCGTACGAATCGTGGGAAGCCCACTTCGGCAAACCGCCGGTAGCTTGACGCGGCGCTGGTGGCAGACACGCGGCGTGTTGCCGGACCGCGCGTCCGTCCCGGCGCGCAGTCCTGGCGATGAACAGGGGCGGCTACCTCTGCACCAGACGTTCGGTTGCGGTTGCTGCGCCCGGGAGACCGGCCGCGGTCCGGAATAGCCCGTTACGATGCGTGGGAACCGGGTTTGAATTCCTAGTCGCGGTCCCGCATCTTGCAGTCAATGCCGTTGTCAACGCTCTCTCAAAGCCCGCCCCCGCCTCGGCGCATCCGCTGGTGGCCGGCGATTCTCATTCTCGTCATCGCGGTGGTGGCGGTTGTCTGGGTGCGGGCGCATACGGATTGGGCCTTCCAAAGGCGCAACCTCATCACTCTGCCCATCTTGTTCGCCACGGCAGCACTGCTGCTGGTTTGGTGGACATTCCTCTCGCGCACTCGCTGGCGGCTGCGGCTGGGCGTCACGTTGGGCCTCATCGTTCTTGTGGCAGCGGGTGCGGGACTCTTTCGCATTCGCGGCGTGAGCGGTGACCTGGTGCCGATCCTGGAATTCCGCTGGGCCCGGGGGGGCTTGCCTGTAACCGAATCCGGTCCTGCCAGGACTTTTCCTGTGGTGTCGGCTTCACCGTACGCGCCGCCCACGAACTCTTTCCCGCAATTCTACGGCCCGGACCGCAACGGCGTCCTGCCCGGACCGCGGCTCGAAACCAACTGGACTGCGCACCCGCCTGCTGTCGTCTGGCGCCAGAAGGCCGGCGCGGCGTGGTCCGGCTTCGCCATCGTAGGCGACGTTTGCCTCACCCAGGAACAGCGCGGCCAGGATGAGTGCGTCGTGGCCTGCGAACTGGCGACGGGCCGCCAGCTGTGGCTACACGCTGACCCGGCGCACTACAACACCACCATCGCTGGTGAAGGTCCGCGCGCAACGCCCACGGTCGTGAGCAATCGCGTCTTCACCGCCGGCTCGACGGGCATGTTGAACTGTTTTGATCTCACGACAGGCCGGCTGATTTGGACGCGGAATGTGGTGACCGAGTCGGGAGGCAAGGTGCCGGAATGGGGTTTCGCCAGTTCGCCCCTGGTGGTGGACGGCTTGGTGATCGTCCACGGTGGCGAGCGGGCGGGGAAGTTGCTCTTTGCGTTTCACGCCGACGACGGTCGCCCCGCGTGGTCCGCGGGCACGGCGAATCCGAGCTACGCCTCGCCGGCGTTCGCGACCCTCGCGGGCACCCGTCAGGTGCTGGCGTTCACCCAACGCGTCGTCGCCGGCCATGACCCGGCCACGGGGGCCATGCTGTGGGAGCATCCGTTTGAAAGCGGCAACGCGGTGTGCGCCGCGCCGGTGGTGGTCGGCGAGAACCGGGTTGTCTTCTCCAGCGGCTACGGGCGGGGCTCGGACTTGTTCGAGCTTTCACGAGATGCAGCGGGCAAACTCTCGGCGCAGCGCCTATGGAAAACCATTCGCATGAAATCCAAGTTCGGCCACCTGTTCATCCGCGAGGGCTGCTTGTTCGGCCTCGACGACGGCATGTTCGCCTGCGTGGATTTGAAGGACGGCTCGCAACGCTGGAAGGAAGGCCGCTACGGTCACGGCCAGGGTCTGCTCGTCGGTGATCTTTACCTGCTCATGGCCGAATCTGGCGAACTGGTCCTGCTGCGACCCACGCCCGACGCGTCGAACGAACTCGCCCGCTTCCGCGTGTTCAGCGCCAAGACTTGGAATCCCATCGCGCTCGCGGGCGACGTGCTGCTGGTGCGCAACGATCAAGAAGCTGCGTGCCTGCGGCTGAAACGTGCTGTCGGCATCCTGCCGACAGAACCATCTGACGCCTTGAAGGAAAATGGATCTTCCGGCGAGGACGCCGGAAGCACGTTGGCCCCTACTGTGGCTCGGGCGGTTCGGAGGGCATCAGGTCCGCCAGCGTCTGCGGGTCGGCCAGGCCGGTGAGGATGGTCTCGATGAGCATCGCGGAGTTGAAGCCAAGCCCCTCGCAAAGCGCCGTCTCGTCGCGTTCGCCGGCAAGGATGCGGTCCAGGGCGCGGGAGGTCGCCTGGCCTTCTGGTCCGGCTTGGGCAAACATCGGTTGAAACTGCTTCACGGCTTGGAGTCCTTCCGCTTGGCCGGCGCAGGCGGCCACGGTGGCGAGAATCACGGGGGCAAGCTGCCGCAATTCGTGCCGGGTGCCGGCGAAGTTGCGTTTGGCGTCGCGGGCGAGGCGGCGGTATTCACGGGCTTGGTTCGGAGTCCCGGCTTTAGCCGGTTCCCCGCCCGAACCGCCTGAAGGCGGGACTACCAACGCCTCCTTGTCCGCAATCTCGGCGAGGATGTTGTAGGTCGTCCAATTCTCCGCCGCGCCGGGGTCGAGCGTCTGCTTGATGGCAAGCGCTTCCTCCGCCAGTTGCCGCGCCTCGGCCAATCGTCCGGACTGGGAAAGCAGAAGGTTGGCGAGGTTGCTGAGGCACTTCGAGGGGCTGACTTTGTCGCCGATGGCACGGAAGCCCTCAATCGCCTTCCGATACCACATCTCCGCCGCGTCCGGCTTGCCGGCCTCCTCGCTTACACGGGCCAACTGGTTCCAAGTCTGGGCCGCGCCCGCCAGATTGCCGCGCTGTTCGTCAATACTGGCCGCCTCGCGGTAGTGCCGCTCGGCTTCGTCCCACTGCTGCGCTTCCTGGAAGACCCTGCCCAGTTGATGCCAGAGCACGGCTTCGCTCGCCGGTTCGCGCAACTGCTGGAACAGCGCGAGGGCGGCGCGGTGGCGGTCGGCGGCTTCGGCCAGATTGCCCTCCCGCATCGCCAGCGTGCCGAGTTGGCCGAGCACCACGCCCTGCTGCCGGAGGTCGGTCAATTCCTCGGCGACCTTCAGCCCGTCCTGATAGGCCTGCCGAGCCTCGGCAAACTTGCCTTGCTCCGCGAACGCATCGGCCAGGCCGGTCAGGCATACACCGCGCTTTCGCTTCACCTCGTCGCTCTGATCCAACTGGCCGCACACGGCGATGGCGTCCGTGGCAGTCTTGGCCGCCAAATCCGGTCGTCCGCCCGCGCTGAAGCACCGGCCTAAATCCACCAGGATTTTGGCTCGTTCGAAGTTGGGCGTGTCGCCGAGTTGTTGGAGGATGGCTTGGAAGACCTGCGCCGCCTCGGCCACCTGGCCCGACGCGCGCAATTGCTCGCCCCGGTTGGACTGCGCCAGAACCCACGCCCGCGAGCCGGCGTCGGGCGCCGCCTGCTGCGCCTTCTTCGACAGCCGCTCCGCCTCCTGCTTGAGGCCGAAGATGGTGCCGAGGAACAGGTTCACGTTGTCGGCGAAGTCCACCGCGTCCGGGTCGCCGGCGTCGAGGGCGGCGTGGACGGCGTGGAGCAGGTTGGGCAGTTCCCGCCACGCAATGGCCCGCGCCTGGTGCGGATTGCGGTTGTCTTCCTGGTAGAGGTAGCGGGAGAGGGCGTAGTAGCGCTGGCGGTGGGCGGTGGTCAGGCGCTCGCGCTCGGCGGCGTCCAAGCGCGCCCAGAGCATCGGTGCCAGCGTGGGATGAAACCGGAGGAACGGCACGGTCACGCCCGGAACGTCCTCCGCCTCGATCAGCGCTGCGGCTTCCAACTGCCGGCGCAGGCCGGGCCAGAGGTTGGTGGCGGGCGGCGGCGGGAGTTGGGCGAGTTGATGGCGAAGCTCGTCTGCCATCTGCCGCATTGCCGGGCGAAGTTGTTCCATCAGGGCCGGCGGAATCTCCATATCTGGCGGCAGCTCTTTGCCGGCGTGCGTGAGCATGGCACGCACGTCGCCCGCTTCGACACTGGCGAGCATGGTTTGCAGTTGTTCGCGCTGGGTGGAATGTGCGTCGCCCAAGTCCGTGACGGCGATCAAGTCATCTTCCATCGCCCCGCCCCGAAACACGCCCAGGCGCGGCAGCACCCGGCGCGCAGCCTCGTCCAGCCTGTCGAGCGAGAGTTCGAGCGAGGCCAGCAACCCGGCGGGGGTGTCTTCAGCGACGGCGGACCGCGACCGGTCCCCGGTCGCAGCGGCTCCGTCATCAGTGTGCGCGTCATCTGTCTTGGTAGCCGCCTGATTCTTCGCACCTGCTGCGGACGAGGGACCGTCCGCGCTCCCCAGCAACTGCTCCAACCGCTCGCCCACGTCGGCCATGCGACGCGTCTTGAGTTGGTGCGCCAGGACGCGGATCGAGAGTGGATGGAACTTCACCCGGTCGAACAATTCTATGAGCGCCTCGCGCTTGGGCGCCGGCACGGTGGGCGCGGGCGGGAGCTTCATCAGCGCGGCACACCATTCCAGCGCGTCGTCGGGCGACTGTTTGCTGCCCAGGCCGTCGAGCTGGATGCGCCGGTGAATGTTCGTGCCCTCGATCCGGTAGGCCGCATGGCCGAACTCGGGCCGGCGGGTGGTGCAAAGCACGCGCGAGCCGCCTGCCTCGGACCACGCCAAGGCGGCGTCCAACAGCGCCCGCAACGATTCCGGCGCGAGGGCTTCGAGGTTATCGAGGATGACGAGCGTGGGCGTTTGCTTCAGCGCGGCGGTGGCAGCGGCGGCGTCAATCAGGGTCTGGTCGAGCACCTTGCCGATTTCGTTCTTTGCCACGGCCACGGCATCGGCGGCCTGGACGCGGGAGTAGTCCACGAACACGGCGGCCTGGAACAGGCCGGTGCGGGTGAGCCAGCGGCCGGCTTCCTGCGCGAGGGCGGTTTTGCCCTGTCCGCCAAATCCGGTGAGCGTGATGCGCCGGGTCTTGTCGGCGAACCAACGTTCGATTTCCCAGAGCTTGCGTTTGCGCCCGAAGAAGCCGGCTTCGGGGGCTTTGGGGAGGTTGGAGTGAATCGTAGCCGCCGACGTTAGTCGGCGCTGATCTTCCCCGGAAGAAGTTGGCGCGGACTGACGTCCGCGGCCACGAGGCTCTTTGAGCAGCGGCCCATCCGCGCCTTGCTGGTAGAGGGCGGGGAGGAACCAGTCGTGGAGCTGGAGCTTCACCCGCTCGGGGCCGCGCTGGACGTCGTATTTCTCCGGGTGATTGGCGAGGTGGCGGCGGGCGTTGTCGAGGGCCTCGCCGATGCCTTTGTGCCGGGCCAGTTCCTTGTAGAACTCGCCGAACAACACTCGCGTGGTGGCGACGAGCACCGAGTGCGTCATCGCCAGCACGGACGGGATGCCGGTGGCGGTGAGCCGCGCGGCCACGCTGCCCATCGCGGGGTCGAGTTGGCCGTCCGCCTTCTTCGCGTCCCCGCCCACGGCGGCGGATTGGCAGGCGGAGAGGATGACGAGCGCGACCTTGTGGCGGTGGAGGTTGACGCCGAGCTTTTCAGCGGAGACGAAATCAGACTGGCCATCGGGTTTCTCGAAGAGGAGGTAGCCGGTGTTAGGCGGGCAGGCCGGGTCCACGGGCACGTCGGCCTTCTTGTCGCGGAGGATTTCTTCCAGCCGGCCAATGCGCGCGACTTGGGCGGCGGCGGCGCGGTTCGGCAGGTTGCCGTGCCGGTCAAAGACGCCGTGACCGTCGAAGTGGAGGATGTCCACGCGCGGTTTGGTCGTGTCTTCGAGGCGTCCGAGGAGGGAGTCGAGCGTTGCCGGGCGGAGGAATTCGGAGGTGACGCGACCGGGGGCGTGCTGGTCAATGGCATCGAGCACGGGCTGGGAATCGGTGCGCGGATCGAGGAAGCCTGCATCGTCCGGGCGGCTGATGACGAAGAGGAGGTGCGTGGAATCCTTGGCCACCGGCCTGTAAACCGGTCGTCCCTGATCCGCCCCGGCGACGCGACGACGGATGCTGATGCTGGGCTGTTCGTGAAACAGGAACGTGGCGTCGGAGGCCGACGGGGCGTGCAGCAGTTCCCACGGCAGCGCGAGGATGGCCGGGTGTTCGGCGGAGATGGTGAGCAGGCGGGTGTCGCCTTCGGCATCTTGGAACTTGTTGAAGCGGCGCGTGGCTTCGCGGGCATTGAAGACGGCGTCGAAGAGCGCCTTGCCCCAGACGGGGAGCTGTCCCTTGATGCGCGCGGCTTCTTGGTCATCCGGGTCGCCGAGCGAATGGGCGCCGTAGGTTTCGACATACCACTGGATGTCCCGGAGATCTTTGTCTGCGATCGGATTGGTGAAGGGCAACTGGCCGGAGCCGTTGTCGTCTGGGCCGAGACGGACAATGACGTGCTGGTCGTCTGGGAAGCGGAGGTTCAGTTCGGTGGACATGGGTTGCTCCTTGATTTGGTGACGCGTGGTTAGCGCGGGTTGACCTTCGCTTCGGCCGCCTTCTTGCGGGCCTCGTCGCGGGCGGCTTCCTCGTCTGCGCAGCCTTCACAGACGGCTTCGATGCCGATCTTGCCGACGACGTTGAGCAGGAACACGGTTGCGGCGACGGCCACCGGCGCGAGAGACGCGGTGGGAATGCCCATACCTGCCAAGATTCCGTAGGCGACCTTCACAGAGTCCTTGCTCTGGAGGTCGCGCCATTTGCGCCATTGCTCGTAAAGGAGGCCGCCGGGCAGGCAGAGATCGCGCCGGGCGCAGCGCTTGTATTTCTGCCAGAAGCTCTCGAACGGTTCGCCGGCGGCTCGCTCGATGACCGCCTGCTGCTCGGGCGCGGCAGGCAGTTCGGCGCGTTCGCCCGGCGCGACACCGCGGAATCGGACCTGGCTGGCGGGGATAGATTGGAGGGCGTTGAGTTGGTCGTCCACTTGCCGGGCGAGGGCGGCCAGTTCGGCATCAGAGGGGAACGGCTTTTCCATGAGGAGGTTTTACCACGGGCCGGGGCTTTGTCGAGTGTGGAACTAGATTCCGAAATCGTTCCGTATCGTTCCGTGTTGTTAGTGCGTGTTCAGCGCCAAGACCTGGAATCCCATCGCGCTCGCCGGCGACCTCCTGCTCGTGCGCAACGATCAAGAAGCTGCGTGCCTGCGACTGAAGCTCGTCCCATGAACTGAGTGCGCAGGCTGCTTGAGCCCGTACAGGCTCGCGTCTCAGGAGGCTCGCGCTTCGATCTCGCGGTGACTGTCGCTCCTCCGCCTTTGCGACAGCCTGGCGCCTCGCGCGGGTGCGAAATCAGAGGGCCGGGGTGGATTTCAAACATGGGCTTGCGCCTCTGTTGTCGCGATGCTTTCGCCGTTGCCGACATAATGAACTCCAGTCGCTTTGCACTATGAACCGAAAACGACTCATCACTTGGATTGAAATTCTCGCCGGCGGCTGCTTGGCGCTGGTGGCGGGTGCGGCTGAACCCGGCGCAAACGTGGCCGCCGTGGCCACGCCTGCGAGCGCCTACACCTCGGGCGACACGACGGAGGACGCGCTGAACGACGGCTTTGTGCCAGAGCGTTCGCTCGACGACAGCCATCGCTCCTACGGCAACTGGCCGCGTCGGGGCACGCAGTGGGTGCAATACGAGTGGACGCAGCCCATCAGCACGAAACAGATCGAGGTGTATTGGTGGGACGATCATCAGGGCGTGCGGCTGCCGAAAGCGTGCCGGCTGAAGTATTGGGATGGCAAGGAACTCGTCGCCGTGGCGAACGCCAGCGGTCTGGGCGTCGCGGGCGACAAGTTCAATGCAACGACCTTCGAGGAGGTGACGACGACGAAGCTGCGGCTGGAGATGGACGGTGACGGCGAGTTCTCGACGGGCGTGCTCGAATGGCGTGTGCTCGATTCCGGCAAGTCGCCCGCCTTCCCACCCGGCGTGGTGGCGGGCGTGGACCGCAGCGTGATGCTCGGCGGCAAAACGTATCTCTCCGGCGCGGTGAAATCGCTTCAGGTCAATCCGGCCGCGACGAAGCTGGCGTGGAGCAAGGCCGCTGGACCGGGCGACGTGACCTTCGCCAACCCGAACGCGCTAGAAACCACGGCGACGTTTTCTGCCACCGGCGATTACAAGCTTAAGCTTACAGCGACTGAAGGCGCACTGAGTTCCGCGTCCACGCTGAAGGTGCGCGTCTGCACGCCGCCGCCCGCGGACCGCTTGGACGTCGTTTACACGAAGCGCTACAAGATCAACAGTCCGCTCTGGAGCGCGCGGGCCAAGGCGCTCATCGTGAATTGGATTCCGCACTGCGTGGATTACATCAATCGCACCAACCTGACGCAGGGCCAGGGCGGCATTGATAACTTCGTCGAGGCGGGCAAGGCCTTGCGCGGCGAACCACACGGCCAGCACAAGGGTTACGTCTTTGCCAATGCGTGGGTGCATCAGACCATCGAGTCCATCTGCATCGCGCTGATGGTGGATCCGCAGGGCGACGCCGAGATCATCCAGGCGCAGGAGCAACTCAAGGCGACGATGGAGGATTGGATTCCGAAGATTCTCGCCGCGCAGGAGCCGGACGGCTACCTGCAAACCGCCTACACGCTCGCGGATCGGAATCATTGGCGCGAGCGCTGGTCGCCGGACCATCGCGGCGATCACGAAGGCTACGTGGCCGGCTATTTCATCGAGTCGGCTATCAACCATTACACGCTGACCGAGGGCAAGGACAAGCGCCTCTACGATGCCGCGAAGAAACTGGCGGATTGCTGGGTGGCCAACATCGGTCCGGGCAAGAAGGACTGGTACGACGGTCATCAGGAAATGGAGCAAGCGCTGGTGCGCTTCGGCCGGTTCGTCAACGACATGGAAGGCGGCGGCCGCGGCGATGCCTACGTGAAGCTGGCACGGTTTCTCCTCGATTCGCGTCGCGGTGGTGCGGAATACGATCAAAGCCACCAGTTGCCCATCAAGCAGTACGAAGCCGTCGGGCACGCCGTGCGCGCGACCTACAACTATTCCGCAATGGCCGACGTGGCGGCGGAGACGCACGACGTGGATTATCAGAGCGCGGTGATGTCGCTCTGGGACAACATGGTCAACAAGAAGTATTACGTCACCGGCGGCATCGGCAGCGGCGAGACCTCCGAAGGCTTCGGGCCGAACTACTCGCTGCGCAACCACGCCTACTGCGAGGCCTGCTCCAGTTGCGGCCTCATTTTCTTCCAATACAAAATGAACCTCGCCTACCACAACGCGAAATACGCCGACCTCTACGAGGAGACGATGTATAACGCGCTGCTCGGCTCGATGGACCTCGCGGGGAAAAACTTCTATTACGACAATCCGCTCGTCGGCAATCGCCCGCGGTATCCGTGGCACGTCTGCCCGTGCTGCGTGGGCAATATCCCGCGCACGTTGCTGATGATTCCGACGTGGACCTACGTGAAAGGCAACGCCGGGCTCTACGTGAATATGTTCATCGGCAGCACCATCAACGTCGAGCGCGTTGCAGGCACAGACGTCGAGATGGTCCAGCAGACGGATTACCCGTGGAGCGGCAAGGTCGCGATCACGGTGAATCCGAAGGAGGCGAAGGAATTCACGCTCCGCGTGCGCGTGCCGAATCGCGACACCAGCGTTCTTTACACGAACCAACCGATGGTTAACGGATTGAAATCGTTCGCGGTGAACGGCAAAGCGGTGACGCCGGAGATCAAGAACGGCTACGCCGTCATCACACGGCGGTGGGCGAAGGGCGACAAAGTGGAACTCGAAGTGCCGCTGGCGCCGCAGCGGATCGCGGCGGACCAGCGCATCGAAGCCGATCGCGGCCGCGTGGCGCTGCGCTACGGGCCGATGATCTACAATGTCGAACAAGCTGATCAGCCGGACATCGAGAAACCAATCGGCGCCGCGCCGCTGACGACGGAGTGGCGGGGTGATTTGCTCGGCGGGGTGATTTGCCTCAAAGGCCAATGGGCTGATGGTTCGCCTCTGCTGGCCATCCCGAACTACGCGCGGAACAACCGCACCGAGATCGCCACGGAAGCTGTCGCGGCCGGGAATCCGGCGATCAATTACGCGCCCGGCGCGAGCACCGGGGCAGCGCAGCCCGCCGTGACGCCGACGAACGCGCCGGCTGGAAACGAAGCTGCCGCACGGCGCCAGCGTGGCAATCGTGGTGGCAATTCGCAGGTGTGGATTCGGGCGGAGTAGGGAAGGCTGATAGAGGCCACCGCGAGAGTCATCAGCAACGGAGCGCGGCTGTGTCCTCCGGACCAGCCGCAGTGGATCAGACTGCAGGCCGACGAACGGCAGGCGAGACTGATTTGCCTAACTACCAGCTGCGGCTGATGCTGACGCATACAGCCGCGGTCCGGTCACGTTGAAAATGGAGAATTGGAATTCCAAGGATCCAGCCGCGTGCTGTCCCAATAACATGGCGCAGGCATCACACCTGCGCCTTACATTTGCCACGGCGCTTGTTGAGCTGGCTGCAGGCTGGGAGGCCTGCTGAAACCTCAAGCTCCGTCGCCGCCGCAACATACCACATTTCTCCCGTTGCGCGCGTTTGAGTTCACAGGTGCACGGAAGTGGCGATCAGGAGGAGCACGCCCGGCCCCCGGGCGCAGCGTCACAGCCTACCAATCAACGCCGGAACCGCGACCGCTTCGATGCTTTCCCCGTGCTGCGGACAGAGACTGTCCGCGGTCCGAGGCCTCGGGTTCGTGAGGGAATTCTGTTCAGGGTGGCCGCCATTTCCATCGCACCCTGAGTTCGCACACGCAAAGAAACCCTCAGCCGCGGAGGTCAGGCTATTTCCCTTTGGTGTATTTCGCCGGATCGGCTTTCACCTTCTCGGCGCAATCATCGCAGCAGACGATCACGATCACGCGGTCGTCGAGCTGGACCTTCTTGCCGCCGTCTTTGATCTCCCAATCACACACCGGACACTTTTCAGTTTTCATGCGTTCGTTTTCTGGTTCATGGATCGGGGCAACTCATGCTCCCGAACGCGTGAACACTACGCAACAAGGC
The DNA here is from genome assembly GCA_964634255.1 of uncultured Verrucomicrobiota bacterium. Lineage (GTDB taxonomy): Bacteria > Verrucomicrobiota > Verrucomicrobiia > Limisphaerales > MWDV01 > MWDV01. The sequence continues at coordinate 3,042 of CAZWJC010000160.1, read as the reverse complement.
CCTCGCCGACTTCCAGATTCGTGCTCATTTGACGCAGCCAACGACCGGTGGCGCGCCGGCGGCATTCGGAAGGTGGCAGCCCGAAGGCCGACTTGAAAGCATCGCTCAGGTGGCTATGGCTGGAGAAGCCGAGTTCGAGCGCGAGCTGGGTCAGGTCGTCCTCGCCCGCGGCCACGCGATCCAGGGCGATGCGCAGGCGAAGCCGCTGGCGGTACTGGTGAATGGCCAGACCGGTCTTGGCGCGGAAGAGCCGGGCGAGATGAAAGGGAGAACTGTGAACCCGCCGCGCCAACTCGGGCAGGCCGAGTTTCTCCGCGAAGCCCTGAGCCAGGACGAGCTGCGTGGCCACGACCAGTTGCCGATGCGCTTCTGCGGTATCCCGACGCTTTCGCGGCGGAGCGACACCCCGCGAGCGATAGGCTTGATGCACGGCGGTGGCGAGCAGGTCGAGCGCGAGTTCGTCCGTTGTGAGTGGGTCGTTCGCGCCGGCGCGCAACCGCTGCCGCAGACGCTGGTAGAGCAGATGGAGCGGCTGGCTGCTGAGGGCGTGGGTGAATTCAAACGGTCGCTCCGGCGTTTCCTCCCGGCGAGGCTGGCAGGCGGCGACCACTTCCTGCACGAGCCCGGGCGCGAAGTCGAACACCGTGCAATCATCGCCGCAATCCGCCGGATGCGCGACGCGATAGGCCTCATGCTGGTTGAAGAACAGGGCGTGATTCGCGTCCGCCACGACCTCGGTCCGGCCCAGTCGCCATGCAAACACGCCGGCGCGCATGAAGACGAGCTGGTGCGTGGTCGAAGTCTCCTCCGCGCCCCAACCATGCCGATGCGCGCGGCACTGGCAATCGCGCACCGTCACGGTCGGACTGGCGTAGAGCTGCTGGACTTGGATGTGCATGAGCCGGCGCCGGCCCTTCCGGGAGCGGCACGGCGGCAAGGTGCCGCACCGGGGTGAAAAAGCAATCGCGGTTTGCGAAGCGCGTGTGAACGGAAACGGCGGCCAGGAGGAGCGCGCCCGGTCCCCGGGCGCAGCAGCACAACCTGCCAATCGCAATGGGAACCGCGAGCCATCCGATGCCTTCCCCATGCTGCGGACAGGAGACTGTCCGCGGTCCGATGCCTCAGGTTTTTGCCGGAATTCCGTTCTGGGTGACTGCCACCTCCCTTCACACCCATTCGAGGCAGGGTAGCGACTTTCAAACGCCAATGCTAAGCAACGGCGCGCCACTTGAAACCCAGCCGGGAGTTGCGGAATGCGACAGCTTTCTGCTGCCTCTCGGATAATCCTTGCCCAAGGTCCGCCGGTTCGCTTTCCTCAGTCCATGAGGACCGAGGTAGTTGCGGAACCTAGTCATGCAGTCGCCCCTGCATTCGGTGTAGTCCACTCTCTCTGTTCAACGTCCTAAAAGCCCCCCACCATGCGCTGGAACCTTGCAGCAAGCCCCACAGGCCACCTGGGCGTGCGGGGAATTATGACCGACCCGATTCGGATCAAAGCCGTGCTTCAGGTGGTTGAACTCACAACTGGGGAGTTTCTTCGCGAGTTCCCAGTCCGTTGGGAACCCGGATGGCGTCTATCAGTCTGTCGAGACGGCGTTACCTGCATCGCGGGTGCATATGAGTGCTACGGCGTTGCCGCCTACGATCTGCGAGATGGCAGAGAGATTTGGAGGCGGAAGGACCTGAAGGCTATTCAGGTGGTTAACGCCTTTCCAGGTGAGGACGCGGTCTTCTGCGGTCGGGAGGCCAAGGCGGCCCATCTACTTAACTGCCAGACGGGCGAGTCGATCCGAGTCTTTCGTGGCGTGACGGACATTTGGGCTAGTCCGCACGACTCGACCTACCTCGTGCAGACCAAAGCCCAAGGAATGGAGCTGCAGCGTCCCCTCGGTTCCCGAGTCGCGCCCGTGGCACAGTTGACTGGCGACACCATTGCGGCAGCGTTCAGCCCGGACGCTGTAGTCGTTGCGGAGCGCAAAGGAACGCTTCGATGTATAGAAACCGCGTCTGGAGACTGTCGCTGGACACATGTGCCGCAGCAGGACCGCCACGTGGAACATGCGGCGTTTCTTGACGGGCAGAACGTGTTTGCAGTGTTCGACTGCCGCCATTACGACAACAAGCCGCCAGTGAGGCTCTTGCACCTTGATGCTCAGTCGGGGGCGCTGGTAAGGGAGATTGTGCTCGGGGCTTGGGGCAACGCCGAGTTTTGCCTCAATGGAACCGCTCTCTTCGATTCGACCGGGATGCTGGTCTCGACGACGAACGGTCTGCTCTTGAGGACGTTGGCGTTCCCCCCTTGGAAGGCGAAGTAGTCAGCTTCGAATTGGGCAGTGAACCATTCGCTCCGCCGGAATAACGTTAGAATTGTGCGATCCCAAACGGCCCACTTCTCGGACATCGCGTTCGCCGCTAATGTCCGGCGTCAGCCGGCAGTCGGTGAGTTGTTTAGCGAAGCCAGTTGTTGCCAGTCTCTCGCAGTCCCCAGTTGAATTCCTTGGGGTAAATGTGGATTCTAAGCATTTGCCCCGGCAGGGAACGCGGGTTGAATGCCCGGATGCGAACTGCCTCCAACTTGACAGCGCAATCCGTTTCGGCCAAGACGACTGCGCGCATGACACCAACTCTTCTACATTCTCCGTCGCGTAATGTCGCGCGACTGGTGTTCTGGTCCGCGCTTGCGAGCGCTTGCCTCGTCGCCGCAAGCGTATTCGCGGCGCCGATCACGAATGTCATTCCCGACGCGGCGCGGCCGTTGCCACTCACGGCAGTGCGGTTGACCGGTGGGCCGCTCAAGAATGCGCAGGACCTCGACGCCAAGTATCTCCTCGCCCTCGAACCGGATCGCATGCTGGCCGGCTATCGCATTCGCGCCGGGCTTGAACCGAAGGCGAAGGGCTACGGCGGCTGGGATTCCGTGAACGGCAAACAGCTTACCGGCCACATCGGCGGGCATTATCTCTCAGCGGTGAGTCTGATGTTTGCCGCCACGGGCGATCCCAAGTTCAAGGAGCGCGCGGATTACATGGTGAAGGAGCTGAA
>CAZWJC010000159.1:0-16771 GCA_964634255.1 uncultured Verrucomicrobiota bacterium | reverse complement strand
TCCCGCGAAAATGACGGTGTGGTCGCCCACCACGTCGCCGCCGCGGACGGCGTGGATGCCGATCTCTTCTGCAGTGCGCTCGCCGACCAATCCTTCGCGCCCGTGTCGTGCGACCTTGGCGAGCTGCTGCTTGCGCACGTCAGCGAGGATTTCCGCCAGCGACTTGGCGGTGCCGCTGGGGGCGTCTTTCTTCAGGCGATGATGCATCTCCACGACTTCCAGGTCGTAGCCCGGGCCGAGAATCTCCGCCGCCTTGCGCGTGAGCCAGAAGAGCGTGTTGACGCCGGTCGAGAAGTTCGACGCCAGCACGATGGGGACGCGTGTGGCGTGATTCGCGATGTGCGACCGCTCAGCGTCGTCGTGGCCGGTGGTGCCGATGATCATGGCTTTGCCGTGTTGCGCGCAAAGCGCCGCGAGGCCGGCGGTGGCGCTGTGCGAGCTGAAGTCAATAACCGCGTCGCAGCGGCCGAGGATGGACGCAAGGTCGTCTCCCTGATCAACCTGACCGACGACTTCGATTTCGGGATGGTTCGGGGCACAGGCCAGCAACGCCTTGCCCATGCGGCCTTTCGAGCCGGTAATAATGACTTTGGTCATGGTTCGGGCTGAACAACAAAGTCACGAAGTCACGAAGAAAATGAAACCAGGAACGCTTCGCGCCTTTGTGCCTTTGTTGTTCCAATCATTTCAAAACTCCACACGCCTTCAGCGTCTTCGCCAGCTTCTCCCGGTTCGCTGCGGCCATGGGTACGAGCGGCAGGCGGTATTCGTCGGCGATCACGCCCATCATGGCCAACGCGGCTTTGGCCGGGGTCGGATTCGTCTCGATGAACAGGTCCTTGAAGATCGGGTAGTACTTTTCGTGAAGCTTGAGCGCCGCGGCTGCCTTGCCCGAGGCAAAGGCCTTGACCATCTGCGAAACCTCGCGGGGGATGATGTTCGAGGCTACACTCACCACGCCCACTGCGCCGACCGACATGAACGGCAGTGTGAGCGAGTCGTCGCCGCTCAGGATGGTGAACTTCGGCCCGAGCGCCGCGCGGAGCTGGCTCACGCGGTCCGGGTTGCCGCCCGCTTCCTTGATCGAGACGATGTTTCTGCAGTCGCTGGCGAGGCGCTTGACAGTGTCCACGGCGATCTCGATGCCACACCGGCCGGGAATGCTGTAGAGGATGAGCGGCAGTTTTGTGTTCCGCGCAACCTCGCGGAAGTGCTGGAACACACCTTCCTGCGTCGGCTTGTTGTAGTAGGGCGCAACCTGGAGCGAGGCATCGGCGCCGGCCTTTTCTGCTTCCTGCGTCAGGTAGATAGCTTCCTTGGTCGAGTTGCCGCCCGTGCCGGCGATGACCTTGGTCTTGCCCGCCGCGAACTTCACGGAGAGCGCGATCACGCGGATGTGTTCCTCGTAATCGAGCGTGGCGGATTCGCCGGTCGTGCCGACGGGAACGATGCCATCCACGCCGCCCTTGATCTGCAGCTTGATCAGTCGCTGGAGCGCAGCTTCATCAACCTTGCCGTCGCGGAACGGCGTGACAATCGCAGTGTATGTGCCGGTAAACATAATCTTCCAATGTGACGCGCGTACCTTGGCCGAGATCGAGCTGTTTGGCGAGAATAAAGCTGGACGACTGGACCGACCCGTTGGCTCAAAGTCCTTTCTGTTCGCGCAGGATTGGGGTGCTCCGGCGGCAACGAAGAGACCATGACGGAGCGCGGCTGTCCCAGCCGCAGAAATGTCTCTGCGGATTGGGTGACAGAATTGCCCCCGTGTTTCTCGACGGCGGCGTGGCTGCGGGTGAGCACCCACGCGCCACCCAGACGTGACCGCCATTTCCAACTGCTCCTGCGCGATATGCCGGGCTTTACATTTGAGAGTTGTGGGTCAACATGGTCGCCGCAATGAGTGTCTGAAACGTCCAGCACAACCCCGCGTCATGAAAACAGCTTCGCCTTCCAACTCCACCCGCCGCCAGTTTCTCAAACGCGCCGCCGCCGGCCTCGCCCTGCCGCTGATCGTGCCCGGCTCGGTCCTTGGCCTGAATGGCGCTGTCGCTCCAAGCAACCGCATCGTCTTCGGCGGCATCGGCATGGGCAATCGCGCGCGCGACACGTTGCCGACCTTTCTCGGGTTCAAAGGGATTCAGTACGCCGCCGTCAGCGACGCTCGCGCCGATCGCCTCAAGAGCGCAAAAGAACGCGTGGACGCCTTCTATGGCAACACGGATTGCGCGGCTTACGGGGACTTTCGCGAGTTGCTCGCGCGCCGGGACATTGACGCGGTTTCCATTGCCACCGGCAATCGCTGGCATGCCATGGCGTCCATGTTCGCCGCCCACGCCGGGAAAGACATATACTGCGAGAAGCCCATCAGCCTTACCATCCAGGAAGGTCGAAACTTGGTGGAAACCTGCCGCCGGCTTGGCACGATCTATCAAGCGGGAACGCAGCGCCGCTCCACCGCGTCCTACCGGTTCGCGCGCGAGATGGTGCTTCAGGGGAAGATCGGCCGCGTGCATACGGTCGAATCGCAGGTTTGGACGGGTGGCGCCGTGCCCCACCAGAAGTCCGGGCCGGTGCCGGCGGGCTGGAACTACGACCAGTGGCTTGGCCCCGTGCAGTGGCGTCCGTTTGTGCAAGCGCGCGTGGACAACTGGACCTGCTTCTGGGACACCGGTGAAGGCATGCACACGGACATGGGCACGCACTATACCGACCAGATGCAATGGGTCCTCGGCACTGACGTCACCGGCCCCGTCGAGTTTGAAACCTCCGACGTCGTCTGGCCCGATCCGGCCAAGTTCATGAGCGAGACGGCCATCTCCGGCACGTTCCGCTGCCGCTACGCCAATGGCGTCAACGGTGTCATCTACCAGCGCGGCGCGTTCAAGGATCGCTACATCAAATACATTGGTGACGAGGGCTGGATTCAGGTGGACGACGACACGGACGTGGTCACAGCGAGTCCGAAGTCCATCCTCAGCCTCAAGGGCGCGGGCGGTGCTGGCTGGGGCGATCCGTCGGGGCACATTGGGAATTTGCTCAGTTGCATTCGCAGCCGCCAACCGACGCTTTGTCACCCCGAGGTCGCTCACCGGGCGCAGAGCATTGTTGAGGCGATGACCATCAGCGCGCGGCTCGACCGGAAGTTGAAGTGGGACCCGGTCAAGGAACGCTTCGATGTCGAGGACGCCAACCGCATGCTCTGGCGCGAACCCCGTGCTCCGTGGTGTGTTTGACCGGCGACGAATTGCCAGAATGACTATTTGAAGCTTTCAATCCCCGACCATGAAAACGCAAACAATCGAGATTCTTTCAACACCCTGTAGCCGCGGACGTGGGTCCGCGCCATTTACTTCAGTTCGCGCCGACTCACGTCGGCGACTACGCGGTTTTGAAGTTGTCTCCGTCGCTACACTGTTACTCGGAACCGTTTTGTTCGTCGCCACATTCCCGGCGTCCGTCACCGCGGCGGACCTTTCCCAAATCGTCGCCGACGCGGCAAAATGGGAATCGGGCCAGAGCCAGGAACCGCTCCGCCAACTGGAACAACTCGCCCGCGCGGCTGTCGGCCAAAGTGCGCAATGCGCCGAACTGGAAGCCGCACTGGCGAAGTTGCTCACCCCGACTTCGACCTTTGAGGCGCGCCGCTTCGCCTGCCAGCAACTTGCCGTCATCGGTACCGACGCCTCCGTGCCGGCCATTGCCGGATTGCTTGCAGAACCGGAAACAATTGGCCTTGCCTGCATCGCATTTGGCAGCCGACCGTCCAGCAAGGCCGATGAGGCCCTGCGCGCGGCTCTGGCAACGGCACCGCGCCAGGGCAAGTTGCAGATCATCTCGGCGCTCGGTAACCGCCGTGATCCGCAAGCCGTCGAGCCGTTGGCCCGGCTCGCGCGCGAGGCGGATGTGGTCGTGGCGCAAGCCGCCATCCAAGCGCTGGGCAAGATCGCCAATGCGTCAGCTTGCAGCGCCATTGCTTCCTTGCGCGCTGGAGCAAATCCCGCGCTGCAAGAAGCGCTGGCCGACGCCTCGCTCCGTTGCGCCGGTGAACTGGTCAAGTCCGGCGACCGCAAGGGGACGGCGGCAGTCTACGAACCGCTGATCGTTCCGACGCAGCCGGAGTTTGTGCGGCGGGGCGCTTTCGCCGGCCTGCTTCGCTGCGACGGCGATGGCGGGGAGCAACGTATCCTGGAGGCGCTCGGGAGCAGCGACGATGTCCTGAAGCCGGTGGCGATTGGCGCGGTTCGCGAACTGCCGGCGAAAGCCGCTTCTGCGAAGTTCGGAAAGGAACTGCCGAAGCTTCCGGCGGAGCAGCAGGTGTGGCTGATTGACAGTCTGGCAGCGCGAGGCGACTCCGCCGCGCAAGCGGCGATTGCCGCGGCGTTGACTGCCTCCACCGATCCCGAGGTTCGGCAGGCGGCGGCCCAGGCGCTCGGCCGCATCGGCGACGCGCGTTCCGTAAAACCGCTGGCCCAGGCGCTGGCGACGGTCAGTAGCGAAACCGAAGCCAACACGATTGTGGCGGCGCTGGCCGGCTTGCCGGCCGGCCGAAGTACGGACAAGGCGATGCTCGGCGAATTGAAGGCGTCGCAAGGCAAGGCGCGTGCGCAGTTGGTTGCCGCGCTTGGGGCGCGCCGCAGCCCGGAAGTCTTGGACGCGTTGCTGAACGAAACGGAAAACGCTGATCCCGCGGTGGCCAAGGCCGCTTACCGGGTGCTGGCGAAAGCCGCAACGTGGGCCACGTTGCCGACACTGGTGCGGAAGTTCATCGCTATTAGAGACGACGGCCGGCGTTCCGATGCCGAGATGTATATGGAGCAGGCGGTGTCGAATGTGGAGAACCCGGCGGATCGTTCCGCTGCTGTCTGCACCTGGTTGCCGCGGGTGACGGAGCTGCAAACCCGGCTCGGTCTGCTCCGGTTGCTGCCGGCTTGTGGTGAGGACCGGGCGTTACGCGCGCTGAAAGACGCTTGGGGCGACCCCGAAGCGCAGGTTCGCGAGGTGGCCGTCGCAGCGTTGGCTGACTGGCCAAACGACGCGGCGTGGGAGACGCTCGCTTACATCTGCCGCAACCCCGAGAATCCTGCACAGCACAGCGCGGCGTTGCGTGGGCTGGCGCGTCTCTATGGTGAATCGGCTGCCGGCCCGGATATTCCCCGGACGGTGGCCCGAGCGCGGGAGTTGTTGGATTGCGCCCGGGGTGACGCCGAGTTGAAATTGGTGCTGGGCGCGCTCGGCGGCGCCAAGCAGGCTGCGGTGCTCAAGATGGTCACGCCCTTGTTGAGCCAACCGGGCATTCGCGCAGAGGTCGAGGTCACGGTCAGGACCATCGCGGAGGCGATCAAGGATCGCGATTCGGAAGCCGCCAAGCAGGCGCTCCAACTCCTGCCCCCGAAATGAAGGCTCGGCTTGTCTTCCTGTTGGTTTGCGTGCTGGCCGCGCCGTCCAGCCGCTGCCAGGTGCCGGACAATCTCACGGTCGAAGGCATCCCGCCCATTCCCGGTGAACTGAAGTCCGAGCTCGGACGCTATCTGGAGTTTCGCACGGCGGCGTTCAACGACTGGCAACCGCAACGGCGCGAGATGCTGATCACCACCCGGTTTGCGGACGCGACGCAATTGCACGTCGTCACGATGCCCGGCGGCGCCCGCCGGCAGCTCACATTTCTCGGAGAACCAGTGGGAGGCGGTTCATTCGATCCGCAGGCGGGCGCATTCGTCGTCTTCTCGCAGGACACCGGTGGTGGCGAGTTCTTCCAACTCTACCGCCAGGATTTCGCCGACGGGCGCGTAACGCTGCTTACAGACGGAAAGTCGCGGAATGTCGGCGGGCGCTGGTCGAACGACGGCCGCTGGCTGGCCTACACTTCGACGCGGCGGAACGGCCGCGACACCGATCTTTACATCATAGACCCGCGTCGCCCCGAAACGGACCGGTTGGTGGCTCAGGTGCAGGGTGGGGGATGGAGCGTGCTGGATTGGTCGCCGGAGGACGCAAAGCTGCTGGTCCGTGAGTCCATTTCCATCAACGAAAGCCGACTGCATTTGTGCGACGTCGCGACAGGTGCGATGAGCCAGATCACGCCGCAGTCCGGAGAGAAGGTCGCCTGGAACGATGCGGTGTTCGCGAAGGATGGGCAGTCGTTGTTCGTCACGACGGACCGGGACGCCGAGTTCCTGCGACTTTGCCGCCTGAACTTCGCCGTGCAGAAGCTCACGCCGCTCGTATCAAAAGTGCGGGGTGACGTGGAGGCGCTCGACCTGACGCGCGACGGGCGAAGGCTCGCCTTTGTGAGCAACGAGGACGGAGTGAGCGTGCTTCATCTGCTTGACGCACGCACCGGCAAGGAGCTGCGTGTCCCGAAGCTGCCGCTGGGCGTCATCGGCGGCGTGAAATGGCATCCGAACAGCCGCGATCTGGCGTTCAGCCTCAGTACTGCAAAGTCGCCACAAGACGTTTATTCGCTCGACGCAAAGTCCGGCAAACTGGAGCGCTGGACCGAAAGTGAAACCGGCGGGCTGAATCCGGCCAGCTTCGTCGAGCCGGAACTCGTTCGCATCAAGAGCTTCGACGGCTTGGAGATTTCCGGATTCCTTTATTTACCGGACGCCCGCAAGTTCGCCGGACCGCGCCCGGTGATCATCAACATCCACGGCGGGCCGGAAGGTCAATCGCGCCCCATTTTCCAGGCGCGCAATAATTACTGGATGAACGAACTGGGCGTGGCGATGTTTTACCCGAACGTGCGCGGTTCGGCGGGTTACGGCAAGACCTTCCTCGCGCTCGACAACGGTTTCAAGCGCGAGGATAGCGTGCGCGACATCGGCGCATGCCTCGACTGGATCGGGCGCGATTCGCGCCTCGATCCAGCGCGCGTGGCGGTGATGGGCGGCAGCTACGGCGGCTATATGACGCTGGCGTGCCTGGTCCACTTCAGCGATCGGCTGCGCTGTGGTGTGGACAGCGTGGGCATTTCGAACTTCCTCACTTTCTTGAACAACACGCAAGATTACCGTCGTGACCTCCGGCGCGTCGAATACGGCGACGAGCGGGAGCCGGCGATGGCCGAGTTCCTGGGCCGGATTTCGCCCGCCAGCCACGCGGATCGAATCCGGAAACCTCTGTTGGTGGTTCAAGGGTTGAACGATCCGCGCGTGCCGGCGTCCGAGTCGCAGCAGATGGTCAAAGCGATCCGGGTTCACGGCGGAACGGTTTGGTTTCTCATGGCGAACGACGAGGGGCACGGCTTCAAGAAGAAGCGAAACACGGACTTCCTGTTTCAGAGCACAGTGCTCTTTCTACAAGAGCATCTTTTGAAGTAATGGCAGAGGAGTCCGGCCGCCGGTTGGGTGATGGGATGGGCGACTTCGAGAGGTGGAACGCGCGAAAAAACCCGTTGCGTCGCGCCACGTCTCCACTAACTTGGCCGGCATGAAAGGCATCATCCTCGCCGGTGGCGCTGGCTCGCGGCTGTTTCCTCTGACGCTCGTGGCCAGCAAACAACTCCAGCCCGTCTATGACAAGCCGATGGTCTATTACCCGCTCACGACGCTCATCGAGGGTGGCATCCGCGAGTTTTGCCTGATCTCCACGCCGCAGGACCTCCCCCGGTTCTGGCAGTTGTTGCGCGACGGCAGCCAGTGGGGGCTGAGCATCGAATACCGCGAGCAGGCCCGGCCCGAGGGCATCGCCCAGGCCTTCCGCATCGCCGATACGTTCATCGGCAAGGACGCCGTGACGCTGATCCTCGGCGACAACGTGTTTTACGGCGGCGACAGCTTCCAGCGCGCCTTTGCGGACTTCAAATCCGGCGCGGTGATCTTCGGTTATCACGTCAACGATCCCGAGCGCTACGGCGTGGTCGAGTTCGACGCCGAAGGCAAGGCGATCTCCATCGAGGAAAAGCCGAAACAGCCCAAGAGCAACTACGCCGTGCCGGGGCTCTACATCTTCGACAACGACATCGTTACCATTGCCCGGGATTTGAAGCCTTCCGCGCGCGGTGAACTCGAAATCACGGACGTCAACGTGGAATACATGCGGCGCGGGGCGCTACGGGTGTATCGGCTCGGACGCGGTTTCGCCTGGCTGGATGCCGGGACAAGCAGCAGTCTGCATGAGGCGTCGGCTTACGTGCAAACCATCGAGAAACGGCAAGGGATCAAGGTCGGTTGCCCCGAAGAGGCGGCGTTCCACCGGGGCTTCCTGACGCTCGCGAAGCTGGAGGAACTCGTGACCAAGATGCCCAAGTGCGAATACCGCGAATACCTCGACCGGGAAGTCATCGCAGAGGCGAAGCGCGCCGTATGAACGTGACGCGTTTTGAGATCGAAGGTCTGCTGCTCATCGAGCCGAAGGTGTTCGGCGACGCGCGGGGATTCTTTGTTGAATCGTGGAACGAGCGGCGTTATCGCGAGGCGGGCATTACCGGCACGTTCGTGCAGGACAACCTCTCATTCTCCCGGCGTGGCACGTTGCGGGGACTACATTTCCAGAATCCCGGCGCGCAGGGCAAGCTGGTTTACGTGTTGCAGGGCGAGGTCTTTGATGTGGCGGTGGATATCCGCCGCAGTTCGCCCACGTTTGGCCGCTGGCACGGCGTCACGCTCTCGGGGGAGAATAAGCGCCAGTTTTTTGTCCCGCCGGGCTTCGCTCACGGCTTTGCTGTCGTGAGCGAGACCGCGCTGTTTGCCTATAAATGCACGGAGTTTTACGCACCACAGAATGAGGCGACCATCGCGTGGAACGACCCGGAGATCGGCATCCAATGGCCGGTGGCGAATCCGATTTTGTCGGAGAAAGACCAGCGCGGATTGAGGTTGAAAGACATGCCGCCGGAGAGACTTTTCGCCTGATCATGGACCTTCCCAAGATTCTCTTACTCGGCAAGAACGGCCAGGTGGGCTGGGAACTTCAGCGCACGCTCGCGCCGCTGGGCCAGGTTTGGGCGTTGGACTACCCCGAGGTTGATTTCGCCGAAGGCGCGGCACTCCGGAAACTCGTGCTGGAGCACCTGCCGCAGATCGTCGTCAATGCCTGCGCTTACACCGCGGTGGACAAGGCCGAAAGCGAACCTGAACGCGCCCTGTTGATCAACGGCCTCGCCCCAGGCGTGCTCGCCGAAGCTGCGAAGCAAATCGGCGCGCTGCTGGTCCACTATTCCACCGACTACGTTTTTGACGGGACGAAGCGCACGCCCTATGTCGAGACCGACGCCACGAATCCATTGAGCGCCTACGGGCGCACCAAACTCGCCGGCGACGAAGCGATCCAGCAGGTCGGCTGCAACCACCTGATCTTTCGACTCTGCTGGGTTTATGGCGCGCGCGGACAAAACTTCATGCTCACCATGATGCGCCTCGCCCGGGAGCGGGAATCCTTGCGGGTGGTTGCCGATCAAATCGGTAGCCCCACGTGGTCGCGGATGATCGCCGAAGCCACGGCGCTCGCGCTGAAGCAGACGTTGTCGCCGGGCGAAGCGCTTGCGTTGAGTGGCGTCTATCACCTTCGAGCCGGTGGGGAAACGAACTGGCATGAATTCTCCTCGCGCATCATTGAGCTGATGCCGGCTACGGAACGGAAGTGCAAGGCCGTTGAGGCCATTACCACCGCCGACTATCCCACGCCGGCCAAGCGACCGCCCTATTCCGTGATGTCGTGCGACAAGCTGCAGCAGACATTCGGCATCGAGCTCCCGCATTGGGAACACAGCCTGCGGCAGGTGCTCGACAAGCCATGATTCTTCAATCGGCAATCCGAAATCCGAAACCTGAAATCTCATGAACCTCCTCATCACTGGCGGCGCCGGCTTCATCGGCTCGAACCTCATCCAACACGTCATTGACCGGCCCGAGGTCACGAAGCTCGTGAACCTCGATTGTCTGACCTACGCCGGTCACTTGGAAAACCTGGAGCGCGTCGCAAAGCATCCGAAGTATGCCTTCGAGAGGCTCGACATTCGCGACAAGACCGCGATGTTGGACGTCGTCCGCAAGCACGCCATCACACACGTCATGCATCTCGCCGCCGAGTCGCACGTGGATCGCTCCATCACCGGCCCGGGCGACTTCATCTCCACGAACATCGTCGGCACGTTCAATTTACTGGAAGCTTGCCGCGCTTACTGGGGACAGGATTTTGCGGGGAAGAAGTTCCACCACATCTCGACCGACGAGGTCTATGGCTCGCTCGGCGCGACTGGGTTCTTCACTGAGACCACTCCGTACGCGCCGAACTCGCCCTACTCCGCGAGCAAGGCGTCATCGGACATGCTGGTGCGCGCCTATCACCACACCTACGGCCTGCCGACGGTCATCACGAACTGCTCGAACAACTACGGCCCGTTCCAGTTTCCCGAGAAGCTCATTCCGGTCGTGATCCAGAGCGTGATGGCGCGCAAGTCCGTGCCGGTGTATGGCGACGGCATGAACGTGCGCGACTGGCTCTATGTGTGTGATCATGCCGAGGCGCTCTGGCAGGTGGCCACACGCGGCCAACTCGGCGAAACCTACAACATCGGCGGGCACAACGAGTGGGCGAACCTCCGCATCGTGGAGCTGATCTGCGATTTGATTGACGAGTTCAAGCCGGAGTTGGGTGGCAGCTCGCGCAAGCTGATCACTTTCGTGAAGGATCGGCCCGGGCATGATCGCCGCTACGCGATTGATGCCAGCAAGATACAGCGCGAACTTGGCTGGACGCCGGCCCACACCTTCGAGAGCGGCATCCGCGAAACGGTGCGTTGGTATCTCGACAATCAGGAGTGGGTGCGCAGCGTTTGCACGCGCTAGAGACGTCAGGGACACAGCATTGAACGCAAGCGAACGAAGAACCGAGAGGCGGGCCACGCCTCCTGCAATCGTTTGCCCCTCCTGACATGCTGACGCTCAAGCGATGAACTCATCACGGCGCTGGAAATTTTACTTGGTGCTAGGGCTGACATTGGTGCGCGTGCCCCTGATCTTTGTCTTCCTCGGCGTGAGCGTCTGCTGCGGGCATCCCCTGGCGGAATTCTGGTTCGTGGTGGCGTTCGTCGCGATGATCCTGTCGGCGGTCACCGATCTGTTCGACGGGTACTTCGCGCGCAAGTTTGGCGTGACCTCGCGCCTGGGAAGTTACGCCGACCCGATGACGGACAAGGTGTTTTATCTGACGACCTTTCCGACGCTCGTGTATCTGGCCGCTCGCATCGGGGAACACGGGCACGCCCGTTTCCTGGTGGTGCTGGCGATTCTCTTTCTGCTCCGGGACCAATGGGTGTCTTTCATGCGTTCGCTGGGAGCACTCCACAACTTGAGCGCCAGCGCCAACTGGTCGGGGAAGGCGCGCACCCTGGTCTCGTTTCCGACGATCTGTGCGATCTACTACTACCTGCAAGCGCCGGTTGGCTGGAGTTTGCACATCCCGCGTGAGGTTGTTTACGGACTGGAAATCATCAGCACCGCGATCAACCTGATTTCGATCGGGGTGTACACCGTGCACTTCTGGCCTGCCTTGCGCGCCGAGTTGCGTGTCCCCAACAAGGGGAAGGAATGAAACCAACCAAGCATCTCCCCCCATCATGAGAGTCCCTCGCTTTGCCAACTCCGGGTTCGTCGTGGCGTCTGAGGTCTGCTTGCGGATCGCGGCCGCGTTGGCTTGCGGGCATGCATTTGCCACGTTCGGCGCCGACCAACCGCAGTGGGGCGCGGCCTGGACGCGCAACATGGTTTCCGGCGAGCGCGGCCTGCCCGACTCATTCGATCCCAAGACCGGTCGGAACATCAAGTGGGTTGCCCCGCTCGGTACCGAGACCCACGCCACGCCTGTGGTCGCGGGCGGGCGGGTTTACATCGGTACGAACAACGAGCGTCCGCGCGATCCGCGTCACAAGGGCGACCGCGGCGTATTGCTCTGTCTCGATGAGAAGACCGGCCAGCTTCTCTGGCAACTCGTCGTGCCGAAAATCAAGACCAGCATCTACTGGGACTGGCCCAAGGCGGGAACGTGCTCGCCACCGACCGTTGAGGGCGAGCGTGTCTATCTGGTCAGCAATCGTGGCGAGGTGCTGTGCCTCGATGCCCGCGGAATGGCCAATGGCAACGACGGCCCGTTTCGCGACGAGTCCGGCCATTGCGTCCCCGCTGGCGAACCGCCGATTGAACCCAACGAGACCGACGCCGACATCCTTTGGCTGTTCGACATGGTCAAGGACCTCGGCGTGCGCCAGCACGACTCCGCGCACGCTTCCGTGCTAATTGACGGCGACTTCCTCTACGTCAACACCTCGAACGGTCTTGACGACTCGCACACCGAGATCCACGCACCGGACGCACCCAGCCTAGTTGTCCTGGACAAGACCACGGGCCGGTTGCTGGCGCGCGACGGTGAGCCCATGGGCTCGAACGTCTTCCACGCTAGCTGGTCCTCGCCGGCGCTCGGCAAAGTGAACGGCAAACCGCAGGTTTTCTTCTGCGGCGGCAACGGCGTGGTGTACGCCTTCGAGCCATTGGCCAAAGCGCCGCCCGCTGGCGAAGTCGCGAAGCTGAAGAAGCTCTGGCAATTCGACTTCGATCCGACCGCGCCGAAGGACGACGTGCATCGCTACAAGAGCAATCGTGAAGTCAGCCCCAGCATTATTCACGGCATGCCTGTCTTTGAGGGCAACCGCCTGTATGTGGCCGGCGGCGGCGACCTCTGGTGGGGCAAGAACGAAGCCTGGCTCAAGTGCATTGACACGACGGGCAGCGGCGATGTCACGAAGACAGCCCTGGTTTGGTCGTATCCGCTGGAGAAACACGTGATGGCCACGCCGGCGGTTGGGAACGGGTTGGTGTTCATCGCCGACTGCGGGCGGCGGATTCACTGCGTGGACGCCGCCACCGGCAAAGCATTCTGGACGCACGATGCCGCCGCGGAGGTTTGGGCGTCGGCGCTGGTGGTGGACGGCAAGGTCTATTTCGCAACGCGGAACGGGACGGTCTTCGTTTTCGCCGCTGACAAGGAGAAGAAGCTACTGAGCCAGACCAGTCTGGGCGATCCCATCAGCGGGACGCCCATCGCCGCCAACGGCACGCTCTACTTCGCGACGATGAAGAACCTATTCGCCGTGGGAGCTGAAACGCAGAAGCGGAGGGAGTAGGCCTAGAATTGCCTTTGTTCCAGGTGCGCTTCCTGTGCGGCTATGGTGTTATGACGCGATAGAATGCACCTGACGCAGGCCACTTGATGTCGTTGTAACTTCCCCTGCCATTGGTGTGGATGGTTGCGGTTCCGAGCGTGATCCACGGCCCGGAGAGATTGGTGGCTCGGAGAATCGAACAGACTGTACCCGTTGGTCCCGTGAAGCTGATAGCAGCTTTGCCGCATGGAAAGAGCAAGGGCAGTAACTGGAGCGGAGGATCCTCTGGCGGCGTTGGCAATACGAGCCGGAATACGGTTCCTCCGCCGCGACTTCCGTTCTCAGCGGCGGTTCCATAAAGCGCGCCATCGGGGCCAAACGTGAGCCCTCCGTTCGGAGAAGTGCCCGTCAATCGGCTGAACGAAGCCAGTTCCTCAACGACGCCGTTCGTTCTCAGGACAAAGACCGCACCATAGCCATAGCGACCGCCGTGCGAGGTCGTTCCGTAAAGGCTCCCATCGGCTGTTCGCAATAGACTCCCGCTTGGAGAGTAGCCTGCCGAGGAGTACGTGACGCCGAATGTATGGAGCGTCTGATAACTGCCGTTCGTTGTAACCCGGAAAATGGTTCCACAGTAGTTGGTGTCGTAGCGAGAAGTCCCAAAGAACTCACCGGGTTCGCCAGCTACCAAGCTGCTTGGAGGACTCCAAACTACTTCGTCCAAGCATGCCAAGGTAACCAGATTACCGTTCGTGCTCACCCGAAATACGGTGCTCCGGTCATCATCGGAATTGGCTACATCCACGCCTCTGACCGTGATGGTTCCGTAAAGCTCGCCATCCGTGCCGAACACCAGATCGGATTGGGGATAGGCACCGTTTGTTCCCATGAACGAAGCCACCACTTCCACCATGCCGTCAAGTGTTACGCGAAAAACCGCCCCGAAGGTGCTGCTGCTCCCATTTGCGGTGCCATAAAGCGCCCCGTCGGCCGCCTGCACCAGTCCGGCGTAGGGGTTACAGCAATTGGTCGCATCGAAAGGAACAAGCGTGGTCATTTCACCATCGCACGAGAGTCGAAACACCGTTCCGCAGTTTGCCCAGCCTCCACGCAAAGTCGTCCCATAAAGGAAACCGTCGTATGCTTGGATGAGCTTTCCCTGCGGACCGCAACCCCGGTTTGTCTGCATTGAGGAGAACGGCAGGAACGATACGGCGCCATTGGTTGTCACCCAAAAGACGGTTCCGCAGTTGTTGCTTCCGCCGGTCGGCGTTGTCCCGTAGAGCAGGCCATTGGTGGCCAGGAGGAGCGAGGCTGTCGGACCTGCTCCTTCCCGAGGGCACGAAAAGGACGCCAGATGCGTGAATGTCCCATCCTTTCCGAAACGAAAAGCGGTGCCGATGTTATCGTTGCCGCCCTGCGATGTAACGCCCCAGAACGCGCCATCATCGGCTTTTGCGAGTGGAGTGTCTGGCCACATCCCCTGATCGGCGTCAAACGACCATAGGGTTGTCAAAGTCCCGTTCGTTGAGACGCGGAAAAGTGTCCCGTAACCCCACTCACCTCCCAAAGTAGTAGTTCCGTAGAGCAAGCCGTCTGCGCCCATCTGCAAACCGCTCAAAGGTAATCCTCCGCTCGGGAGGTCGCAGCAAGTTCCGTCGCATTCCTCACACGTAAACTCAAATAACGTCGCAAGCTCTCCGTTTGTAGTGACGCGAAATATGCTGCCATAGCGTGAGCTCCCGCCGTCGCTGGTGACTCCATAGAAGGCTCCATCCGGTCCCTCGGCTAACAATCCTGAATAATGCGGCCAATACCAGCTTGATTCTGGAAGCTCTGCCAATGTCGTAATCGTTCCATTGGTTTGGACGCGAATTACGCACCCGGCCCCATTTGTTCCACCGGAAAGTGAAACCCCGTAAAAGTTGCCGTCGGACCCTTTAATCAACTCGGTCCCGCCGAGGCCATAGGAGTATTCGTAGGCGAGCATGGAGATCGTTCCGTTCGTTGTAACGCGGTAGAATCCTGAATAAGTTTTTCCGTAGAGAGCCCCGTCGTCACCCTGTACAAGGCGTGTGTAAGGGTAACAGGCGACGCTTCCGGTGGAACTCCAATAGGAGGAAGCGAGGGTCGTTAATAGGCCATTGGATGCCACTTGAAAGATTGTCCCTCGTTCGTCGTCTCCACCGTAGGTTGTCACTCCGTATAACGCTCCGTCTGTTCCCAGCGTAAGACCTCCAGTTGGGTTTGCACCGTTCGTGTAAGTGAAGGATGCCACAGTGGTTATCGCCCCATCCGCCGTGATTCGAAAGATGGAGCCATAGCCGTATTCCCCGCCACCAGAAGTCTCGCCGTAAAATGCCCCGTCTCCGGCTTGGACCAAGCCAGAGATTGAGTTTGGCATACTCGGGAAGCTGTAAACCTCCTCCAATGTTGCGGCGGACGTGTTCCCGCCCGTGAACAGTAGGCAGAATAGCCAGATCAATCCACTCCACCGGGCTTTCCTTCGGCTCGAAGGCGTCTGCCCGTCGCCTTTGTGTGGTATTTTCACTCCGATTTTTTCCTCAGCTCCCCATTGCCGTTATCGAGATGAATAGTCCAATCCCTGCCACCGGTTCTCAATTATCAGCGTGCGCATGCGAAGTCACGAAAGAAACGCGACTGGCCCGCTGAATCCCGGATGGGCTTGCCGCGAGTCTTGCGCGGAGGTTTCAAATCTTCTGTCCGCCCGTCACGGCGTCTGCTAAATCATCGCCGGCATGCCGAAGGCGCCAAAGCAAAAGCCGCCGCAGCGCAACGCCGTCCTCTGGTTCCTCGCCGGAGTGCCGGTGCTACTCGCATTGGCTGTGGGGCTGATGCTGGCGGACTGGTCCAGCCACCGCGAAGAGAAGCTGCAACAGGTCCGAACCACGGACGCCGGTTTCCAAGCCACATTCGGTAAGTCGCCCAGTTGCCGGTCTTGCCACGAGGAAGCGTTCGCCAATTGGGAAAATTCCCATCACGCCCTCGCCGAGCGGAACATCCAAACGAACCTGGACGACATCGCCTTTGATCCGGCCTGGAAGATCAAGCACGGTTCGCAGACTTCGTTCGCCCGCTACACGAACGGGCAATTCCAGATCGTCACGCTCGGCACGAACAATGTGGTCGAGCCGTTTCCCGTGGCGCGCGTGTTGGGCGTGAGTCCGTTGCGGCAATACCTCGTGCCGTTTCCGGGCGGGCGTTACCAGATGACGGAGCTGGCCTTCGATCCGCGGCATCCGGACTGGTTCAACGTCTATGGCGAAGAAGACCGCATGCCCGGCGAGTGGGGGCACTGGACCGGGCGCGGCATGAATTGGAATCAGATGTGCGCCGGCTGCCACAATACCGGCGTCCGCAAGAACTACGATGCGCGCACGGACAGCTACGCCACCACGATGGTCGAGCACGGCGTCGGGTGTGAGGCGTGCCACGGGCCGATGGCCGATCACAACGCTTGGCAGGCGCTGCACCCGAACAAGACGGGCGACCCGACCGTGCGCAAGGTGTCGCCGGAAGCCATGATGAACGTGTGCGGCTCGTGCCACGCCCGGCGCGGTGACTTGACCGGGCAGTTCGCTCCCCACGAGTCGTTCGACGATCATTACTGGCTCACGATGGTGGACGATACGGACACGTTTTACCCCGACG
>CAZWJC010000158.1:0-16806 GCA_964634255.1 uncultured Verrucomicrobiota bacterium | reverse complement strand
GGTCGGGCAGGAGCACGTCACGCAAACGTTGGCCAACGCGATTGCGCAGCAACGCATCGCCCACGCCTATCTGTTCTGCGGCCCGCGTGGCACCGGCAAGACGACTATCGCGCGCATTTTCGCCAAGTGCCTCAATGCCACCGACGGCCCGCGTGTGGACTTCGCCGAGGACGACCCGAAATGCACCGAGATTGCCGAAGGTCGCTCGCTGGACGTGCTGGAGATTGACGCGGCGAGCAACCGCGGCATTGACGAAATCCGCGGCCTGCGGGAAACCGTCAGATACGCGCCCGCCAACGCCCGCTTCAAGGTCTATATCATCGACGAAGTTCACATGCTCACGAAGGAGGCGTTCAACGCCCTCCTCAAGACGCTTGAAGAGCCGCCGGAGCATGTGAAGTTCATGTTCGCCACCACGGAGCCCGAGAAGGTGCTGGCCACCATTCTCTCCCGCTGCCAGCGGTTCGATCTTCGGCGCATTCCGACCGCGCTTATCGTCCAGCATATCGCGCACATCGCCGGCTTGGAGAAAGTGACGATTGACCAAGCCGCGCTCTACGCCATTGCCCGCGGGGCAGATGGCGGCATGCGCGACGCCGAGTCCACGTTGGACCAACTCATCAGCTTCTGCGGTGAGAAGATCGAGGAGAACGACGTGCTCTCCATGTTCGGGCTCACGGCGCAGGCGCAACTTCTGGGTTTGAGCCACGCCATCCTCGTGGGCGAAGTCCAGACCGCGCTGAGCCAACTCGATCAGCTCACGCGCAGCGGCAAGGATTTGGGCCGCTTGCTCGCGGATCTGCTCAGCCATTTCCGCAATCTGCTGCTCTACCAAGTTTCCAAAGGAGATCTGAGCTTGCTGGAAGTCTCGGAAGCTGAGGCCGCTTCGCTCAAGGAGCAGGTTGCCCTCGCCACGCCTGACGCCGCCACGCGCATCATGGAAGTGCTTGCCGACGCCGAGTTCCGACTGCGCGACACGGCTTCCAAACAAATCTTGCTGGAAATCGCGTTGCTGAAAGCCATTGAAGCGCGCAACGCCGTCAGCTTGGACTCCGTCTTGAAGGTTTTGCAGCAGCTCCGGAACGAAGGTGGAACAGCAGTCCCGACCGCCGCCACTACCGCCGCTTCCCCAGCGCCCGCTAGTGTCCGCCCCAGCCCCAGCCTCGCGCCGTCTGCAACGGCTCCGACTGCCACCAAGATCGTTCCCGCACCAGCCCCCGCACAGACTCCGCCCGCAGAGACACCCGCCGTGTCCCTAGCCGAGACTCCGACAGGTACGGACAATCTGGAGGAACTCTGGGCGCGGATTGTGGAAGCCGTTGGCCGCGTCAGCCAGTTCACCAAGGGCTACTTGGTCAACGCGCATCCCGTTTCTCTTACCAAGAACCTCCTAACCGTGGGTTTCGACCCGGAGTTCGCCGACTACATCGGGCTGGTGGACAACGCCCGCAACCACGAGTTGCTGCAAACCAAGCTGCGCGAGCTCGGGCATGCTGGTGTGCTGGTGAAGTTCATCAAAGCCGAGGCCGGAGCGCGTCCATCGCCCCGCCCCAGCGCCACTCCGCCGACGGCTGCGCAAACCAGTCCCTCAGCCCCTCCCGCCGCCAAGACCCCGCCTACTGCGGCTCCTGCGGCGCCGAAGGAGAAGCCGGCCGCCGTTCCCACCAGCCAGGATGATTTCAAGAACGACCCCCTCATTCAGAAGGCCCTCGAGATTTTCAAAGGTCAGCTCGTGAACGTTCGCGGCTGATATGGTTACTGACATCTGATACTCCATTGACATGTCCAGCATCGGCAAAATGATGAAACAGGCTGCGCGCATGCAGCAGCAGCTCGAACAAGTCCAGGCCCAGCTCGCCCAACGCACCGTTGAGGCCACCAGCGGCGGCGGCGCGGTAAAGGTCGTCGCCAAATGCGACGGCTCGATCGCCTCCGTGAAGATCGACCCGCAGGCGCTCAATCCTTCGGATGCGCAGTTGCTGGAGGACATGATCCTGACGGCGGCAAATCAGGCGCTCGGGCAAGCCAAAGACATCTCAAACACCGAGATGGGCAAGATCACGTCCGGCTTCAGTCTGCCGGGATTGATGTGAGGCGCTGAACCGCGAGCCGTTGGATCATTTGACCGACGGGCGACTCAGAAGCGCGGTTGGATTCAACAAACGCCGATTCGACAGTTCAACGATTCAACGATCCCATGCCCACGCTGCCTGAACCCATTACGGCACTGATCGCCTCCCTGTCGCGCCTGCCCGGCATCGGGCCGCGCTCGGCGGAACGCGTCGCCCTCCACTTGGTGCAGGCGGAGCCAGGCGAATCGAAGACGCTCGCCGAGACCGTGTTGCGAGCCCGCGAACTCATCCAGTTCTGCTCCGTCTGCGGCGCGCTCACCGAGAAATCCCCTTGCGCAACCTGTGAAGACCCGCAACGCGACGCCTCGGTGCTCTGCCTCGTCGAGCGCGCCGTAGACGTGCTGAGCATTGAGAAATCGCGGACGTTCCGCGGTCGATATCACGTGCTGGGGGGCAAGATTTCCCCGCTCGACGGAGTCGAGCCCGACGATCTGCGCATTCCTCAACTCGAAGCACGGCTGAAGGTCGAGCCCGTTCACGAACTGATCCTCGCGCTGGGCACGGACGTGGAAGGCGACGCCACGAGCAATTACCTCGCAAGGCGGCTGGCGCGGCCCGAACTCCGGATCACGCGTATCGCGCACGGCCTGCCGGCCGGCACCGGTCTGGAATACGCCGACGAACTCACCTTGAGTCGCGCACTGGAAGGCCGCCGCGAACTCTCCTGACCCGCAGCTTGGGGACACCGGGCGAACCATTTCACGCATGCAGAAACCCAAAGTCGTCGTCTTTGATCTCGGCAAGGTGTTGTTGGAATTCGATTACCGGATTGCCTCGCGGCGCATCGCCGAGCGCAGCCGAGTCGAGTGGACCGTGGTCCAACGCCTCTTTGAGAACCCACCGTTGATCTACAATTATGAAACGGGATTGATCACCCGGGAGCAGTTCTTCGAAGGCGTTCGGGCAGAAACCGGCTTTGCCGGCAGTCTGGCAGAGTTCGGCACGTATTTCGGCGACATCTTCTGGCCCATCGAGCCGATGGTCGCGCTGCACGCAGAACTGCGGGCCAACGGCGTGCCGACCTACATCTTCTCGAACACGAACGACCTGGCGATGGATCATATCAACCGGAACTTCGCCTTCATGCAGAACTTCACCGCCCACATTCTCTCCTACGAAGTCCGCTCCATGAAGCCGGCCCCGAAGATGTACGAAATCCTGGAAACGCTTTCGGGTTGCCGTGGTGCCGAGGTGTTGTATCTCGATGACCGACAGGAGAACGTGGACGCCGGCGCCGCGCGCGGTTGGCAGGTGATCCTCCAAACGGCGCCGGAGAAATCCCGGGCGCGGATTCACGAGCTGGGCTTGGTCAATAACGCCTAGCAACCCTTGCCGGGGAGGTGGTTGTTTCCGCGTTGCTTCGGCGCCGTTGCGGCCTATCGTATCGGCGTCTGCATGACACCGGATACAGCTCAACACCCCATCTCGCCATTCCCGGCGCGAATCCCGGCGCGTTCGCTGGGCCAGGCCATGGATTGGGGGCTTGTGTTGGTTAGCCAGGGAATCGAAAGTGCCATCGAACAGGACGAGGAGGGCTGGGCCTTGACAGTGGCCACTCATGAAGCCGAAGCCGCCCGCACCGCCATCCGCCTCTACGAGGCGGAGAATCGAAAACAGCCCTGGCGGCAAGAGGTATTCCACTCGGGCTTGTTGTTCGACTGGGCCTGCGTGGGCTGGGCCCTCGCGGTGATCTCGTTTTTCTGGCTGTGTGCCACAGGACATCGGCTTCAGGACGCCGGCATCATGGATGCCCGTGCGGTCCTGCGGGGCGAATGGTGGCGGTTGTTCACCGCCATCTGGTTGCACGGCGATCTCGGGCATCTGGCCATGAACCTCGCCATCGGCTTTCCGCTCGTCGGCTTGGCGATGGGAACCTGCGGCTCCGGCACGGGCTTTTTGGCGGCGCTGTTCGCCGGGGTGTTTGGCAACCTCGCCACCCTCCTCTTCTCATCCGGTCAACACCGCAGTCTCGGCGCATCGGGCCTGATCATGGGCGCGCTGGGCTTACTGACCGCACAGTGGCTCTCGCTGCAACACCGCACGCCGCGGGCCCGCAGGCTGGCCATCGCCGGGCTGGGCGGCGGCCTGATGCTCTTCGCGTTGCTGGGGCTTTCGCCCGGCACCGACGTGCTGGCGCATGCGGGCGGCTTCGTTGGCGGCTTACTGATCGGGGCCGTGCTTGCCCAACGCGTGGATCTCGCCCGCCAAGCGGAAGTGAACGTCGCCGCAGGGATTGTCTCGATGGCCCTCGTCATCTGGACTTGGTGGCTCGCCTTAAGGTAACGCACTTTTCGCTGGTCTTCCCAACCGGCTTCGGGCAAATCACCGCTCGACGTTCACGAACCATGAGTCACTCAAACACAGTCTCAACCCGGTCCACGCCCCCCGCAACTCCCCTAGCAGCAGCCGTGAGTCCTCTCCACCTGATTCCCGGAGGAGTTGGGAACGACTCGTGTCGGCTGCTAAGGTTCGGGAGGTCAAACCACGAAGTTTCGGCTCGCACCAATCTCGCCACGGACCTCCCGGAGTGCGCCCGTCCTCGGGCGCAGCGACGCCCTGGCGTGCCGTCCGAGGGGCTGCGCCCGAGGACGGGTGCGCTCCAGTCCAGGGGGACCATGCGCGACTTCATTCGGGCGAATCTGCCCCCGAACTGGTTTGGCCTTTGCCTTCTGCTCACGGCTTCACTTGTCGCGGGCAGGATCAACGCCCGCGCGACCGACGTCGGTTTTGACGCGCGGGGAGGCCAGTTCTTCGGGCTGCGGACCTTGAAGGCTTTCACGCGGGCCTCCGAGGCGAATGCCGGCGAAGTGGTCTTCACGTCGCGCGAGTTCACCCCGCGGATTCCCTGGAATGAACTCATCGCGTCCTGGAACGTGGACATGCCGAAGGACAGCTTTCTCCGCATTGAAGCCCGCGCCGTGTTTCCTGACCACGCCACCAAGTTCTACACGATGAGTCTCTGGTCGAGCAACCCGGCCAAGTACCCACGCGAGTGCGTGAAGGGGCAGAAGGACGCCGACGGCGATGTGGAGACCGACACGCTCGTGCTCAGCCGAGAAGCCGAACGCTTCCAGCTTCGTCTCACCATGGGCGGCGATGCCCGGCAGCTTCCTAAGATTCGCTTCCTGGGCATCCATGTCCTCGACAACACCTCGCGCCCCGTGTCCTTGACGCCAAACCAAACCGCTTGGGGCAAGACCCTGCCAGTGCTGGAGCGTTCACAGATGGCTTACGAGAACGGCGATGTCATTTGCAGTCCGACCACGGTTTCCATGATGCTGGATTATTGGTCCAAGAAGCTCCACCGACCGGATCTGGCGCGCGACGTACCGGAAGTCGTGCAGGGTGTCTATGACAAGGTCTGGGGCGGCACGGGCAACTGGGCGCTGAACATGGCGTACGCCGGTTCATTCCCCGGCATGCGGGCGTATGTGACCCGCATGAGCGATTTGGCCGAGCTGGAGGATTGGGTCGCGCAAGGCATGCCGGTGGGTCTCTCGCTCTGCTACAACCGGCTGCGTGGCAAAAGCCGTGAACCCAGCGGCCACTTGGTCGTGTGCGTCGGCTTCACTAAAGACGGCGATGCGGTAATCAATGATCCCGGCACGAGCCAAAACGTGCGCAAGGTGTTTCCGCGCGCAAACCTCGTGGACGCCTGGGCCTACTCAAAGAACGCCGCTTACATCATCCTGCCGGAAAAGGCCACGCCACCCAAGGATCGGTTCGGACATTGGGACTCGAAGACCTCGCGGCAACGGGCTGAGTGACGCTTGCGGGCGTGGAACGAGCAACCAGCCTCCGACGGGCACAACCATAATCCTGCACCGAAGACTAATCGGAACGGGGCGAAGAAGTATGACCCGCGGGCAAGGCGCCCGCCAGCGCTTCCCGCAGCCGGACGGCGTGCCAAGCACACTCACTTCAAACACCGCCGCGCCTGACCGCCCATTATCACAGGCTTGACCCGCATCCGGGAAAACCGTTCCTTTCGTCCGCACAGGCAGCCGGTATTGCGATCGATGCCGACCCGGTGTTCTTTCGCTCCGTCTGCGGCCAAGAACGGTACTTGAAGATGACAGATTTGATCCTGTGCCAGTGTGCCCACTACGGGTTGATCCCGCAGGAGACGCTGCGTGTGCTGACCGCCAGTCTGCAGGCCAGCGGCGTGCCGTTTAAACTGGTCGCGGATTTGTGTGAACTGGCGGCGCACAAAGACCCACGTCTGCTAGAGTTCGCCAACGCACCGCGGCCCACGGTGGTGGCGTGTCATCCACGCGCGATCATCGCCCTCTTTCAACTGGCTGGCGCGCCGCTGGATATAGCCCGAATGCTGCTCGTGAATGCGCGCGACGGTTCGCTCACAAACGCATTGGCTGCTCTCGACGTTCCTCAGCACGCGCCCGAAGCGACGATTGACGCCTCCCCCGCTCCGTCGTCGGCCGATGGCTGGATTCCGTGGTTTCCAGTGATTGACGCCGCGCGCTGCACCAACTGCCAGCAATGCCTCGGCTTCTGCCTGTTCGGCGTGTATGGCCTTTCGCCGGAAGGCCGCGTGCAGGTGGAAAATCCCCAAGGCTGCAAGACCAACTGCCCGGCGTGCGCCCGCATTTGTCCGGAAGTCGCGATCATCTTCCCGAAGTACGGCGAGTCACCAATCAATGGCGGACCAATCGTGGACGAGGCGCAACAAAAGGAACGAATCAAGGTGGACCTGGAGGCCGTCTTGGGCTCAGACGTTTATGCCAAGCTGGCCGAGCGCCGATCAAATGTGGAACAGAAACGCCTTCTGCGCCAGAACGTCGAACTCGCCAACGCCGAGCGACAGCGCTTCCTGGCCGCGTCAGCCCCCGCAACAGCACAAGGCCAAAGCTCGCCCATCGCGTCCGCAACTCCGCCAGGTTTTGGAGTGCGGCAGCCCTCTGCCGCTCTGGATGAAAGCGGTGCCTTGGCAAAGCGCCAGAGGACTGGCGCAGTCCAAGACGCTGTCGCGCCAGGCCAAGCAGAGCTCGACTCCAGTGGGCACTCTTCGTTGGCGGATGGGAAACACTCCGACTCCGCGACATGATCCCGGCGCTGACTTACCGACTGATCCGCGAAATTGACCCGCGCCTGCTGGCGAAATGCGCCTGGTCGCTGGGCTTCGGCGGCGTGCGCAGCATCCGCGCGTTTCAGAAGCGGCTTCGCCAGGGTCGGCAGTTTCCGGCGTTTCTGTTTCTCTCTGTCACCAACCAATGCAACCTGCATTGCCAAGGTTGCTGGGTTACGAGCGGCAAGCCCGCCGCCAGTCTCGAACCGGAATTGCTGCATCGCATCATCACGCAGGCCAAGCGCCAGCAATGCCGCTTCTTCGGCATCCTCGGCGGCGAACCGCTGCTGCATCCGCAACTGCTCGAAATCCTCGCCCGCCATCCCGACTGCTATTTCCAGGTCTTTACGAACGGAACGGTGTTGAACGCCGAGGTCGCCCGCGAAATGCGCCGCCTCGGCAACATCACGCCGTTGATCAGCGTCGAAGGGCTGCAACAGGTCAGCGACGAGCGACGCGGCGGCTCTCGTGTTTTCGAGCGCAGCTTGAACGGCATTGACGCTTGCCGTCGCGAGAAACTGCTTACCGGCGTCGCCACCAGCGTCTGCAAATCCAACTTCAACGATCTGGTGTCCGAGCGCTTCGTCCACGAGTTGATCGGGCGCGGCATTCACTATCTCTGGTACTACATCTACCGGCCCGTCGGCGAGCAGCCGGCGACGGAGCTTTGCCTTTCCGCGGAAGAAATCCTCGCCCTGCGCCGCTTCATGGTGGAAATTCGGGGGCGGGTTCCCATGATCATCGTGGACGCATATTGGGATGCCGAGGGGCGCGCGCTGTGTCCGGCCGCGACCGGCATCAGCCATCACATCGGGCCGCGCGGCGATGTCGAGCCGTGCCCGCCCGTGCAGTTTGCCCGCGAGAACGTGCGCGACTCGGAGAACCTCGCCACACTCGTCGAGGAATCGGATTTCCTCGCCGCGTTCCGCCGCTTCTCGGCATCGCGCACGCGCGGCTGCGTGCTGCTGGATTGCCCGGAGGCGCTGCACGATTTCATGCAGCAGCAGTCCGCCCGCGATAGTTCGGGCCGGAACACCGCGCTGGCTGAACTCGCCGCCATGCAATGCCGCCCCGGCCACCATCTGCCGGGCCGCGAAATTCCCGAAAAACATTGGGCCTATCGGCTGGCCAAGAAATACTGGTTCTTCGGATTTGGCGCTTATGGCTGAACCGCTCACCAACCTCCCATCGCTGTCGTCTGCAGTCAGCCTGCCGAAACGCGCGCTGCAGCGCGTGCCTACGGAGAAGTCTCGCCGCGACGCCTTGCGCAACGCGGCCCGCACGCACGTCGCCCGCGAGCGGCTCGTCCCGCCGCTGACATTGGACGAACTGCGCACTCACGCCCACAGCCTGATCGCGTCGCTCGGCGAGGACGCGGCCTACACCGATTTCGCCACCGTGATGCTCGGCAACGAAACCTGGCGCGAAACGCTGGCGGGCATTCCGTTCGATCGCCGTGTGTTGTTGTTGCCCCAATGCCTGCGCACGCGCGCGGAGTGTCGCGCGGAGATGGACGAGTTCGGTTTGCTCTGCGAACAATGCGGCCGCTGCCTGATCGGCGATCTGCACACCGAGGCGCTCGCGCTGGGCTACGTGGTGCTGGTCGCGGAAGGCACAACCGTCGTCACGCGGCTGCTGGAGCAAGGTCACGTGGACGCGGTGATCGGCGTCAGTTGCCTGCACGTGCTGGAGCGCGCGTTTCCGCACGCCGCCACGCACGCGATCCCCGGCATCGCCATCCCGCTGTTCCGCGATGGCTGCGACGCCACGGGCGTGGACACGGATTGGGTGCGCGAGGCCATTCAATTGAAATCCGGCACGCGCTGGCCCGGCCGGCTGGACATTGATTCGTTGCGCAGCGAAGTGGAAAACTGGTTTCAACCGGACGAACTGCGCCGCACGCTGGGCTTCGACGGCTCGTTCACCGAGGAGAAGGCGCTCGCGTGGCTGGCTCAGGCGGGCAAACGCTGGCGGCCGCTGCTGACCGTTTGCGTTTTCAAAACGCTGGCCGGTCTCGCTGACAACGATCCCCTGCCCGATCACGTCCGCAAGGTGGCCATCGCCACGGAATGTTTTCACAAGGCGTCGCTGCTCCACGACGACATTGAGGACGGCGATGAATTCCGCTACGGCCAGCCGACGCTCGCGCGCCAGCACGGGATGCCCATTGCGCTGAACCTCGGCGATTACCTGATCGGCGAGGGCTACCGGTTGATCGCCGAAAGCGGCCTGCCCGCCGCCCAGCAGGCTCGCGCGCTGAAGATCGCCGCCGAAGGCCATCGCAATCTATGCCTGGGCCAGGGCGCAGAGTTGGAGTGGATGCAATCGCCGTTTTCGCTGACCACGGCGCAGGCGCTGGATTTGTTCCGCCACAAAACCGCGCCCGCGTTTGAAGTCGCGTTGAGCCTCGGCGCGCTTTGCGCCGACGCCGACGCCGCGCTGGAGCAGACGCTCAGGCAATTCAGCGAATCGCTAGGCATCGCCTATCAGATCAAGGACGATCTGGAGGACGCATTCGATCCGAAAGCGCCGGGCGACGCGGCAGCGCGGCGGCCTTCGATCCTCGTCTCCATCGCGTGCGAGCAGACTGACGGCGCGTTGCGCGAGCGGCTGGAGCAGGCGCTCAAGAGCGATACGCCCGCGCGCCTGCGGCAGGAGGTTTTCCGCGACATCTTCCTCGCCTTGCGCATCGAGGAAAAAGCGCGGCAACTGCTGGATCATCATCGCAACGAAGCCATCCGCTCGTTGAGCCCGCTGCAACACTCGCACCTCAAGGGGCTCTTGCGCCGGCTGGTCGCGCGCCTGCTCGGCCCGCCGCCGGAGAGTCCCAAGTCATGAGCGCCTTCCGCTGCGGCGAGAGCATTCAACGTGCGCTAAACCGTGGCACGGCCAGCCTGGACGCCGACGCGAAAACGAGCGTGGCCAATTTCATCCGCAGTCAACTCAACGCCGACGGCGGCTTTCGCGGACGCTCTGCAGCAAGCGACCTTTACTACACCGTGTTCGGTCTGGAATGCGCACGCGCCTTGGCTCTGGAACTGCCAACGCAGGCGCTCCGAAACTTCGTCGAGGCCAAAGCCAGCGAATCGCTGGACTTCGTGCATCTGAGTTGCCTGGCACGCTGCCTGGAAATCCTGTGGTCTGCGAATGCCCGGCCAACCTGGAGCGCGCAACTCAAGCATCGGCTGGCCGAGTTCGCCTGCGCAGAAGGTGGCTACCATCGCAAGCCCGGCCAGCGTCGCGGCAGCGTTTACGAAACATTTCTCGGAACGCTGGCGAACGAAGCCCGTAGTGGCACAGGCGTCTCGCCTGTGTGTTGCGATTCGCACGGGCAGGACGACCGTGCCACTAAACTCGGCCAACATCTGTCAAACCTCTGCCAATACTCCCGCGGTTTCATCAACGGCGACGGTCTGGCCGCCGCCAGCACTCCGGTCACGGCCGCCGCGCTGTTGCTTCTGCACGAATCACAACAACCGCTGCCACCAAAAAGCATTGAGTGGCTGTTGAACCGCCAGTGTTCCCGTGGCGGTTTCGCGGCCGCCGCGCTCGTGCCGATGGCCGACCTGCTTTCCACAGCGACGGCCTTGCACGCGTTGAACAGCATCGGCCAGATTCACGCCGTCAAAGTTGACGCCTGCCTTGATTTCGTCACCGGCTGCTGGGACGATTCGGGCGGCTTCCACGCGCACGCGCTGGACCGCACGCCGGATTGCGAATACACGTTCTACGGTCTGCTGGCGCTGGGCAATCTCGTCGCCGAACCTGCGGCGTCGGAAGCCGCTTGATGCCCGCACGCTTGGAACAATTGAAACCCGAAGTCATTGCTGCCGCGGCTCAGAACGCCCGCCGCGCTTTGGTTCAACACCTCACGCCAGCCGGCCACTGGGAAGGGCATTTGTCCAGCAGCGCGCTGTCCACTGCGGTGGCCGTCGCCGCGCTGGCACTCGTGGATGCGCGGGCACACGCCGACTACGTCCGACGCGGACTGACGTGGTTGAGCGAGAACCAGAATCGAGACGGCGGTTGGGGCGATACGCCCGCCAGTCCCGCCAATCTCAGCACCACCCTGCTCTGTTGGGCGGCATTCAATCACAAGCCGAATCCCGAAGCGAATCACGCCACGTTGGAGCGTGCGGAGCAATGGCTGAAACAACGTCTCGGCAGCCTCGACGCCAGCCAGATCGCGGCCCGCGTGCTGGCGGCGTATGGCAAGGACCGCACGTTTTCCGTGCCGATCCTCACCTTCTGCGCGTTGAGCCGCCGGCTCGGCGACGATCGCCAGGCCTGGGCAAATATCCCGCAACTCCCGTTCGAACTCTCCGCGCTGCCGCATCAGCTTTTCAAGTGGCTGCGCCTGCCGGTCGTCAGCTACGCCGTGCCCGCGCTGATTGCGATTGGCCTTGCCAGACACGAACACACGCCGCGCAGCACCAGCCCGCTGCGCTGGCTGCGCGACGTGCTGAAATCGCGCGTGCTGAGAATCCTTCGCTCAATGCAGCCCGCCAGCGGCGGTTTTCTAGAGGCGATCCCACTGACGGGTTTCGTCGTCTCAGCTTTGGCCGCGAGCGGGTTCAAGCAGCATCCCGTGACGACCGCCGGAACGGAGTTCCTGAGACGCGCGTTCCGAGCAGACGGAAGCTGGCCGATTGACATCAACCTCAGCACGTGGGTCACGACGTTGAGCATCGACGCGCTCTGGGCGCGCGGCTGTCACAGCCGCAGCAGCGCAGGAAGCGAACGGGGCGTGGAACTGCCCAACACCACAAGCGACAACCCAAGTGCTGCGGCTGAGACAGCCGCGCGCCGGGATTTGGTCAACTGGCTGCTCAATCAGCAGCATCAGGTCGAACATCCCTTCACGCACGCCGCGCCCGGTGGCTGGGCGTGGACCGACCTATCCGGCGGCGTTCCCGATGCCGATGACACTGCGGGCGCGCTGCTTGCGCTACTCACGCTAGATGCTGCGTCACCCAACGTTCGCGCCGCCGCTGCCCGCGGAATTCAATGGCTGCTGGACTTGCAGAATCGCGACGGCGGCATTGCGACGTTTTGCCGCGGCTGGTCGAATCTGCCGTTTGACCGCAGTTGTCCCGACATCACCGCGCACGCGCTGGCCGCATGGGCGGCGTGGTTGCCGCACCTTGAACCGCGCTTGCAGGCAGAAGTCCGCCCGGCAATCGCCCGCGCACTGGATTATCTCCTGTACTCTCAACGCACCGACGGAACGTGGATTCCTCTCTGGTTCGGCAACCAGCACGCCCCCCGCACGGAGAACCCGCTCTACGGAACAGCCCGCGTGCTCTTGGCCTTGGCGAAACTTCCCAACGCCTCCGAGTCAAACCGAATTCAAACCGCCATCACCCGCGCTCAGAACTGGCTGCGCAAAGCACAGCACCCCGAAGGCGGCTGGGGCGGCTCACCTGAATCGCCACCCAGCGTGGAAGAGACCGCCCTGGCCTTGGACGCCTTGCTGGCAACCGGCGAAAACGCCGACTCGCGCAGCATCCACCGCGGCCTTGGCTGGCTGCTGAGGACCACCGATCTGTGCACCGCATTCCCCGCCACGCCAATCGGGTTGTATTTCGCGGCGTTGTGGTATTCAGAAGAACTCTATCCGGTAGTATTCACGTGTTCAGCTTTGCGAAGGATGGCGAAAGAGTATCCCCATGCATGAGCGGGGACGAATCGCCTTTTACACAACCCGAGCACTGACCGCCGCCAGGAATGAAGTGGGCCGCGCCCACACACAACAGGCGCGGCCCGATCGCCCAAGTGCATCGCCGCACTTGCTGTCCCCCACTGCTTTCTCACTTGGTCGTGGTAATCTCTTTGAGCCTGAGCCAGTCAACGTTCTTCGAACTGACCCGGCTGATGGCACTTGCGGTCTCGACGATTGGACTGGCCGGATCCCGCAGAGGAATCACTTCAGCATGCCCATCGGCGAAGTTCACCCCGTAACCCCGCCCGTGACGAGCGGCCGGACAGCTCGCGAACGGCTGACTGTCATCCATCGTCACCAGGAACCAGCCATCATCCAAGCTTGCCGGGTGTTCATCCTGCACCATCCATAGGGCCGCTGGCCGCGACGCCGCGAGTTCACTCTCACGGAGAAACGTGCGGAAATCACTGCCACGGTTTTGACTTTGCATGAACCGGCTGCCCATCCACCCGTTCATCGCGTAGCTGCGCACCCGCGGCAGCCCACCGAGTTGCGACTGGTCCGAGAGGCATCGGTAAACACTCGTCTGGCTCACGTAGGGAAAGAGTTTCCCCTGCCGCAGGCATAGGGTGTTCGTGGCGTCGGGGGCGACTTTCATGTTGCCAGCCACCCAGGCGCTCGCCGCCACTCGCGCAGGCAGGTTCTCCACCAACTTGCCGTCATTGTCCGCAGCATACAGCTGGGATCCAAGCGCCAACTGTTTCAGGTGGTTAAGGCACCCCGAACGGCGGGCTTGATCTTTGGCGGACGCCAAGGCTGGCAACAGCAACCCGGCCAGGATCGCAATGATCACCGTCACTACCAACATCTCGACCAGCGTGAAACCTGCTTGATCCTGAGGACGACCGTCGCACCCGCGGTTTCCCGAAACCGCGTTCCGCGTGGCCCATCTTCTGTCTGAAACGATCATCGCGACTGTTGCCGTTACCCGGCCCTGCTATTATCCCAAATGGCCTCACCGGCCAACTGTGCGTCTGTTCGCACACCCGTGCTTTTGGTTGCACAGCCGCCGCAGCAGCGGGATAATCCACCTGCCGCGTGGAAGCGGTGCAACCGACCATGACGCTGAAGGGATGCCTCAAGCCGTGCGCAGCCGCGCTCGCGGCGGTGGCTGTTGCTGCTTGGGGACAATCCGCGCCCGCTTGGCGTGGCTATAAAATCGCCGATGGACTGCCAGAACCCGCCTGTTCTTCAGTCTCAGTCAGCGCGCAGGGGACGGTGCTGGCCCGACACCTCAACGTGCCCGCCGTTTCGCGGCTCGACGGCTACACCGTTACTGTCCTGGACGCGCCTCCCGGCCCTGGTGGTCGTTGTTACGAGAGCCCGGCGGGTCAGCTTTGGGCCGCAGCCTCGGGCGGCTTGAGTGAGCTGCGAGAAGGCGAATGGGTGGCGCACCGAATTCTCGAGATCGCCAACGACCCCGGCGCCCAAACCTCCAAGACATCCCCTGGCGTGCCCCTGTGCGTGGTGCGACATGGCCGTGTGCTGTTTCTTGTCCACGATCGATTGATGGCGCTGAACGCCGAGGATCCGCAACGCCCGCACACGGAGGTGCTGCGGTTAGCCAGCGAAACCCGGCTCGGCAAGTTTCTCGGCCTCACCGCCACACGCGATGGCGGGCTTTGGATCAGCGGGGCGCGCGGGTTGGCGAAGCTCCCCGCTCCGGCCCGCAATCTCAAGGCGGACACGGAGTGGCTGCAAATCGAGCCAGACGCAGCGCTGGCCCTGCAGGACTTGCGCGAACCTCGCGAAGATGAGGCCGGTGGCGTGACGGTTCTCGCACGAATCAGAAACCGGGTCGAACCTGTGGTGGCTCGCTTCGATGGTCGTGAATGGACAATCCGCCCGACCGGCGACGAACGGGTTCGCTTCGCTTGGAGCGGCCCCGGGCCCAAGGATTGGGCGCTGACTGAAGGCGCGTTGTTGTCCCGAGCCGAAGGCACGGACGAGTATCTCCGCGACGACGAGCTTCCCGCACGCCGGTTTTTCGACATGGCTATCGAGCCAAATGGAACTTTCTGGCTCGCGACCTCGGACGGTCTGTTCCGCTACGCTCCGCCGGCCTGGCAAACGCCTGCTGCCCTCCAACGTGCCCGCGGGCCGGTCCAGGGTCTCACCGAGGATGGCGATGGCCAACTCTGGTTCGTTTCGGGTGGAGAGCTGCATCGGCTGGATGGGCACGACCATCAGGTGATGGCCGTTCCTGAAACCGCACGGCGCCTACTGCAAACGGCCCAAAGGGTCGTACCACTGGCCAATGGCACTCTCCTGTTCGAGACCGAGAATCAGTTGCTGAAATTCCGCCCCGCCACAGGCGACATAAGCCCTGTCGAGTCAGAGAACGCCGGTCAAATCCGCTTCCTCGGTGTTCTCAAGAACGGCTTGGCCTGCATTGAGCGTTCGCCACGCGCCACCTCGGAACTGGATCGTCGCCTGGAGACTTTCAATGGCGACCAATTCCAAGCCTTCCCCGGTGCGCCTCCGGCTCCTGACCTGGGCGCGCCTTTGCTCACCGCATTTCAAGCTGCGAGTGGCGACGTGTGGGCCGCCGGCGAAACCGGGGTTGCCTGCCTGCGTGGCAATCAGTGGAAGGCCTACCTTGCCGTCAACGACGGCGCACCGGAAAGCGCGCGCTGCTTTGCCGAAGCAGCAGACGGACGGATTTGGGCGGCGACCACCGACAAGCTCTGGGTGTTCGACGGACGCAATTGGGCCCTAGTGCGCCTCGGCTTCGATCAAATCAACGGGATACTGCGCGGGCGGGACGACACTCTCTGGGTCGCTTCGAACAGCGGCCTGCATCGCCTGACCGCGGCCGGCTGGGTTGAGAATGGAGTGGAGGAAGGTTTGCCGAGCGTGGCGGTCCGCAGCATTACCGAGGACCGCCGCGGCCGGATCTGGGTCGGCACCAGTCAAGGGCTGAGCCTGCACCACCCTGAAGTGGACTTGGATCCGCCCCGAACGACGATCCTCACCGCATCGGACCAGAGCATTCCGGAAGGGAGCGCCCTCACCATCGCCTTTACTGCGCGCGACAAATGGAAATACACCCCGGCGAGGCGATTGTTGTACTCGTACCGCTTGGACGACCGCGATTGGTCGTTGTTCCAGGAGCTGGATTCCGTGACGCTTACCGAGCTGCCGGCGGGACCGCACAGCTTTTCCGTTCGCGCCATCGACCGGAACGGCAATCTTGAAACCAAGCCTGCACAAATGACTTTTGGCGTCGCCCAGCCTTGGTTCAAAGAAACGCGGCTGGTCTTGATCGCCTCCGCCGGCACCCTGACCGCGCTGTTCTTCGCCGCACTCGCTTTCAACCGCCACTTGCGTCTCCGTCGCAGTTACGCCGAAGTGGAACGCAAGGTGACCGAGCGCACGCTCGAGTTGGAAATCGCCAACCGCGAATTGGTCCACAGCCAGAAGATGCGGGCGCTCGGGACACTCGCCGCCGGGATCGCCCATGATTTCAACAACATCCTTTCCATCGTGAAAGGCTCGGCGCAGATCATTGAAGACAACCTCGACAACCCGGCGAAGATCCAAACACGCCTCGACCGCATCCGGACCGTCGTCGAGCAGGGCGCCGGCATCGTGCAAGCCATGCTCGGTTTCAGCCGCAATTCGGACGGCACGACCGAACCGTGCGACATCAACACCGTCGTGGACAGCACCATCACCTTGCTTGGCGATCGGTTCCTCCGCGATGTCGAGGTTCACTTCGAGCGCGCGCCTCAGCTCCCAGCCATCCCAGTCGCCAAGGACCTCGTCCAGCAGGTTTTGCTCAACTTTATCTTCAACGCGGCGGAATCCATGCAGGAAGGCAAGAACGTGGTGGTAAGCACGGCAAATTTGGAAAAGCTGCCGGC
>CAZWJC010000157.1:0-16831 GCA_964634255.1 uncultured Verrucomicrobiota bacterium | reverse complement strand
GTCACTGGGATCACCTATGGAATCACTAACCGGGGAACCTGCCAGATGTACACGTCACCGCTTGGATTGGGGGAATTCGCTTGAGGCTTTTGGGGTTCGTGCCACCATGTCGTCCGCATTTGTCGAGTAAATGACTCTGCTGTGTGAGGGCCAGGTAATGCGTGACGTCCGCGGTGATGGCCGCGGGCGCGATTGCGGCGTGAAGGCGTCGGTCGCCCAATCGTCGCGCAGTCTTCCTGGACGCAGTTGGTTGGTTTGAGACGATGCCTCCTTCGATGCCGAACCGTAATAGCAAAGCCTCTGTTCTCGTCGTTGATGATCACCCAATCTTTCGTGAGGGGTTGGCGCAACTCATTAGCCGGCAGCCGGACATGAGCGTGTGTGGAGAGACGGAAAACGTGGCGGCCGCAGCGCAACTCCTGGAGTCGCGGCGACCGAGCTTGGTTCTGTTGGATTTGCGCTTGGGCAGCAGCGATGTTTTTGACCTCATCAAGAATTGGCGCAGCCGATTCCCTGATCTGCGGATATTGATCTTCTCCGCGTATGACGAGGAGTTGTACGCCGAGCGGGCCTTACGCGCCGGCGCGTGCGGCTATCTCAAGAAGGAAGAGACTTCACAGGAGGCCATCACGGCGATTCGCGCGGTCCTGAATGGCGAGATGTATGTGAGTCGCAAGACAGCCTCCGGCCTTCTGCGCAAGCTGATCCTCACTAAGCCAGCCGTGCGCGACACCCGGGTCGAAGCGTTGTCCGACCGCGAACTGCAGGTGTTTCACATGCTCGGGGCCGGCTTGGGCAGCCGCCAGATTGGCGAGAACCTGCACTTGAGCATCAAGACTATTGAAACCTACAGGGAGAACATTAAGCACAAGCTGGGGCTGCGCAACGCGGCGGAACTGATCCGCTTTGCCACCCAGTGGACGCAATCCGCGGCGCCAAAGGAATCGGAGAGCGGCGGGCGCAACGGTCTATGAGGTGTGTCCCTAGGGAGATATCCTATTCGTTTCTAAGTGGTTGCCCCCTATAGACAACCCGGAGCCGATGGTCTGTAATGGCGGCGCGAAGACCTGCAATCAATTGATGCACAACTATGAATCGAACGAAAAGTGGCGAGTGGAGAATTTCGACCGGAACAAGCCCGGAGAAACGAAAACCAACAAACCTTAAACAGAGTATGAAGACCAAGCACCGTCCTCCCATAGCAATCGTCCTTCTGACCGCGTTTCTGCTGGCTTTCGCCGGCACCGCTTCGGCGGCTAACATCATCGTCGAAGGTGGCGTCACTGCCACCCTGAGTTCGCTGATGGGGTCGCTCCAACCCACCGACACCATCACGGTGCGAACTGGGGGCGCGCTCTGGGTGGACAACGGCGATACCGAGGTGACCATCGCCGGCCTCCAGATCGGAGACGACAGCAGCGTCGGCAGCGTTCTCTTCTCGGGGGTTCGCTCTACGCTCAAGGTGACCGGTGACGTGAAATTTGGCACTGCCGGCGGCGCCGGTGGTGTGTATAGCGTCTTGGATATGGCCTTCATCACCCCGAGCACGCCGCACACGTTGCGCGTGGGGGGCAAGTTCCTCGCTGTGGGTTCTGGCCGGTTCATGGCCGGTGCGGGCACGATCGAGTATTACGCCATCAGTTCACAGGACATCACCGCTTCCGTGGGTGGCACGGGGGCCATCACCTACAAGAACCTCGTCCTCAGTGGTAGCCCGGCCACTGGCACTGCGCCCAAAGTTTTTGCTAGCGGCGTCTCGGTTCAGGGTGTTCTCCTCATCAAAGAGAAGGCAGAGCCCAAAGGAGCTGCGGTTTCTTACGGCTCGCTCTCCACGCTCGTCTATAACATGGTCAACGGCCAGACGATGATAACCACCGGGGTTGAATGGCCGACGACCGTGGGTATTCCCGTGCTCGTGACCAATGTCAGTTTGCCGCTTGGCGCAGCAGCCACGTTGGAACTAAATGCTGATAAGACGATCAATGCCGTTGCTTCGCCGGCAAAAAGCCTAACCGTCAGCGCCGGCACGGTCGTTAAGGATGCGGGTAAAGTGCTCACCGTGAGGGGTGAAGTTTTGAACAACGGCGCGTTCACCGGCACCGGCCGCTTGGAGTTGGCCGGCAGCGTGGTGCAAGCGCTAACGGGCGTAGGCACCTATGGTAATGTTACGATCAACACCACTGCGGCTGACGCCGCTACGGGTGGAGCGTCTCTTCCGGGCGACAACGACTGCAGCATTCTCGGTCGTCTCATTATTGCCCGTGGCAAACTCACGCTTCCGAGTGGAATTCGGCAATACTCCACTGCCCTTGCTACCTTTGGCGGAGCCGACCGGCCGGGCTTGGCGATTTGGGGCGGTCCCGACAGCCTTGCTGCCAACAAAAACGATGCGTTCGCCGGCCCCGGCAGTCTCACTGTGCAAGGTAAGCTTCCGGCAGTAGTCAGCATTGGGAACGATCATCAGCAGGCCGTGGGCACGTTCACGAATGTTTACGGCGACGCGTCGGTGACAATTACCGGTGTCGTAACGACTGCGGCGGCGTATCTGCCTTTTGGGAACGGCCCCCAGAACGAGAACGTCACGGTCACAATCACACCCCCTGCGCCAGCAGCAGCGATTGTTGTTTCGGCTCCGTTGGCGAATGACGGCGCTTACAGCATCACGCTGACGACCACGACTGTTCCGGCAGGGATATGGCCTATCAAGGTACAGTACGCGGGCGGCCTCAATGCGGGGGCGGCCGAATTGACCGCCGCCGATCCGCTCGGATTCAAGGTGTCCAAGCGGCCAGTGAAGATCATTGCGACGGCAACCGGCAAGGTTTTCGATGGCTTGGCTGATGAAGTCACACCCGAGCCGCTGCCCTACACCACCGTTCCTCCGGAGCCGGGCGTTTGGGTTGTTGGAGATGTGCCGCAAGGAAAGCTCCTGCGTGCGCGAGGAGAGGCTGTTGGCACCTACCTGATTGGGCGCGGTACGTTCGCCGAGAACCTTAACCCCAATTACGAGTTTACGTACGAAGCGGCAAATTTCACGATCACGCAACGTGAGATAGTGGTGACTCCGAACGCCAAGGACAAGGTCTATGGTCAAAACGATCCGGACTTTACGTACACGCGGAGCCAGGAGCCCTATCCGGACGACTACTGGGATGGCAAGTTGGGGCGCGAAACAGGCGAAACGGCCAAGACCTACAAGTTTATCAGGGGCAGCCTCACGATCAAACAGGTGAATGGTACCGAGTCCCCGAACTACAAGCTGACGCTCGTGAACAATGTGAACGTGTTCACAATTAAGCAACTCGAGCTCACCGTCACGCTTGACAATCAGGTAAAAACCTACGGACAAGCCGACCCGGTCTTCACTCATAACCTTGCAAGCTTGGTAGTAGTGAATCCGGCCCTTGGGATCAACGATTCCTTCACCGGGGCGCCTGGTCGTGCAACTGGATCCGATGCCGGGGATTACGCGCTCAACCTGGGAGGGCTAAAGATCACTCCCGCAACGAGCGAGAGCAGCTACAAACTTACTGCCTCCAGCGCCAAACTGACCATCAACAAGCGTCCGGTGCTTATCAGTGCCGCGAATCAAAGTGTTCAGTACGGCGACCCGGTGGACTATACGAAGTCCATCGTTTATGAGGTTGGTGTTCCCGCGGGTACCCGTGGCAAGCTCGCCGGTGAGAGTTTTGACAGAGCCCCGACGATCAAGGCGGATAGTGACAAGGGTCTTCCGGTTCAGGGAAGTCCCCAAGGAGATTACAAGTTTACGCTGGATTTCATCGGTGAAGATAACAATTACACGCCAGAACGCGCGGGCAATCCAGCCGACGATGGCACGATCACGATTACTCGCCGCGACCTAAATGTCGTCGCGGATAATAAGACCAAGAAGGCCGACGGTTCGGTGTTCCCGTACACGGATTTCTCCGTGCGGTATGAGTACTTCCTCGACAATCAGACGCCGCCGGACACAGAGGCCAACTCGATTACCGGCACGAAAGTTTACGAAGGCAGCGCGAAAACCAACACTGCCCCGGGTGTCTATGTGATCGTCCCGAGCGGATTGAGCAGCACCAAGTACGCGCTCAAGTATGTGAACGGTTGGCTGGCCATTACCGACCAGGTGCGCTCGAACTATGTAGACGGCGCCGAGACTTGGGGCGGAGTCAATACGACCCCGGCAGCGAAGTCCAACCTCGTCTGCTACATTAACCAGGCCAATGGCAATCCGGGATCCAAACCCGGCTGGACGATCCGCGTCATCAAGAACAAGCTGACGGTGAACGCGACAGCAGCGGATCCGCTCAGAATCCACCTCGTTACCACCCTCGACAATGATAGCAGCGGTGCCATGAAGAAGTTTGACCCCACGCGGCCTTACTCCTGGGAAGTGGTGCGCGCAAATGGTGGCTTCGAGAACCTCGAAACCGATACAGACGGCACGGTCAAGGACGTTCTGCTGGACACGAGCTTCTTCGTAAACGGGACCTTTGGCGGTAAGTTCAAAGTCGCCCAAGAAGGCAACTCGCTCTTCGTCAAGTATAGCCCGGTCGGGCCCACAGGCATGCCGGACTTCCTGACGGCCATTCCGGATGGCTATAATGTTGACCCCGTGCTCTCGGATGTCGGACGACCGGGCAGCGATCTGGATGTCCTGTATCTCGCGATTGCCGAGGCCGATAAGGAAATTACGCCTCAAGAAAGGATCACCGTTGACCTGAATGTGGCGAGCCTGCAGCAGTATATTTCGGGTGTCGAGGCCTATATCGCCTTCAGTTCGACCATGTTTGCAACAGAAGGACCGGGAGCACCTGTCGTGGTGCCGGGAATGGGCGACTGGAAGACCCTGATCTTCACGAACTGGAATCAAGGTGGCGATCTGGACGCGGTCATTGGTGTGAGCCTTGGGAATTCAGCTGGGACGAAAGAGCCTGGCACGGTGGCCAAGATCACGCTGACCCCCAATCGCACGTCTACCGGCAAATCCCGGGTGACCTTCCGCCGCGACGGGGCCAACGATGCCGACTACCAAAACGGCACAACGGGTCGGGCGGTGACCAACAGCCTGATCGCCGTCGACGGCGGGATCGCCTTGCCGGCCCGCGTGATGACCCCGGAAATCCTCATCACGGTGGACGGGAATGGTCCTGAGATCGATCCGACTGGTGTCGCCACGACGACTCAGGTGCAGCCGCACGTTCCGGTTGCTGTAAATGTCAAAGGTGGTGCCAATCCGGTGGTTCAAACCTCGAGCGGCATCTCCGCATCGACGGTCTCCGGTCCGGTCATCATCACGATCCCGATCGTGGACAAGGGCGTGGGCATTGCCGGTGTCCCGCGAGTCTGGGTGACTAACACAGCCAACGATTCCATCGAACTCACAGACACGGGCGCACCGGGAACAGCTCCGGGGACCTTCGTGTATCAGTGGAGCGTGGGCGATAAAGTACGAAACACGGACTGGTATGTGCGCGTCATCGCGCAGGATACCCTGACGACGCCGAACAAGACCACGAATGCGAATGTCGCGAAGCTCACGGTCAACACCAAGGAGATTTCGGGTATCGTCGAAGTGGAACTGTTCAAAGGAACGAACCGCTGGGTTACGTTCATGGGCGGAACCGAAAGCTCCTCGACCAAGACCAAGGCGTGGTCGTATAACCTGAGCTTCAAATCGTATGAGTTCATGAGTGCAGGCGCCGTGCAAGATCGGACTGCGATGGCGAACAAGGTCATCGCCCCGCCGGCAACGGATCCGCTCTCGACTTATCTGCGATACGGATCGGTTCTCGATATGCCGGCGCTGGCCAGCAACCTGCGCAACCAGGGCAACGGCGTCGCGGCCTACGTGCATGCGCTGCTCTACGGCTACGTTCAGGACCTGCCGAAGTTGGCACTGACGCTACAGTACACCAACCGCGCGGTGGACGTTTACATCCGTGGTTTGCTGCCTCAGACGACGAAGGACATCCTCACCGCCTACCTGGCCAGCCCAGCCGCGAACTCGGCTGCGTTGACCCGGGCGCTCCTGGATGACTTCAACAACATCGCCCTTGGCGGGGCCATCTACAACGAAGTCCGGTTCGAGTATGTGGCGGGTGCCACGGCTTGCGGCACGTCCACAAGCTTGCTTCCGGGTTCGGACGAATGCGTTGCCCAGAACCGCTGCCACCTGATGGCTGCGTATCCGCAGTTTGTCGCGGGTGAATTGCGCGCCCAGACGGCCCAAAGCCTAGCGCAGTACCCGGGTAGTGGTTACGATGCCACGCTGGCTAACTACATCCTCGGCGACTTCGATACGCTCACCAAGGCCGAAGACCTGTGGCCCGATACTTGGCGGTTCGACTGCCTCTACGACGAGACGAACTTCCTCG
Source organism: uncultured Verrucomicrobiota bacterium (assembly GCA_964634255.1). Lineage (GTDB taxonomy): Bacteria > Verrucomicrobiota > Verrucomicrobiia > Limisphaerales > MWDV01 > MWDV01. Next base: position 10,454 of record CAZWJC010000157.1, on the reverse strand, counting down.
GCGTGGTGCTGAGCGACGACAGTCAATACCTGCTGACGAAGAGCCCCGAGCCTACCGGTGCGGAGCTTACGCTGCTCAATCAGTACCTGCTGGAGGATGCCTTCGCTGGCCAGTTTGAGAAGGCGCCGCTAACGCCGGAAACCATCGCGATCGCGCAGGGCAATTGCGGAGAAACCACTTGTGGCCCCGCAGACTTCGAGGCCGCTTTGGTCAGAGACTTGAACGACCTGATCAAGGCTGGGCAGTCCATCTATCGGCCTGAGCGCTTCTCTGCAAATCAGCAAGGGGCCGTGGATTCCAACATCGAACTGAGTCAGTTGCTGGCGAGAAATCCATCCGGCACGGATTTGGTTCGAATGAATCGTCTGTTGCTGGAAGTGGGTTACAGCGTCGCAGCGTCAGGAGCGAAGTTGCCGCTTTACCTCTTGTCGGAGAGCGTGCTGGCAACCTATCGCTTGGTGGCAGTTCCTGATACGACCGTGAAAGTCCAGGCTAAGACAGACTGGAATCTTGGTGTGCAACTGCCCGTGTCAGGGATGATGACCACGGCGAACTTCGTGAACAACGGCACGCCCGCGTGGAACAATAGCACCCCAGGTTGGACTGGAGCGTTGGATAACTATCTGCGTGGTGGCGACTTGGTCACCAGCGAAACGGCAGGCGCCACTGGCGACAACGTGGTAAATCTGTTGGACTACAACGTTATGCGGCAGTACTACGGCAATACAGCCGATCCCAAGCGTCTGCGTGCAGACGTTGATGGCGACAACCTGATTGAGGAAGCCGACTACGCGCTGATGAAGCGGAATTGGGCGAAGACTGGCAGCAGCCCGCTGCTCAAATAGCCCGCGAACGATCAAGGTCTGGGGGGAGACGCGAGTCTCCCCCCAGACTCTTAACGAGGAGTGGCGTTCTTTGAAATTGGGGAATATGAATACTGCGTGGCGGATTACTAGCGCAGTCGTGGCAAGTGTATCACTATGCGGCTGCCTTGAATGCGCCATTGCTCAAACGAGCTCCGCAGACTGGCAGTTTGAATCGGCTGTGAACCCGAGCGTTCCAACGAGTCAAACAAACTTAAGTGAGACCGCGAGCGCAGAAGTGTCGCTGGGCTATCTTGCATCGGGCTGGTTCGGAAGTCTTAGCGGTTTCGGCACACAGACAGGCATGTGGGATTTGGGATTTCAAGACCCAGACCAATTAGGGAAGGAGACGCGCGGTAGGCTTCTTCTTGAGTTGGATAACGCGGGAGCAACAAACAGCCCCGTTACCGACCTGCGACTCCGCGTAATACAATTTGTGGATGGCCTGATGTATCTCGGCGGGTTGAGTTTCAGTCTGCCAGGGGCGAATTTTGTCGGGCGAACAATCGTGGAGCGGGTGTCAGGCGGTCTTGCTGGTAGCTGGGTCGAAGACGAATTTCAATGGCAGTCGATTTCGTCACGTGAGCACGTTTCGCTCTGCGTCACCGGCGCGGTGAACGGGACACTGGTTGACCGGGTTCGGTTGGATGCCGTGAATCCGACCCCAACGGTTCCGGACATTGTACTCACTCGTTTTGAGAAGCTGGGGCGAGATTTGATTTTGGAATGGACGGGCGGGAAATCGCCCTATGAAGTGTTGTGGACAACCAACAGCGCGGAATTGACAGGTTGGAGCAGAATTGGATTGCCAATTTCTGAAACTCATGCACAAATACCGCTTGACGGTGAGGTTGGTTATGTCAGGGTCCGCGGTAGCAATTGATTTGTTGGCAGACGACAAGATTTAGTGGACAACTCAAGAAAGAAGAAGCTCATGAAACTCAAAAACAGTTTTAGTGCAATGGTTGCGGGGCTGACGCTCGTGGGTGCAGTGCAGGCCCAGCAGGTCACCAGCTTGGAGTGGGGGTTCGATACCGCGGTGAATCCCTTTGTAACGCAGCCGCAGGATAATCCTTCGGGTGCGTGGGCGACGAATAGCATCGTGGGAGATTTCAACAAGTATTACTACGGGATGGGACCGTTGGGGATGTATGGCACGCAGTCGGGGCTGTGGAGTATCAGCAACGGGCAACTCGATTTGGAACTGAACCGCATTTGCGTGTCGATGGCGGACTTCACCGTCGTGTTGCGGCAGTTCGTGGACAACGGCGCGTTCTACCCCGGGTTGGTGACGTTCTCGATTCCCGGTGCCGTTCCAGTGGGCCGTACGATTGTCGAGCCCCAGACGGGGGAGATGGTAGGAGTGTGGGTTGAGGACACATACCGCTGGACGCAACTGCCGGGCGGAACAAAGGTCAAGCTGACCATTGCACCCGCTGCAGAGGGAAATGGCCGCTTGTTTGTTGACGCAGTCGAACTGCAGGTTTCCGGCACAATCGCAAATACGCCGGAGCCAGCAAGCAGTCAGATGGTTCTGATGGGACTGCTCGCGTTGGGTGCGCGGGTTTGGGCCCGCCGCAAGACAAGCTAAGGACAATGTAAAGAGTGTTTTGAACCAGCAGGGCCGCGCAAATGCGCGGCCCTCTTCTTTACCGCGAACACAGTAGAAACGGATTTCGGTGAGCAAGGTGACGAATGGCCCGTTGAAGCAGGCGAAAGACACCGGTCGGGCGTGGAGGGCTGAAACTACATATCGCCTTTGCGTTGTCTGCTGTGATTGTTTAAAGGGCAGATATGAGATGTCGAGATGACCGATGGTTCGATGCGTTGAGACTCGCCTGCTGTTATCTGTTGTTCGGCTGGTCTGTGGTTCATGGCGCTCAGCAGTACAGCATTGTGGATTTGGGCGACCTGGGCGCGAATTGGGCGAGAGCCTGGGCAATCAATGACGCGGGTCAGGTCGCAGGCGATGGCCTGTCGCCGAGCGTGGGGGGCGTTCGGGCAGCGCTGTGGCAGGCCGGTACCGCAACGGACTTGGGCACGCTGGGTGGGCCGCAAAGCAGTGCCTTGGCGATCAACAATGCTGGCCTCGTTTGTGGGTGGGCGCACACCACCGCGGGCTACGCCGTGCCGACGGTGTGGACGGGCACTTCCGCGACGCCGCTTCTGACGTTGGGCGGCAGCTCTGGACAAGCGGGCGCCATCAATGATGCCGGCACGGCGGTGGGATACTCTGACCTGGGTAATGGGAGTGGTTACCACGCCACGCTCTGGAGCGGCGGGACAATTACGGATTTGGGCACGCTGGGGGGGGGCTATAGCCGCGCTTACGACATCAACAATTCCGGGATTACGGTGGGATGGGCGGAGAATGCTTCGGGCAAGAGACGCGCGACGCTTTGGACTGGGACCGAGATTGTGGACCTCGGGGGACTTTCGGGTGGCAGTTGGACGACTGCGTACGCGGCAAATGACGCCGGACAGATCGTTCTAAGTGGCATTCCGCAAGGACTAATCCAAAACCGTGCCGCGTTTTGGGACGGGAAACTCTCGAGCCCGGTGCTTGATCTGGGAACGCTTGGGGGCAAGGAGAGCTGGGCATACGGGCTGAACGACGCAGGGTGGGTGGTCGGTGCGGCAGGGTTGCTGAGTGGCACTTACGCTGCATTTGTCTGGGACGGCTCGGAGATGGCGAATCTCGGAACCTTGGGCGGCCTGTACAGTTCCGCCTTTGGCATCAACGATCAGGGGGTGATCGTCGGCTGGGCGATGGACGCACTAAACCGAACCCGTGCCGTCCAGTGGGTGCCGGTGCCGGAGCCAAAGCCCCTCCTCTTGGGATGGGTCGGTGCCTGCCTGCTGGGCTTCTGGACGCGTTGTCGCCGTCAGCCGCGTTGAATCACAAAGCGGTAAAAAACGGTAAAGAAACGGTAAAGTTTTCTTGGCGTGACCTGCGAGAAAGTGGTGTTGGGTGCTTGTGAGGTTGCGGACATTCGCCTAATTTGGTGTCATGCAACCAACTATTGCCCAGCCGGTCTCTGGGCAAGAGCGTAATCCGGTCGAGAACCACCCCTCCCGGCGCGCCACGCGGCGCAGCCCGGCGCCGGTGACTTGCGATGCGCCGCCCTTGGGTGCCAACGGAGCCCGGGTGAAAGTCACCGTGATGCCCGCCGCGGAAAGTCGCAATCTGATCGAGGCGCTCACCAGTTCCAAGGTTTACCAAGACTACGAGAAAGCTTTTTCCGAGGCCACGGGGTTACTCGTGTCGTTACGCCCGGTTGAATCCTGGCGGCTCGCGCACCACGGCAAGCGGAACGAGAGTCCGTTCTGCGATTTGATGTCCGAGAAAAGCCGGTCGTGCGCCGCCTGTCTGCAGGTGCAGGAGCGGCTCGCTGATGCCGCCGTGGTCGGTGCGCATACGATGAACTGTTTTGCGGGGCTGAGTGACACGGCCGTGCCGGTGCGGTTGGGCGATCAGGTGATCGGGTTTCTCCAGACCGGCCAAGTGTTTCGCAAGCCGCCCACACAAGCCCAGTTCGAGCGTGCCGCCGGGTTGCTGGAGCGATGGGGATTGCCGTTGGACCGGGCGCGTCTCAAGCAAGCGTATTTCAAGACCAAGGTCATCTCGCCGCGCCAGCACGAATCGGTCATCAAGCTGCTCTCCATCTTCGCGCAACATCTTTCGATGATCAGCAACCAGGTGCTGGTGCAGCATCGGAACACGGAGCCGCCCGTGATCACCCGCGCGAAGGAATTCATCATCGAGCACCAGGCGGAGGACCTTTCGTTGGGGCAGGTGGCGAAAGCGGTCAATACCAGCACCTTCTATTTCTGCAAGATGTTCAAGAAGGTGACCGGCATCAACTTCACCGATTACCTGTCGCGCGTGCGCATTGAGAAGTCCAAAAACCTGCTGTTGAATCCCAACCTGCGCATCAGCGAGATCGCATTCGAAGTCGGCTTCCAATCGCTGACGCATTTCAATCGTGTCTTCAAGAAGATCGTCGGCCAGTCCCCGACGCAATATCGCTCGCAGTTGTTGGGACGCTGACGCGGCGTGGGTTGTCATCGGGGCGCGTTCCGGATTGGCGTGAGAGGAGGGAATCCTTTGGAGGGCCCGGGGCCGGCGCGTCGCGGGTTTGCGCAAAAAATGGTGAACCTTTGCCAAAGAGGGGCAAGGCAGCGCTTCCGCGGAAATCCAGATTGTGGCACGGCCTCTGAAACTCGAAATGGAGTGAAGTGCGGAGACGCTTCGGAACCGCGCGGCTCAGGTGGAGCGATGGGCGCGGGGGCAGAGGATGCATGGGAAGATTTGAGAACGCGCCGGATGTTTATCGCGCGGAGTGGACAGTCAGTTTTTCGATTGATGGGTTATGCTTGAGTCGCTGCTTTATCCAAACACGGTGGCCGTGATCGGGGCGTCGCGGAGTCCCGGCAAGGTGGGCCACGCGGTCGTCGCCAACCTCATCAACGGTGGCTACCAAGGCACGATCGTGCCGGTGAATCCCTCGGCGGGTGACGTGCTCGGCTTGAAGTGCCACGCCAGCCTCGAGGCCTACGGCAAGAACATTGATATGGCGGTGGTGGTGGTGCCCCCGCCGGCCGTCAAGGCGGGCATCGAGAGCGCGATTCGCGCGGGCGCCAAGGCCGTCGTGGTCATCACGGCCGGGTTCAAGGAAGTCAGCGCTGCCGGCGCTGCGCTCGAACAGGAACTCGTGGACCTCTGCATGAACGCCGGCGTGCGTCTCATGGGGCCGAACTGTCTTGGCGTCCTCAACATGCACCACCGCATGAACGCCACGTTCACCGCGTCGCAACCGCCGGTGGGCAACATCTCCGTCATTTCGCAATCCGGCGCTCTCTGCGTGGCCATCCTCGACTGGGCCGTGCGGGAGAAGCTTGGCCTTGGCAAAGTCATCAGCATCGGTAACAAGGCGGACCTCAACGAAGCGGATTTCCTCCAGGCGCTCGCGGAGGACAAAGACACGAAGGTCATCGCCAGCTATCTCGAAAACATCAAGGACGGAAACAAATTCCTGCAGGTCGCGGAAGAAGCGGCGGGCATCAAGCCCGTGGTGATTCTGAAAGTCGGCGTGACGCAGGCCGGTGCGAAGGCAGCGTCATCCCACACCGGCAGTCTGGCGGGCGCGGACATGGCATACGGTGCGGCGTTCAAGCGCGCGGGCGTCATCCGGGCGGAGAATTTCGAGCAGCTCTTTGACTTCGCGCGGGCGTTCGCGGCGCAACCCTTGCCACGCGGCAGCCGCGTCTGCGTCATCACGAATGCGGGCGGGCCGGGCATCATGGCCGCCGACGCCGCTGAAACCATCGGTCTCCGCATGGTGCCGCCGTCGGAGGAGATTCGCCAGAAGCTGCGCGAGGCGCTCCCCGCCGCGGCCTCTGTGGGCAATCCGGTGGACGTCATTGGCGATGCCGATCCGGACCGCTACATGAAGGCGTTCGAGTTGGTGCAGCAGGACGAGACCATTGATGGGATCATCGTGCTCGTAACGCCGCAGAACATGACGCAGCCGCTGGAGTTGGCGAAGCGCATGTCTGCCGCGCACAAGGGCACGAAGCCGGTGCTCGCGGCGTTCATGGGTGGCGAGTTGGTTTCCGCCGCCACGGATCACTTGATGGCGTCGGGTATTCCCAATTATCCGTCGCCGGAACGCGCGGTGTCTGCGCTCAAAGCGATGTGTGACTACTCGGCTTGGCGGAACCGTCCGCCGCGCGTGGTGACGCGCTTCGGCGTAAACCGCCGCCGCGTGGAGCGGGTGATCCAGTGGCACGTCCGGAGCGGCAACAAGCAGGTCGGCGAAGTCGAGGCCAAGGAAATTCTCCGGGCATACGATTTCAACATTCTCGACGGCCAGATCGCGCGGAATGCGGACGAGGCTGTGGACATTGCCGAGCGCATCGGCTACCCGGTGGTGCTAAAGATTTCCTCGCCCGACATCATTCACAAATCTGACTTTGGCGGCGTGCGCATCAATCTCGCCAACGCCGAGCAGGTCCGTGACGCCTTCGATCTCATGATGGTCCGGATCCAGCGTCGCGCCCCCAACGCGCACTTGCGCGGCGCCTTCGTGGAGAAGATGGGCACGCGTGGGCGCGAGGTCATCCTCGGCATGACGCGCGATCCGAATTTCGGCCCGCTGCTCATGTTCGGTCTGGGCGGCATCTTCGTCGAGGTGATGAAGGACGTGACGTTTTATCTCGCGCCCATCACCCAGGACGAAGCGATGCAGATGCTCAAAGGCACGCGTTCCTACGCGTTGCTCCAGGGCGCGCGCGGTCAGGCGCCGGTGGACCTCGAAGCCATCGCCAGCGCCCTGCAACGTATTAGCCAGCTCGCCACGGATTATCCGCGGATCATGGAGCTGGACATCAATCCTTTCATCGTCGGCCCCGTCGGCACCCAGGCGTACGTCGCAGACGCCCGGATGAGCCTGGCCGGCATTGGCAACCATGACCATGACGAAGTCTCTCATTAATTACGATCCGGCCTGGAAGCAGAAGTACGCTTCGCAGGTCATGACGGCCGAACAGGCGGTCAAGAAGATCCGCCCGGGCCAGCGTGTGTTTGTCGGCACGGGCTGCGCGGAGCCGCTGGAACTCGTTCACGCCCTCGCGCAGCGCGCTCGCGAACTGCCCGATACGGAAATTGTCCACCTGCTCACCTTCGGCGAAGCGCCGTACGCGCACCGCGAGCTGACGCAGTACTTTCGCATCAACTCGTTCTTCATCGCCGAGAACGTGCGCGATATCATCCAGGAAGGCTTGGGCGACTATACGCCGATCCACCTTTCCGATATCCCGCGCCTGTTCAATTCGGGCCAGTTGCCGCTGGACGCCGTGCTGATCCAGGTCACGCCGCCGGACGAGAACGGCATGTGCAGCCTCGGCGTGTCCGTGGATATCGTGAAGAGCGCCGCGGAGAATGCCTCGCTCGTCATCGCGCAGGTCAACCCGAACATGCCGTGGACGCACGGCAATTCGCTGATTGACGCGTTGGAGATTGACGCCCTCGTGCCGAGCGAAGACCCAATCCTCGAAGTCCCGCCCGCGGAGGTTACGGATACAACGCGGCAGATCGCCGAGTACATCTCCGCCCTGGTGGACGACGGCGCGACGCTGGAGTTGGGCATCGGCAAGATCCCCCATTCGCTGCTCGCCTTCCTGACGAACAAGAAGGACCTCGGCATCCACACCGAGATGATCACCGACGACATCATCCCGCTGGTGGAAGCAGGCGTTGTCACGGGCAAGCGCAAGACGCTGGATCGCGGCAAGATCGTGGCCAGCTTCTGTCTCGGGACCAAGCGGCTCTACGACTACGTGGACAACAATCCGGTCTTCTCGTTCCACCCGACGGAGTACGTCAACAATCCCTACATCATCAGCCAGCAGCACAAGATGGTGGCGGTGAACGTGGCGTTGGAGGTGGATCTCACCGGTCAGGTGTGCGCGGACTCGCTCGGGACGAAGTTCTTCTCCGGTGTGGGCGGGCAGGTGGATTTCAACCGCGGGGCATCGAAGGCGAAAGGCGGCAAGGCCATCATCGCCTTTCCCTCCACGGCCCAGGATGGCAAGGTTTCACGGATTGTGACGCGACTCAGCCCCGGGGCGGGCGTCGTTACCACGCGGGCGGGCGTCAACTACATTGTCACGGAATATGGCGCGGCGTATCTGCACGGCAAGAGCGTCGCCGAACGCGCGCTGGCACTGATCAGCATCGCGCACCCGAAATTCCGCGCACAACTCCTGCGCGAGGCCATCGAGGCGAAGTATCTCGCCGCCGAGCTCGCTGAGAAGGAAGGCAAAATCATTGTCGGCCCGAAGGAGTTGCGGACCACGTTCCTCACGAACGACGGCAACCAGATTCTCTTCCGCCCCATTCACCCTACGGACGTGCCGCGCATGCGTGAGCACTTCTACGGGCTCTCGCAACAGTCCATTTACTACCGGTTCATGCAGGCCGTCAAAGACGGTGTCGTGCCGCGCCGGCAGATCGAAGATTTCGCCTACATTGACCACCGCAACGACGTCTGCATCGTCGGCGTGCTGCCCGAGACCTACGGTGAGCAGATCATCGGGATCGGCAGCTACTATCTCGACCCGAAGACCAACCGGGCCGAGGTTGCCTTCACGGTGCATGACAAGTGGCAGCAACGCGGCATCGGCACGTTCCTGCTCAAGCATCTCATGCGCATCGCCCGCCGGAACGGTATCGGCGGTTTCACCGCGGAGGTGCTGGTCGAGAACAAGCCCATGCAAGCGGTGTTCAACAAGGCAGAATGCAAGATTGGCAGTAAGCTCGTCGGCAACGTTTACCACTACGACCTGGAATTCGCGTAGGCGCTGCTGACGGGGCGGGGGCGCGGGCTCTGAACAATCCGACGCCCTCCCGTCAAGCGGATGAGCGACCGAAAACTGGCATTTGTTTATTCGCCGGAAACTGAGGCGTTCAGTTATCCGGCCGATTGCCCATTTAAAACGCAGCGCGCGGGCCAAACCCGCGGCCGCCTTGCTTCCTTTGGGCTTCTGGGCGGTCCCGGTCGCATCGAAGTTCCACCTCGCAAAGCCTCCCGCGCCGAACTCGAACTCCTCCACACGCCGCGCTACCTTGCCGAACTCCAGCGGGCGGCAGCCGGGGATCTGACCTCCGCCGGTTTCCAGATGGGGCTCGGCGGCATGGACACGCCGGTGTTCAAGGACATGTACGACTACGGCGCGTGGGCATGCGGCGCTGGTTTGACCGCGGCGGAACTCCTGCTCGCGGGCGAAGCGGACATCGCCTTCAATCTCCTCGGCGGCTTCCATCACGCCTTCGCCGAACACGCGGGCGGTTTCTGTTTCCTGAACGATGTGGCCCTCGCCTGCCACCGCTTGGCCGCCGCCGGCAAGCGCGTGGCCTACGTGGATGTGGATGCGCACCACGGCGACGGCACGCAGGACTTCTTCTATCGCCGCAACGACGTGCTGACGATCTCCATGCACGAGAGTGGCAGAACCCTCTATCCGTGGGGGGGCTTCGAAAACGAAATCGGCGAAGGGCCCGGAGAGGGGTTCAACGTCAATATCCCTCTGCCCGCCGGGACCTTTGACGACGCCTTTCTGCGCGCGTATCGGTCGATCGTTCCTCTGCTGCTCAAGGCGTACAACCCCGATGTCATCGTCGTCGAACTCGGCATGGACATCCTGGCGGGCGACCCGTTGACGCACCTGATGATGACCAACAACGTCGTGGCGGAGGTGGCACAACAGCTTCTGGATTTTGGCAAGCCGGTCCTCGTGGCGGGTGGCGGCGGGTATCACCTCGAACACACCGTGCGTGGCTGGGCGCTGGCTTGGCGGACCTTCGCGGGCGAAGGCGATGCCGACATTTACAGTCTCGGCCTTGGCGGCGTAATGCTCGGCAGCACCGAGTGGGCGGGCGGCCTGCAGGACCATCAGCTGCCCGTCACCGCCGAACAACGCCAGCGCGTGGATGCTGAGCTCGACACCACCTTGCGCGCCGTGCGCCAGAACACTTTCAAGTATCATGGTCTTGAAACCCAACCGGCTGACGGAGGCAGGGCCGCCGGT
>CAZWJC010000156.1:0-16885 GCA_964634255.1 uncultured Verrucomicrobiota bacterium | reverse complement strand
CGGAGTCGCTCAAGAACAAGCGTCTGGTCGCGATGGATATTGGCGCGATGATCGCCGGCGCGAAATACCGCGGCGAATTCGAGGACCGGCTCAAGGCGTTCCTCAAGGAAGTCACCTCCAGCGAGGGCAAGATTATCCTGTTCATTGACGAGTTGCACACGATCGTCGGTGCGGGCAAAGCCGAAGGCGCGGTGGACGCGGGCAACATGCTCAAGCCCCAGCTCGCGCGCGGTGAGTTGCGCTGCATCGGTGCGACGACGCTGGACGAGTATCGGAAATACATCGAGAAAGACCCGGCGCTGGAGCGGCGCTTTCAGCCGGTGCTGGTGGGCGAGCCCACCGTGGAGGCGACCATCGCCATCTTGCGCGGACTGAAAGAGCGTTATGAAGTGCACCACGGCGTGCGCATTCAGGACTCGGCGCTGGTGGCCGCGGCGACGCTCTCGCATCGCTACATCTCCGACCGTTTCCTGCCCGACAAGGCGATTGATCTCGTGGACGAGGCGGCGTCGCGCATCAAGATGGAGCTGGATTCCAAGCCGACCGAGCTCGATCAGTTCGACCGGCAGATTCTCCAGTTGGAGATCGAGCGCACTTCGCTGGCGAAGGAGAAGGACCCGGCGAGCAAGGAGCGCCTGAAGAAGCTCGACGCCGAGGTGGCGAACCTGAAGGAGAAATCCAAGGCGCTGACGGCACAGTGGCAGAACGAGAAGGCCGCCGTCAACGCGGTCAGCGTGGTACAGTCGCAATTGGAGCAGGCGAAGATCGAGCTGGAACAGGCGCAGCGCAAAGGCGACCTGAACCTCGCCGCGCAAATCCAATACGGCAAGATTCCTGAGCTCGAAAAGAAACTCGGTAAGATTGAAAAGCAATCCGCCGAGGCCGCGCGCACGTCATTGCTGCGCCAAGAAGTGACCGATGAAGACATCGCCGAGGTCGTGGCGGCGTGGACGCACATTCCCGTCAGCCGTATGCTCGAAGGCGAACGCGAGAAGCTGCTCAAGATGGAAGAGCGTCTGCAACAGCGCGTCATTGGCCAGAAGGAAGCGATCACTGCCGTGTCGAATGCCGTGCGCCGCTCGCGCAGCGGGTTGCAGGACCCGAACCGCCCCATCGGCTCGTTCATCTTCCTCGGGCCGACCGGCGTCGGCAAGACCGAGACCGCCCGCGCCCTCGCCGGATTTCTGTTCGACGACGAGAACGCGATGGTGCGGATAGACATGAGCGAGTATCTGGAGAAGTTCTCCGTGCAGCGGCTCATTGGCGCGCCGCCGGGCTACGTCGGTTATGAAGAAGGCGGCCAATTGAGCGAGGCCGTGCGCCGCCGGCCTTACAGCGTGGTCCTGTTCGACGAGATCGAAAAGGCGCACCACGACGTGTTCAACGTGCTCCTACAAGTGCTCGACGACGGGCGTCTCACCGACGGCCAAGGCCGCACGGTGGATTTCAAGAACACCATTGTCATCATGACCAGCAACCTCGGCTCGCCGATCATCCAGGAGTATTTCATGGATGGCCGCACGACCGTCGGCGCGCGCTCCGCAATGGAGGACAAGGTGATGGCCGAACTGAAGCGCCACTTCCGCCCGGAGTTCCTGAACCGTGTGGACGATGTGATCATTTTCCAGAGCCTTGACGAAGACGAGCTGGCGAAGATCGTGGACATTCAGTTGGCCCAGCTCAACAAGCGACTGGCGCAGCAGCAACTCACGCTTGAAGTGGACAAGGCCGCGAAGGTGCTGATCGCCAAGGAAGGTTACGACCCGCAATTTGGCGCCCGCCCGCTCAAGCGCACAATTCAAGAACTGTTGCTAGACCCGCTTGCGACGAAGTTGCTGGGAGGCGAGTTCACGCCGGGGGAGAAGATCAAGGTTGGCGCAAGGGACGGGGCATGTGTGTTCAGCGTAAAGTAAAGCCAACCCCGGGGGATTGGGAGAAGGTCGCCGCAGATGGACTTTTCCCTTCCGTCGGGCCACGCTTTCGAGTTCACTGGCCGCATGTCATTTCCGGCCGACTATCACATGCATACGCCGCTTTGCCGCCACGCGGTGGGCGAGCCGGGCGACTATGCGCAACGGGCGTTGGCGGTTGGCATTGCGGAGATCGGTTTCTCCGAACATTCGCCCATGCGGCAGGACGACTTCGATGATTGGCGGGTATTGGACAGCCAACTAGACGAATACGTGGCGAAGGTCCGTCAGGCGCAGCGAGACTTCCCACAGCTCATCATTCGCCTCGGTCTCGAGGTGGACTACCTTCCAGGCCACGAGGAGTGGATTCGCGGCCTCGCCGTGCGTCATCCGTGGGATTACTTCATCGGTTCGGTGCACTACGTTTCGGACGGCTGGGCGGTGGATAATCCGCACAAGCTCTCCGAGTGGAAGAAGCGCGACCCGTGGGAGGTGTGGTCGGTGTATGTTGAACGCCTCACGTTGGCCGCGGAAACGGAACTGTTCGACATTATCGGGCACGCCGATCTGCCCAAGAAGTTCGGCCATCGTCCCACGCGCGACTGCGCGCCACTCTATCGCCGCTTTCTGGACACGGCGAAACTGCATGGATGCGCCATCGAACTGAACACCGCCGGGCTGCGCAAGGAGTGCCGCGAGATATACCCCAGCCGTGAGATTCTCCAACTCGCCCGCCAAGCAGGCGTGCCGATCACGTTTGGCTCAGACGCACATGCGCCGGAGGAAGTGGGCACGGGTTTCGCCGAGGCTGTGCAACTGGCCCGGGAGATGGGGTACAGCACCTGGCTGCGGTTCGCGCAACGCAAGGCGACGGTCGTGGAATTGTAGGGCTGCGCCGCAGGCGCTCAGTTGAGCTTATTTTTGGCCTCTTCGGGCACTTCCACCTTCGTCGAGCCGACGTTTTTGATTTCAACCGTGGTGGTGCGGTCCACGTCGCGGTCGGTGCCGTTGAAGTTGACTTTTCCTGTCACCTTGAATTCGTACTTGGCGAGTACGCCGCCCTTGATCCAGAACTTGGCTGATCCCTTGGCGTCGCTCGCCGTTGGTCCATCACCTTGATCCCCACGGGGACGGAAGGTGAGCAGGGCCTTCGCGGCAGTCTCGGCCAACTCCCCGCCAAGTGCCTCACCGTCCTTTTTCAACTCCTTCACGTCCGCAGCCATTTCAGCGGCTTGGGCTGCAGGGGCTTTGAAGCCGCGAAGCATGCGCGCCCAGAAGCGGCCAGGCCCTTCAGCGTTCTCCAACTCGGCGAGCGATTGCCAGCCGCCGTCGGGATTGGTGACCGCGGCCTTCTCGCCTTTAATGAAAGCTTGTGACGTGTTCTCCCCGAAGGTCATCGTCAGATGCGTGACTCCGTCCTTCTCCGCCTTGCCTTCGGTAGGACCGGGGCGCCAGCGACTGCCCTCCGGCACGACGACGGTGGTCGTCCAGCTATAGTTCGCTTTCTGCCCAAGCTTCTTTGCGGCGGCGGTGACTTCGTCCTTCGGGCTGGGATCCGCGGCCAAGAGCGATCCAGCGACCAACAGGACTGTGCCAAGGGGTAAGTATGCTTTCATTGAGAAGTATTTAGTAAATGGTTCTGAATGTTGAACTGGAATAGTAATTCGGTGACGCGATGGAAAGTAAGCCTCTTTGGCCGAAGGCTGCAAGTACCTTCGCTGTGGCTGATTCCCGCTTCGCCGACAAGCTTGAAACGAGGTAGACGAGTCCCGGTTTAAGGTCTTGCCACCGGGCGTCCGGCGTGTGGAATATCCCCCTGGTAATCAGAAGACCATGAAACGTATCGCAAAGTTCATTGGACTGACTTGCGCCGTCTTTGGGGGAATGATGGTGGCGCAAGAAAGTAATCTCTCAGCTCTAGCTTCGGCTGGTCTACCCTTGCTCGCGTACTGGAGTTTCGACGAGGCGGCCGGCGCCACGGTTCTGCGCGAGGCGTCGGGCAGCGAAACGTTGGACGTGTCGCTCAAACGTCCCGTGGCGCTTTCGCGCGGCGTTCACGGGAACGCGCTGAACCTGCGCGGCGCGCATGCCGTGGGTGTGCACGGTCTGCTGCGCGGGAGTGAACTGCCGGCCATCACGATTTCGGCGTGGACGCGGCCCGCAGACCTGAGTTCCTTTAGGGAGGTCTTCCGCCAAGAGTGTCCCCGCCGGCTTTTGTTTTCGTTCCAGGAGGATGGCCGCGTCCTATCGCTCGGGCTGAACATCGGCGGCTACGTCGAATGCGATGCGCCGATCGAACCGGCGCAGGTAATGGACGGCGCGTGGCATCATTGTGCGGCCACGTTTGACGGGCAAGTCATGCGGGTGTTCCTTGACGGGCGCGAGATCGGCTCGCTGCCGCGGCCCGGCAAGATCGCGATCCAACCCGAGGTGACGGCCTTTATCGGCTCTATGGGCGGCGGGGCGGAACATTTCCAGGGCGGCTTGGACGACTTGCGCATTTACGCCGCTGCGTTGTCATCGGATGAAATCGCCGGCCTCTATCGCGCGGGTGCGGATGCCTTGGCGAAACGGGCCACGGAAATCGAAGCCGCGCTCGGCGGGCTGTATTCACCGGCGAGCACATTCGCCGAAACGCTGGTGAACGTGCGGCGTAAGCTTGCCGAATCGGGCCAGGGTCTCGATGATGACTTTGCCACCGCCCTGCAAGCCAAGCTGCGCGCCAGCTTCCCTGCTGAGTCCGAGAGTTTCCAGAAGTGGACGCGCTTGCGGCCGGCGGATTACCTGACCTCGACGGACGACGGCGCGATCCTCAAGCTGGCGGGCCACCTCATGGACCTGCTCCTCGAATACAAACCGCTAACCGAACACCAGTGGCAAAAGCAATCGGCCGACGCGCGTCGTCAGTGGGCTGAGGCGGATCAGATCAAGGCGCGTTACGACCGCCTTGTGGCGCAGGGAGACGCGGCCCGGTTTTCGCCGGAGTGGATTGAACTCATCCTGGAAGCGGGGCCGCGGATTCAGTGGCGGCCGGTCCAGCACGAGCCCGTCGCGCCATACATTAAGCCGGAGACGCCTGCCACGCGCCGCTTGGCGTCCGCCGAAGCGTGCGCGGCGCTCGAACGTGATTGGCTACACCAAGCCGACGGCATTGTGACGGCCAGCCGCGTCCAAGCGGAGATACGTTGGGCGCGGGAACTGGCCGCCCGGATTGGCGTGGCGCATCGCGGAAGCGTCGCCTTTACGAACGAGCTTGCCGAGTTGGTCAAACTCGAGAAGGACGCGCAGACCGCCGGCCTGAACGAGGATCAAGCTCAAGCCACGCAGCTTTACTTCCGAGTCCGCAACGTGAAGCGTCGGATCGCGTTCAAGAATCCCGCCGTGGATTTCGACAAAGTGCTCTTCGTGGACATGCCGCTCCCGCAGGGTTCCGAGTGGCCGCACGAGACGCGGCATCGGCTCGGTTACATGGCCGTGCCCGGCGCGCGGTTGCTGACGTTGACGGGATTGCGACCCGACGGCGAGTTGCGGCAGCTCGCACCCCAGTCGCCGCTGCATGGAGCATTCTGGCGGCCCGACCTTTCCTTCGATGGCCAGCGCGTGTTGTTCTGCTTCAAGCCGCACAACGAAAAGTCGTTTCACCTTTACGAAGTCAACGTGGACGGCTCCGGCTTGCGGCAACTGACCGACGGCCCGTTTGACGACCTCGATCCCATCTACCTGCCGGATGGCCACCTGTTGTTCTCGACCACGCGCGGGCATACCTACGTGCGCTGCATGCCGCCGACCAGCGCATTCGTGCTGGCCCGCTGCGACGGTGACGGCCGCAACGTCTATCTCGTCTCAGCCAACAACGAGCCCGATTACCTGCCGTCCGTGATGGACGACGGCCGGGTGATCTACACGCGCTGGGAATACACCGATAAGCCACTATGGCGCGCGCAGAAGCTCTGGACGGTGAATCCCGACGGCACGCAGGTGCTCATGTTCTGGGGCAACCAGAGCGTCTGGCCGGACGTGATGAAGGACGTGCGCGGCATTCCGGGCAGCCGGCGCGTGATGTTCACCGGTAGCGCGCATCATCAATGGTTCAAAGGTTCGGTGGGCATCGTGGATCCTGACCAGGGTTTCAACTTCCCGTGGGGGCTGACGAAAGTCACCGCGGACGTAGAATGGCCGGAGTGCGGCAACGGTCCGACCGATCCTGTCGAATCGCCGCGCTACCACGCGAGCGGCAACTACCCGGCTTACTACTCACCGTATCCGCTCAGCGAACAGGATTTCCTCGTCTCGGCGGAACGGGAAGGGAAGTTCCGGCTCTACCTGATGGACGTGGAAGGCAATCGCGAATTAATTTACGAGGGCGCGCACCAAATCCTCCACGCGCTGCCGCTCAAGGCGCGACCCACGCCGCCGTTGATCATGGATCGCGTGGCGTGGCCGTCGCAGAACGAGTCGCCCAAAGACGGCGTTGTCTTCAGCACGCGTGTCTATCAAGGTGCGCCGCCGGAGCTGGAAGGGAAGGCGAAGTTCCTGCGTGTCTTTACCATTGATCCCAAGACCTACACGTATTGGTACAAGCGCCCCTACATCTCCACCGGGCCGGTCGTGTCGGCCGTGCAATCGGAAGGCGTGAAGCGCCTGCTCGGTACCGTGCCGATCGAAGCCGACGGCTCGGTGGCGTTGCGCGTGCCGCCGGGGACACCGCTCCACTTCCAGTTGCTCGACGAACGCCAGCGCGCGCTCCAGACGATGCGGAGCTTTGTTGGCGTGATGCCGGGCGAGCAACGTGGCTGCATAGGTTGCCACGAGTCGCACAGCCGGGCGGCGGAGAATCGCAACCACGCGTTTGCGCTCGCGCAGTCGCCACGCGACATCACGCCGCCGCCTTGGAGCGACACCACCGTGAGCTACCCGCGCTATGTGCGGCCCGTCCTCGACCGATGTTGCGCCAAGTGTCACGAAGGTGACGGCAAGGGGCGCAAGACGCTGGACCTCACCGAGCGCCCCAGCGCGCCGATCTTCACGGAACCGTACCTGACGTTGATCGGCCGACCGTCATGGGGACAACCCTACGCGCCGCCGGAGAAACCGTCGCCGGGGTTCGGCATCGCGGGCTGCCTGCTCGTCGAAGCCTACAGCACCGTGGATCCCAAAGCCTACGTCACGCCGCCGCCGATGACAGCGCTCTCGTATCGCAGCAAGCTGATCGAGCTGGTGTCCAGCGGCCAACATCACGACGTGAAGGTGGACGACCTGAGCCTGCAACGGCTCATCGTGTGGGTGGACGCCATGTGCCCGTTCAAAGGCGATGAGGAAGTGCGTGCCGAAGCCGATCCGGTCTTCCAAGGCGTGGAGTGGCTGGCCGTCCGTCCCAAGATTGCCAGCGCGCCGCGCATCACCCGACCGGGGCCGGTGGATTGAGCGCGCTAGAACGAAGAAGTATGCGGGCACACAATCAGATTGCCCAAGGCGCGCGCTGCGGCTTTGGCTGGAGGAGCTTGTTCGCCTCGTCGTCGCCGATGACTTTCTCTGTCGCGGGATCCCACTTGAGCTTGCGGCCCAGGTCCACGGCGGCGAGGGCGAGGTGGGACAACGACGCGTTGCGATGCCCGCCCTCCGCGGTGTACATCGGCGGCTGACGGGATTTCACGCAATCGAGGAAGTCGCTCTTCTCGCTCTTCTTGAGTAGGAACGTGATGTCGCCTGAGCCGGGTTTCCAGTTCAGCAGTGCTTCGTCGCTCGCGGTGATCTCGGTCGGATAGACCACTTGCACCCAACCTTCCGTGCCTTCAAAGCGCATGAGCGGCTTGCCGGTGGTTTGGCATGTCAGACGCACGCCGTTGGCGAAGAGAAACTGGGCATCGAATTCCTGGATCACGTCCCAGAGATTGCCGGCGGGCGGATACTTGCCGGTCGCCTCGATCTCGATCGGGCCGGTGTGCTCCGTATCGTTGGCCCACATGGCGATGTCGTTCAGGTGCGCACCCCAGTTGGCGAGCATGCCGTCCGCATAATCGCGAATCATCAGCCAGCCGGGCCGGCCTTTGTCTTCGTTTCGCGGATGGACGCGCTTCTCCGTGTAAGGCTTCTGCGCCGCGGGCCCGAGCCACATGTCGTAATCCAACTCTGCCGGCACGGGCATGTCCGGCTGTGGGCCGATAGTGTTGTCCTTGGGCGTGGCGGTGAGGATGCGCTGGAGCTTGCCGATCTTGCCGTTGCGGACGAGTGTCACGGCCTGGTGACAGGCGCGGTTGCAGCGGAACTCACTATCCGTGCGGAACACTCGCCCCAGCTTTTTCACCGTGTCCGCCAGCAGGCGACCCTCGGCGATGTTGCGCGTGAGCGGTTTCTCGCAGGCGACATCTTTCCCGGCCTTCAGCGCGACCATGGCCATGAGGACGTGCCAGTGATCCGGTGTGGCGATCATCACGGCGTCAATGTCCTTGCGTGCGATCAACTCGCGCCAGTCTCGGAACGCCGCGCAGCCTTTGAAGCTGCCGGAGTCCTTCTGCTTGGCGTAGAAATCCTCGACCTGCTTCTTGGCCTTCGCCAAACGCCACGCATCCACGTCGCACACGGCGACGATTTGCGCGTCCGGTTCTTGGAGGAAACCGGGGATGTTGGCGTAAGCGGATTGCCGTCCCGTGCCGATGACGCCGATGGTGATGCGGTTGCTGGGGGAGACTTTCCTGCTTGCTATCAACGCGCATCCCGAAAGAAGCAAGGGGTTGGCGGCGAATGCACCTGAAGCCAGAGCCGCGGTTCGCAGGAAAGTTCGGCGGCTGAGGTTTTGGACCGCGCGTCCGTCCCGGCGCGCAGCGGTTGGAATGACCAGCGGCGCATTGCCGGAGACTTCAGACATTGAATTGCCTGCTGGGCTGCTGCGACCAAGGGACTGGTCGCGGTCCGAAGGAGTTTCGGGAGGAATCGTCTTCATTTTCAGTTGGCCAAGTATTCCCGGATGAGCCGGATGTTCTCCGGCGGGGTTTCGAGCGGCATCGCGCCGGTGCCCATCACGCAGTTGGTGCGGCTGCCCATGATTTCCAGCACGCGGTCAATGCCGCGATAGATGCGTTCCGGTTCGGGACAAGCCACCACACCGGGATCGAGGTTCACCCGAATCTGCACGTGCGGATGCGTCTGGCTCACACGTGCCACGAACGCTGTTTGGTTCGTCTCCACATTGCAGGCGAGATAGCCGGTGCCGGTGGAAAGCAGTTCGTCGAGGATCGGAAACGTGTTTCCGCCCATGATGCACGGCACGGGATGGCCGACACACTCGGCGGCGACGTGCAGGATGCGCTTCAACGCCGGCAACTCGACTTCTCGGAACTGACGCGGCGAAAGAATCGGCGGTGCGGCGGCAGACTCGAAGAACGCGACATCGAGACCGGCGGCGGCGATAGCGCGACAGAGTGTAACCTGGTTCTCGGCAAGCCGCATCAGGAGCTTCGCCGTGTCCTCGGGGCGCGTGATGGCGTCCTCACAGAGGTTCGAGATGCCTCGCAGGTTGAACGCAATCGAGAATGGTCCCGCGACCGGGATACGCACGTCAGCCTCAGGAAACACGCGCTTCAAGCGTTGCCCCACGCCCAGCAACATGGCTATGCGGCCGTCGCGCTCAGGATTAAACGGCTTGAGCGCGAGCCCGTCTTCTAGCGAGGAAAGCAGTGGCTCGTGAATTGCAGGGATGGCGTTGCCTTCGCAGGGTTCGATCTTCGCCCCATAGGCTTCGGCTTCGAGGTTGTAGATGTCGATGCCGACGCAGATGACTTGATGGTGGTATTCCAGGAAGGCGCGGCGATGGCCTTCGAACATCAGCTCCGGATTGCGCGACACTTCCCACGGCGTCCGCCCCACAAACCGGGCGGCGTGTTCGTAAACCACTGGGGTAAACGCGATCTTCATTTCGTCCGATGCTTTCGCCCAATCTGCCAGCCGCAGGCAATGGCTACAACAGCGGGATGTTGTGCTTGCGACAGGTGGCGATCATCGCGTCCGGCCAGAGGCTGGCTTGAATCTCGCCTACATGCGCCTTCCGCAGGAAATACATACAGAGCCGCGATTGGCCGATGCCGCCACCGATGGAGAGCGGCATTGCGTCGTTGAGGAGCTGCTGATGCCAGAAGAGTTGTTTCCGCTCCTCACATCCGCGGATCTTCAATTGCCGGAGCAGCGCCTTCTTGTCCACGCGGATGCCCATGGACGACAACTCGAACGCCATCTTGAGCACGGGATTCCAGACGAAGATGT
This sequence comes from uncultured Verrucomicrobiota bacterium, assembly GCA_964634255.1. GTDB lineage: Bacteria > Verrucomicrobiota > Verrucomicrobiia > Limisphaerales > MWDV01 > MWDV01. Next base: position 6,719 of record CAZWJC010000156.1, on the reverse strand, counting down.
CACCGTTCAAGCCCAAAAACCCGCGTCCGGTTGGTGTGGACCAATCGTCGTAATCCGGCGCGCGGCCATCGTGGATCGTGCCGTCGCCAAGGTCGCCACCGATGCCGATGATGAATGCCGCACCGCACTCGTGCAGGAGTTTCTGCTCGCGTTGCTTGGGCGTCAGCTTCGGGTATTTGGCGCGCAGTTCCGCGGCGTGAATGAAGGTGATTTCTTCCGGCAACTGTGGGCGAATCGCCGGGTAGCGTTCAAAGACGAAGTGCTCCGCCCGCTTCAACATCGTGTAAATCTTGCGGACGATCTTCTGGAGGAACTCGACATTCCGATCCGCCGCCGTGATGACGCGCTCCCAATCCCACTGGTCCACGTAAATCGAGTGGGTGTTGTCGAGCGTCTCATCCGGGCGCAGCGCGTTCATGTCGGTGTAGAGGCCGTAGCCCGGCGCGAAGTCGAGGACGCCGAGTTGGAGGCGCTTCCACTTGGCGAGTGACTGCACGATCTCGGCGCGCACGTCCGCCATGTCCTTGATCGGAAATGCCACGGGCCGCTCGACGCCATTGAGGTCGTCGTTGATGCCCGTGCCGGCCTTGACGAAAAGGGGCGCAGTGACGCGGCTCAGGTTGAGTTCGGTGGCCAGGTTCAGCTCGAAGAAATCCTTGAGGGCCTTGATGGCATTCTCGGTTTCCTTGACGCCGAGGAGCGGCTGGTAGTTGCGGGGCAAGATCAGGTTTTGGTTCATGAGCGCATTCAGTTGTCCGGCCGCGGACGGTAGCAAGGGCGCAGGCCGTTGCCAATGCTTTGCGTGACTTTCGCCTTTGAAGCGCCCGCGGGGCTGCCTACATTCCCCGCGTGCCGGACATGCCGCCACCGCCGATTGACGCCGCCACGCGCTACTGCGCGGTGTATGGCTTTCCGGTCCGGCACTCGGCGTCGCCCGCCATGCAAAACGCCGGCCTCACGGCGCTGGGTTTGAACTGGCGTTACCTCGCCTTTGAAGTGCCGCCGGAGGAATTGCGTGAAGCCATCGCGGGCGCGAAGGCCATGCGCTTTGTCGGTCTGAACCTCACCGTGCCGCACAAGCTGCTTGCCGTGGACATGGTGGATGTTCTGGACGAATCCGCGATGACTTGGGGTGCAGTGAACACGGTGCGCTTCGAGGCGCAAACCGACGACGGTCGCTGGTTGCCGCTGGCGCAGGTATCCGGCGAACCGCGGAAGCTCCGGTCGCAGGGGTTCAATACGGATGCCGACGCCATTACCCGGTCGCTCCGCGAAGATTTGGGCGTTGAGCTTTCCGGGGCAAGAGTGCTGCTCCTTGGTGCCGGCGGGGCAGGGCGGGTGGCGGCGCTGAAGTTGGCGACGGATGGCGTTTCGGAGTTGTCGTTGGTGAATCGTACGCGGGAGAAGGCGCAAGAGATCGCCCGGGAAATCCGGCAACGCTTCCCGCAGTGCGGTGTTTTAATTGGATACCCGGCGGGACGGGTGGACGTGTTGGTCAACGCGACATCGCTGGGTTTGCGGGCGGGCGATGTCTCACCCCTGGATGCGAGGCAGTTTGATCTGCGCCAGGCGGGCGCGGTGTTCGACATGATTTACCGCCCTGCCGAGACACCCTTGCTGCAAGCCGCCAAAGCTGCCGGCTGCCGCGTGGCCAATGGCTTGGGCATGTTGCTGTATCAAGGTGCGCGGGCGCTGGAAATTTGGACCGGGCGGCCTGCGCCGGTGGACATCATGCGGCGGGCTTTGACGGAACACGTATATGGGCATTGAGCCGATTTTCGACGCCAAGACTTGGGCGGGAGTCCCGTTCCATTTCTGGTCGGTGGTGTTTTTCGTGTGGGGATGCATGGTCGGCAGTTTCCTGAACGTGTGCATCCACCGGATGCCGCTCGACCTGAGCATCGTGTCGCCGCCGTCACACTGCCCACACTGCAAATATTCCATTCCCTGGTACCTGAACGTGCCGCTGGTGACGTGGCTGTGGCTGCGCGGACGCTGCCGCAACTGCGCCGCGCCGATCTCCATTCGTTACTTCCTCGTGGAGCTGCTGACGGGCTGTGTGTTCCTGGCGGTCTGGCTGGGTTACGGTGGCCAATCGGTCTGGCTGGCGCTGGTGTATTGCGTCTTCTTGGCCGGGCTGATCGTGGCGACGTTCATCGACTTCGAGCACTACATCATCCCGGACGAGATCACGCTGGGCGGGGCGGTGGTGGGATTCATCATTTCCTTTGCGCTGCCGGTTTTGCATGACCAGAAAGGCACCGCGGGTTCGATCAAGCAAAGCCTTCTCGGGATCGCTGTGGGAGCGGGAATCGTTTACGCGATCCTGCGTCTGGGCAAGCTGATGTTCGGCCGGCAGAAGCTCGCGCTGGAAGGGGAAACCAAGATTGTGTTCTCGGAAACCGCGCTGGTCTTGCCGGACAAAAGCATCCCGTACGAGGAGGTTTTCTATCGCCGCTCCGATGTCATTCGCGTGCATGCGCGCACCGTCGAGATGGTGGATCGCGGCTACAAAGACGTGGTGGTGGCGGTGAGCCCGGAGAAGTTGCGCGTGGGAGATGACGAATTTGACCCGGAGAAGGTGCCGCACCTGGAAGCCCTGGGCAGCGAACTGATTCTGCCGCGGGAGGCGATGGGGCTGGGCGACGTGAAATTCATGGCGGGCATCGGGGCGTTCCTGGGCTGGCAGGCGGTCGTGTTCTCACTCATGGCCAGCTCGATCCTCGGCTCGATTGTCGGTGTCACGGCGATCGTGCTTGGGAGGCGTGAATGGTCGAGCCGGCTGCCCTACGGGCCGTACATCGCGATGGCGGCGGCGATTTGGGTGTTTGGTGGCAAGGAATGGGTTGATGCTTGGTTGACGCCACGTCCTTGAGACGGTGGTGCGGTTCGGCGGTCGCGATCTTCGCGCGCGGGGCTTCGGTTCGGCTGCAAGCGGGCGCGAGTGGTTGCCGCTCGCAGCGGCTCGGGAGAGAACGAGGCGGTCGATGTGCTCGTTACGCGCTCAAACTCACGCGCTGCGCCCGAGGGAACAAGCGCGGTCCACCACTTCCGGCGCAACTTTTCGCGCATTGCGTTTTTCCATTCCCTGTGGCAGTCATTGCCCGGAACTAACCTATGCGCTGGCGCGTGCTCTTGATTCTCTCGCTGGTGGCCAACCTGTTGTTGGCCGTCGCCTGGCTTTCCACCCGTGCAGCGCGCAGGGCGGCGGAGCGGACACAACTGGCGGCTGCCACCAACGCATCGGTCCAGGTGAAGACCAACGTCGTCTTTCGCCGGCAGTTCTTCTCCTGGGACGAACTGGAGTCGGACGACTACACCACGTTCATCGCGAACCTGCGTGCCATTGGCTGCCCCGAGCAAACCATCCGGGACATCATCATCGCGGACGTGAACGCGCTTTACGCGCGGCGGCGTGCCACTGAGGTCATTACGCCCGAGCAGCAATGGTGGCGGGCGGTGCCGGACGAAGACGTGCTGGCGGTGGCGACGGCGAAGCTTCGGGAGCTCGACGTCGAGCGCCGGACGCTGTTGTCGAGCCTGCTCGGCCCGCAATGGGAAACAGGCGATCAAATCAGCCTGCCACGGCCGACGCGGGCCGGGGTGAATCTTGATGGGCCGGTGTTGGGTGGGTTGCCCAACGAGGTCAAGCACGCCCTCCAGGAGATCAGCAGCTATTCGCAGGATCGCATCGCTGCATATGTCGAGGCGCGGCGCAAGGAAGGCAAGTCGCCGGATCCGGTGGAACTGGCGAAGCTCCGGCAACAGACCCGCGAGGAACTTGCCCGCGTGCTGACACCGGCGCAGGTTGAGGAGTTTCTGCTGCGCTTCTCGGCCAACGCCTCGACCCTGCGAGCGGAACTCACCCAGCTCCAGTTCTTCAACGTCACGCAGGAGGAATTTCGCAGCCTGTTCCGCGCGCGCGACACCTATGACCAGCAACTCGCGCTCCTGGGAGATTCCAGTGAAGCTGCCATTGCGGCGCAGCGCACGACCCTCGAGCAGCAGCGTGAAGCTGCGATCAAGCTCGCGCTCGGGGAGGAGCGTTACGCGCAATACCAGCGGTTGCACGACACGCAATACCGCGAGGCCTACGCCCAGGCGCAGCAGGCGGGCGAACCCACCTCGGCCGATGCCCTCTACGAGATCCGGCAGGTTGTCAAAGAAGAGCAGGACCGCATCCGGAAGAACGACGACCTGACCGAGGAACAGAAGCTTATTGAGCTAAAGCGGATCGAACTGGAACAACTCAAGGCCAATGCCCTCGCCTTGGGGCAGGAACTTCCGCCCGAACCGCCATCCCCGCCGACGCCGACGCGCAACCACGCCTTTGGGCAGCACGACAGTCTCATGGGCCTGGCCCTCCAGTACGATGTGTCCATCGGCGCCATCGTGTCGGCGAATCCGAACGTGGATTTCAACCGGCTCAAGCCCGGGGACACGATCAAGATTCCCCAACCGCTGAAGAAGTGAGCTCTATCTTACTGTGCGTCCACTCAACTCAATCGAGGGAGCATTCATTGCGCTCTCATGCGTTCTTGTTCTTGGCGGTGTTTTGATGGTGATTCGGGCTGAAGACTTTACCTACCAGCCTCCGAGTGGATCGAAGACGCCAGCAGCACTACGGGGCAGAGTTACCTCGATCGCCAAGGAAGACGTGCGAGTATTTGGAGTCATGAGCATTGCCGTGGGAGCAGTGCTGGCCACGATGACCGTTTGCGTTGGGCGAAGAAAGTGACCCGGCGACTTCAGATGGCTTTGCCCTTTGCCCAGAAAGTGTCTCGGCGTTGGCGACCCGGGGTTACGGTGGATAGCGAACGAGCCTCATGCAGCCATCTAGCCGGACTGTGGCAGATTCCAAGCGCGGCTTGGTCGAGACTTTCCGTGGTTGAGAACCGCCGAGGTTTTCTGCGCAAAGATCCAAAGTCGGACAAGGGCACAGCCCACCTTCGACGGGAATCGTCTGGCCGTATTACCAATCTACGGAGTTCCGAGACCGGCAGCGGGCCGCAAGCGGATGTGCGGGACTATCGCCCGCAGCACTGCTTGTATTTCTTGCCGCTCCCGCAAGGGCAGGGGTCGTTCCGGCCGACCTTCGGTCCGGTGCGGACTGGTTTGGCTTTCTCCACGGCGGCGGCGGCTTCGCTGACGACGTCGCTGGCCTTGGCCTTCTCTTCCGCTTGGGCGCCGGCCGTCGCGCCGAAGGCGCTGGCGGACTGGTGCAAGGTCTGTTGCGGGACATTCCGCAGGAAGTTTTCGAACGCCAGCAGGCTGGTCGCGCTGCGGAAGATGTTGTGGCAGATCTCGGATTTGATGTTGACCATCAACTCGTCGAAGATCTTGAACGCTTCGGCCTTGTACTCGATGAGCGGATCGCGCTGGCCGTAGCCGCGCAGGCCGATGCTGTAGCGGAGGCTGTCCATCTCGTAGAGATGCTCCTGCCACAGCCGGTCAATGGCGGTGAGGATGGTAAAGCGCTCGACGGTCTTGAGGTGGTCCGGGTTCTCGAAGCTGATCTTGAGATCGTAAGCCCGACGCACGGCCTCGGAGATGAAGGTGCAAACCGCGAACTGGGCGGGACTGAGGCCGTCATAGACGGACCCCTCGACCGGTTTCTCCGTGCCGGACTCCGCGGCCTTGATGATCTCCTTTTCCGGAACGCCGAGCGGGAAGTTCAGGTTTATCCAGTCGGCCAGCCCGCGGACCTTCCAATCCTTGTGGTCCTGCTCGGCGGTGGTGAACTGCTGCACCTTCTGGATGACAACCTCCTCCATGATGTCCATGAGGCGGTCGCGGACGTCTTCCGAGTTGATGATCTCATTGCGGAAGCCGTAAATGACTTCGCGCTGCTTGTTCATCACGTCGTCGTACTCCAGCGTGCGCTTGCGGATCTGGAAATTGTGCTGCTCGACGCGCTTCTGGGCCTGGCCGATGGAGCGGTTCAGGAGCGGGTGTTCGAGCTCCTGGCCTTCCTCCAGCCCCATCTTCTCCATGTACTTCACGATCTTGTCCGAGCCGAACAGGCGCATGAGGTCGTCTTCGAGGGCGATGAAGAAGTGCGAGCTGCCGGGGTCGCCCTGGCGCGCGCAGCGTCCGCGCAACTGCCGGTCAATGCGCCGGGCCTCGTGCCGCTCGGTGGCGAGCACGTGCAACCCACCCACCTCGGCCACCCCCGGGCCCAGTTTAATGTCCGTGCCGCGGCCCGCCATGTTCGTGGCAATGGTGATCGAGCCGCGCTGGCCGGCGCGGGTGATGATCTCGGCTTCCTGCTGGTGGTACTTGGCGTTGAGCACCGAGTGAACGAGCTTCTCGCGCTGGAGTAGTCGCGACAATTGCTCGCTGGCTTCGACCGAAATCGTGCCGACGAGGATCGGGCGGCCTAGGGCGTGGACGTTCTTGATCTCGTTGACGACGGCGTTGAGCTTTTCGCGGCGGGTCTTGTAAACGGAGTCGTTGGCGTCTTTGCGCGCGACGGGCCGGTTGGTCGGGATCACGAGCACTCCCAGCTTGTAAATGTCGAGGAACTCGCCCGAAAGGGACATTCCGGGTCGGGCAAACAGGTTATCGACCTTACCGGGCATATGGCCTATCAGCGCGAAGCCGTGCAATATTTTCAGCATATGAAGAAAATCGCCGTATTTCCCGCGGGCGTAAGCGACGATGCTATAGATTATTTCCTGAGCACCCTGGAAGGGACCCCGGTTTCCGGGATCATCTTC
>CAZWJC010000155.1:0-16906 GCA_964634255.1 uncultured Verrucomicrobiota bacterium | reverse complement strand
GGCGCATGATGCGCCGTGACATGGGCGTGTATGCCCGTGGCGCGGTGAGCCATGCCGACCATGCCACCATCATGCTGCCGTTCTGGCACCGTGTCATGATGAACACGGAGACCCAGAGCCGCACGATGCGCAATGTGGCCTTCTTGGACTAATCATTAGCAAAACCTCGAGCGGCGTTGCCAAGGTGCGCCGCTCGAGCCGATTTTCCGTCCTGTAGCTCAAAAGCAGAGCACTCGCCTGATAAGCGAGAGAACGTGGAGCGTTACCGCGCAGGACGACCAATGTACGGAAGGCGAACTTCGCCCCCGAGTAGCTGAGGCAGATTAGCGCCTCCCTGAAAAGGAGGAGACGTTGGCGCGCTACCAACCTCGGGGACCAATCAAACCACAATCCCGCTTGGGCAGGCACGAAAGGAAACATGAACACCCTGACTGAAACTCAGGTGCGCCTTTTCGCCTCGTCCCAAAGCTGGATCGAAGGCGAAGCGGTGCGCCAGCTCTATGCCACCGCAAAGCTGGATGGCGTGCGCCTTGCGGTCGGCTTCCCGGTTTTGCATCCGGGCAAAGGCACACCGGTCGGCGCCGCGTTCGTCACCGAGGGCGTGATCTACCCGCACCTCATTGGTGGTGACATCGGCTGCGGAATGGCGCTGTTCAAGACGGACCTGGTTCGTCGCGACGCCAAGCTCGATCGCTGGGCCGCGTTGCGCTTCAACCTCGAACACCCGTGGGATGAATACGTCAGCGAGTTCCTCGCTGAGCACGATCTGGAGTCCACAGAGTTCGACTTGGCACTGGGCACGATCGGCGGCGGCAATCACTTCGCTGAACTCCAGGTCGTGGAGGAAGTCTTCAACACCCGCGAATTCCGCACACTGGGTGTGGGCCGACAGCAACTCCAGGTGCTGGTTCACAGCGGGTCACGCGGGTTGGGCGAGTCCATTCTGCGCGAGCATGTCGCGCAGCACTTCGGGGAAGGCGTGGAAGCGGATTCGTTTGCCGCGGCGGCTTACCTCCAGGGCCACGACCTGGCCGTCCGCTGGGCCGAGGCGAACCGTGAACTCATCGCTCGCCGTTTTGTTGCGACGATTGGTGCGGAAGCCGAATGCCTCTGGGACGGCTGCCACAACAGCATCACTCGTTGCGAAAGCAATGGCGAGGATGTTTGGGTTCACCGCAAAGGGGCGGTGGATGCAGATGCGGAGCTGGTGGTCATCCCCGGCTCACGGGGGTCGTTGAGCTACGTCGTGAAGCCGACGGGCGATGGCGAGAGCCACGCGTGGTCGTTGGCCCACGGTGCGGGCCGCAAGTGGGCGCGCAGCGAAGCGCGTCTCCGCATGCGCGAACGCTTCGGCATCCCCCTGTTGGTGCAAACGCCGCTGGGCGGCCGTGTCGTCTGCGAAGAGCGCGACCTGCTCTACGAAGAAGCCCCAGATGCCTACAAGAACATCGAGGCGGTGATCGCGGACCTCGTGGATGCCGGACTCGTGTCCGTCATCGCGACGTTGCGACCGCTCCTCACTTACAAGACGCGCAAGCTTCGCCGCTAGCGCGTCTCAAGCGCCACGGAGGAATCGAGTTCACAGAGTTAATGTCTGCCGGCGAGCAGCAACTCTGTGTGCTTGTCCTCTGCGGCAACCCTCTCGTCCGTGAATGCAAAGCAGATCGAGCAGCCGGTCTTTCAAGCCGGGCCTAATCGGTGCGAGTCCGATCACGGATGCCAATGATGGCTCAATGCCAATTGCTCTCAAGGTGTAATCAGATTCTGCACGCCGCCCTGCGAAGGCGGAGGTTCGTGGTGCAAATCCACGTGAGAGCGCCAGTTTCAAAGCCCCCGTGCCTCAGCAGCTACAGGGCGGGTTTCGTAAACCCGTATTCGTCGGTGCGAGTCCGACCCGGGGCTCCAGTTTGAAGTCAGAAGTGAGAAGGGGGAAGTGTGAGCGGCGTGAAGGCCAACGCGCGCCTCAGAAGAACTCATTCGCGCACCCACACGGCTGGCCGGCTCGGGGCATTCTCGCGAATCGCCTTGCCCAGCCACGCAATCGTCTGGCCCAAGTCCGCCATGTTTCGCGCCGCTTCCTCGTCCTTGGCAACCTCGCCTTTGTCCAAGCCAAACCCGAGGTTCCAATAGGTGGACCCCGGCACGATGACGCCCGACATCAGAAACATGTGGTTCATCGTGTCAAAGGCATGCGTGCCGCCGCCGCGCCGGACCGCCACGACCGCCGCACCGATCTTCCCGCGAAACAAACCGCCGTTGGCGATGGCCACCAAGCCGGCACGATCCAGCAGTGCCTTCATTTCGGCGCTGACATCGCTGAAGTAGGTCGGCGACCCGAGGATGATCGCGTCTGCCGCAACCAGCTTCTCCATGCAATGGTTGAAGAATTCGTCCTTCTGGCCGCACCGCGAGTTCTTGGTGTCAAAGCAGTGGTAGCAGGCCCGGCATCCCCGGATGTCAACCCCGCCGAGTTGGACGAACTCGGTTTCCCAGCCGGCGGCCATCAGCGGCGCCAGGACTTGCTTGAGAAGGATTTCGGTGTTCCCGCCCTTGCGCGGGCTTCCATTGATGGCAACGGCTTTCATGGTTTGCGTTTCCAACCCAGCTTTCTGAGTTAAGCCAGGCGGTGTCAATGCCGAATCCGGGCGGAGCTCCTTTATGGTGATCATGATGTAATCAGCAGCATCACGCCCCGTGAAGGCGTTTGTGCCGGTGCGAATCCGGTTGGTCACCCCAATGTCGATGGGCCGAAGTTCGCAGGTTATCGCGCCAACACCAAAGGGGTGGTTGCTCACCGTGAGAGAGCCGCTGGACGAGAGTCGAGCGAATCGGGTTCGAATCCCGCTCGCAAAGCCCCGTATCTGCGGCGCCACTTGTCCATCTGATCACCCCGTAGTTCAACGGCGATAGAACGCCCGGATTGATTTCCGGGAGATATGAGTTCGATTCTCATCGGGAGTGCCACTTTCGACGGGCCGCTGAGTTCGGATTATCGGTGAAGTCCGCAAGGACGAGTGGGTTCAAATCCCGCCCCAGCCGCCAGGTGGCTGGGTTTCCAACTCGCCCTTTGTCCGTCGTTCATTTCATCGGGCCGAATGTTGTCGGTTATCTAGCGAAATGGCAAAGCGCTGGCCTTGTAAGCCGGAGTTGCAGGTTCGACTCCTGCGATCCGACACGGTCTCTTGCCCGATTTGCGTTCACTTTCGACGGGTCGCAGGATTGGGTTATCGCCTTGTAAGCGCGTGGTCGCTGGTTCGAATCCAGCCTTCGGCTCCAGATGCCGGAGTAGCTCAGTGGCAGAGCACGTAATTCCCGGTTCGTCTCTTATCCGTCGTATTGGCCGTGTGCCAACACTTTCAGCGGGCCGTAGATTGTGGGTTATCGGACACTGCAGGTTGGTGGTTCAAATCCGCCTTCGCGCTTCGGCGCGAATAGCTCAACTCGATAGAGCGACAGTGCTATCCAAATCGCTCCTTGCCCGCTCGCACTTTGATGGGCCGAAGTTGTGGGTTATCGCGTGTAATTGGTTCGACTCCAGTGGCCGGCTCCATGTGCCGGCCTAGCTCAATGGTAGAGCAGCCCCGCATTTGTTTGCGGGTTAATTCCACGGCATCCCTTGCCCATCTGCAATCTCATCTCCGCTCGGGCGGAGATAACTCGACCGCAACCCTCAAACCAGGAGGCCGTATGGCAAACCACATTCATGATTCAGATGAATCGCATTTCGAAATCACCAGCAAACGTCGCAAGGGTTTCCCGTCAGAAACTCAGGTGAAACGCGGTGTGCGCGTCGTTCACGGAAACAAAGAGCTGTCCGAGAGGCTCGGCCGCAACGACCTCTGTCCGTGCGGTTCAGGACACAGCTTTTAAGAACTGCTGCCTCCGCTCCGGACGATACGACGGCGCCAAGCGGAATCACTTTTTTCCGCGATTAGTCAGATCATTTCCTGCGGGCCGAACAGTGTGGTTTATCTCGTCTGTTAAACGAACCATCCCCACGCTTACCAACTTGTCCGCAGTTCCAAAACACAATCCGCACCGAAGTTGGCGGCGCACAAAACGAGAGGGAGGCCAATATGGCTATCAACTACGCAAAGCTTTTCAACCGACGCGCCACGCCGCAGTCGCGGCCGATTCTGGGTTCCACCCAGGTCCGCAATTCGGGTGGCGGCTATTCGTGGGAAGTGGATGACTGGACGCGGTTCGATCGCTTCCTGATCCTTGGTGCCGAAGGTGGCACTTACTACATCGGCGAACGCGATCTGGTGAAGCGGAACCACGACGCCGTGGTTCGCTGCATCAAGGCAGACGGTGTTCGTGCCGTGAACCGCATAGTTGAGATCAGCGACAGCGGCCGGGCGCCGAAAAACGATCCGGCCATCTTCGCTCTGGCGCTGGTGGCAACGCATGGCGATTCGGAAGCCAAGGCGCTCGCCTTCCAGAAACTGAATGAGGTCTGCCGCATCTGCACGCACCTGTTCCACTTCGCGGAGTATGTGAATGCTCTGCGTGGTTGGGGCCGAGGCCTGCGCAATGCCGTGGGCCGCTGGTATGTCAGCCGCGAGGCTGACGACCTGGCCCGACAGGCCGTGAAGTATCAGCAACGTGATGGCTGGTCGCACTCGGACCTGCTCCGCCTCGCACACCCGAAGGCTCCGTCGGTCCAGCACGACGCGGTCTTCCGCTGGATGCTGGGCGGAAGTTCCGCTTCCCAAGGCGCAGACCCGCTGGGTGAACGCGAAGTGAAGCGCAAGGTGCGCGGTGAAGACCGTGTTGCCAAGTATGCTGCCGTGGGTGAACTGCCGAAGTTCATCGCCGCCTTCGAGCAGGCCAAGAAGGCATCGAGCAAGGGGGAGATCGTGAAGCTGATCACCGAGCATGACCTGCCGCGTGAAGCCATCCCGACGCAGTGGCTCAATGAAGTCGCCGTGTGGGACGCTCTGCTGCAGCGCATGCCGATGACGGCCATGATCCGCAACCTCGGCAAGATGACCAGCATCGGCCTGGTGCAGCCATTCAGCGACGCGGCCAAGTTGATTGTCCGCAAGCTGGGCGACGAAGCTGTGCTCAAGCGTGCCCGCGTCCACCCGATGGCGGTCCTGATCGCCGAGAAGGTGTATGCCCAGGGCAAAGGCGAGAAGGGTTCGCTCACCTGGAAGCCGGTGTCGAAGATCATTGATGCCCTGGACGCGGCGTTCTACGCCACGTTCCAGAACGTCGAACCGTGTGGCAAGCCGGTGCTCCTGGCACTGGACGTCAGCGGTTCGATGTACGGCTCGATGATCGCCGGATCGTGTCTCTCGGCCCGCGAGGCGAGTGCGGCGATGGCTCTGGTTACCGCCGCCACCGAGCCGGACTGCGAGATCATCGCCTTCAGCGCAGCCGCGGGAGGCCATGGTGGCCAGTGGGGTGGCGGCGAATCGGGTATTACCCGGGTCGTCCTGTCGCCCCGCATGCGACTGGATTCGGTGATCGAGAAGGTTCGAGCCATCCCGATGGGTGGCACGGACTGCGCACTGCCGATGCTGTGGGCCGCTCGCAACAAGTTGAACGTGTCGGGTTTCATCACCTACACCGACAGCGAAACGTGGGCGGGCAAGATCCACCCGGCACAGGCCCTGCGCCAGTATCGCAGCGAGTTCGTCGGTGACGCAAAGGCAGTCGTTGTGGGCATGACCTCCAACGGCTTCACGATCGCGGATCCGAACGACCGCGGCATGCTGGACGTGGTCGGCTTCGACACGACTGCTCCGGCAGTCATCGCGGACTTTGTTCGGTCGTAAAGACTGAACAGTTCAAGGACGCCAAGAGGCAAAACAGCGCGGGCGGGAGCGCAGGCTCCCGCTCGCTTTCCAAGATCCGATCAACTACAAACGGAAACAACAACTACTCTGAAAATACAATGACAGCACAGAAGACGGCAACAACACCGCATGAAACCGCAGCTTTCGGTGGGGTTCAGTTCACGTACGAGTTGGAAGGCTGTTTCGAGGCTCAGGCCAAGCTGCTAGCGGAATTGCTTGATTCTCAAATCAGCCATCTTCCTCATCCGGTCGGCTTGATTCTTGGCACCGTGCATAGAAACGCTGTGGCCATTTGTGCATTGGCACCCGATGAACTGGTGAGCGAAACGTATCTGGTGATGCGAATCCTGGTGGATTCAAGTATCACCGCAGCCTATTTGTTGACAGGGAATGAAGCAGAGCGACAGAACTATCTCAGCGTTCAGCCGCAAACAGCGTTCCTGAATTCTGCCGGGCCTGAAGAGATGATTCGCCAATCAAGAGAGCTTACCCAGATAGAACTGATTCCGTCCCACCGCCTGAAGCCCCTGCGGGATCGGATTGATTTGCTCTGCGAAAAGACTGGCGCCAATAGGGACAGTTGGCTGATGGTCTCGGCTTCCATCTTTCCGCACACAGCCGAAATGCTGGCCGGAACTCTTTGGGCATACGAATTCCCATTCTCCACCAGAGCAGGCAAGGATGCTCCATTGCACTCGCGAGATGAGTTCTCGCTGCTGTTTTTCATGGGGACCGAAGTGCTCTACGAGTTGATTGTCCACTGCTCCAGAGTCCTCGACATCACGCCGCTAAAGGACCAGGCCGACTTGGTTCATCGTAAGGCCATCGAGTTGATGCAGCGGATGCACGCTGGGATTGACGATCCCGCGCAAGGCGGGTGGGACCGCTTGGAGAGAATCGAACACTGGGGAAGGCGAAGACTATCCCGACAGTTCACGGAATTCGAAGACGGATTCCGACTGAGCTACGAGGCGGGAATTATCGCGCCAACCCTGAAGCAAAAGGACAGCTCAGCAACATTCAAGCACGCTGCACTCTACCTTCGCAGAGCGCTGAACGACTTGCGCGCCGTTTGGGTATTGTTGTCCACCGGGTACACGTCCCAAGCTGCTACTTGCGCAGGCTCGTTGTTCGAAAGCAGCCTCGCGTGTGCCTGCTTGCTGAGAGCGGAGAATGTCCGTGCATTTGAGACCAAGCTTTCTTCGGCAACTGGGAATGATTTCCCATGGGGTCCCATGGAGATGAGCAAGATGGTCTGCGCGGAAGGCGGAGACGTGAACAATGCCGACCCAGATTACCAAAACGCCTGGCGTTCGCTCTATGCTCGCTATGTGTGGCTTTCGCAACTTCGGCACTCGACCTTCCAGTCTGTCCTCCACGATGTCCGCGGTTCGAACCTCAACTGTGGAGAATACGTTATCATGGCCCTTCCAAATTGCGGCGAAGCGGACCTGCCCGTAAAGCTTGGCATTGCCGTTGGCTGTCTCGCCGACATTCAACAAGCGATACGAGGCTTCGTCAAGGCGCTCGGTTTTAGAGCGGAGACTGGGAATGTGATGTTCGACGATCGCATGCGCCAAGCTCACGAAAGACTTGCTGAACTTGTGCAGAAATTCTCGGCAGCCAAGAATCCGATCACGATTGCGAGAACGCGGTTTCTCTTGCGGCATCCTCCAGTTGAGAGAAATCATCCAACAGCCAAGTCATGATCTGCGAAGAATAGAGCAGGTAGAAGAAGACTAATCTGCAAAGTCCCGTTAGCCGAGTAGCTCAGGCAGCGGTCTGCAAAACCGCGGACGTGAGTGCGAATCTCACACGGGACTCCATTTCCTTCGGGCATAAGTGTTGAGAGACACACGCCGGTCTTCCAAACCGGAGTAGAGGGCGCGCTACCCTCATGCCCGTCCATTTCCCAAGTGAAGTCGGCCCGGCGGCAGAGACCGCGCACGGTCGGACTAATGGCTGGGCGCTGGCTTCAGTGCGCTTGGGATTCCATCAGAGCGTAGCCTAAAAGTGAGGCGCTTGCTTCGGGAGCAAGAGCAAGCGGGAGCGTTACCCGCCGCTCTGACCATTTCACGCGACGTGAAATTCCGGTGTCAGCGAGGGCTTCACAGACTTCGCCGCGGTGGTTCAACTCCGCCTTCGCGTCGCGTCTGGGTTGCAAACTTTGACAGTGAAGTCCCGGCTCTTAACCGGCGAGAACTCGGTGCGAAAGCACCTTTGCCTTCTTCCGACGTCAGGAAGATGGAATGGGCCTCACGCCCGGCTCTCTCCGGATGCACGCACAACCTCGGCGTGAACCAGACCTCCACCAAACACAGGCGGCACGCGAGCTTCTCGCACCCAGCAGTTCAGCGCACACACGCATCGCGCCACCCACGATTGTCTATATCGAATCCTCGGCAACTTCACCGTTCCACTCGCCCTACGTCCTCCTGCGTGATGCGCACCCGCCTCCAATTGAAGTGCTGGCTAGCTTTCGTCCGAGGAGTTCGGTGTCTGTCCACTCGGCCATGCGTATCTCTTCTCAACAGCAAGAACAAGATCGTTGGTTGCGTCCATAAAACCGCTGGTCGTTGTGGAGTCATTTCCATCTAGTCGAAGGGTCGCGAATCCCGTCGTAAACTGTGGTGTGAATCCGGCGCTCCGGATACACCTGCTCGATCTTGCCGTTGACCGAGATTGCGAAACCGCTGCCAAGTCTGGCACGGCTTGCGTGCCCACCCCTTCATTTCACGCACTCAAAAAAGTACCGCTGTAGGATCGCGGCATGAGGCTCATGTGTTCGATGAAGAGTCTGGCAGGACTCGCGGCTTTCAAGGGTATGCGGATGCTGCCCGGAACTGCCTTGGGTCCAAACCCCGCACAAACTAGTGCGCCGTTGCCAGACTCCTACCTAACATATGCAAACCAAGAAAAGTTCGTTTCACCTGAAAAACCTCGTATCGCACGCCGTCTTCGACGACGTACTCCCTTGGGACTTCAAAGGGAATATCGGAGCCCTCGTCGGAGGATACTTCGAGGTCACCCGAATGCTGGCCGGCGAAGAGACCTTCGGCGGCGAGGCTTTTTCCCGCCCCCTGTGGGTGTCCGACGACGGCGAGATTTCGAGCAACCCCCGCATGCATCGGCGCTTCTCCGAGTTCGTCAAGCGGATGGCGGCGAACACCTCCTTCGAGTGCCGGAAAAAGTTCGAGCAAAACACGATGGCAGACTGGTGCGGTCGTCTCGTCTGCACGTTGAACGACGACGAGGAGAGCCTGCGCACGTTGCCTGACCTCGGCCTCTCCAACCGCGACAAGATTTTGCTGTTCCGCATCAACCGCCCGGCTGACCCCTTCCCTCCCGCGCACGAAATACAGGCGACCCTTCGCGCAGAGCTGCCCTACCTCGCCCGCTGGCTGGCCGACTACAAGCCCGCCCCGACTGTCGCCGTCTCCAACCGGTTCGGCGTCGCGAAGCACCACGACGAGGCGATGCTGGAGGCGGCGTTTTCCAACTCACCGCTAGGGACCTTCGCCAGCATCGTCGACGATTTTCTGCGCTCATTTTTCGAGGACGCCGGCCCGGATGTCCAGTGGTGGGAAGGGACCTCCTTCGACCTCTACAAAGCACTTCAGCTCAACCCCACCGTGCAGCCGGCGATGCGCGATTACCCGGCCGCCAAGGTCGGCCGGATGCTCGCCGAATTGGCCAGCATGAATTTCCGGGGCACGCAGAAGCACAAGACGAACCGATGCAACAAATGGAGAATCTACCGGCAGTAGCATCAGTAGGGCCAAAGCCCCCCCCCTGCGGGGGGGGGCGGAAGTCTACAGTAATCGCACGCGGACTGATCCACTGTCTCGAATTCTCGCTGCAATTGAGAGCGCCTCCTGAACGAGGAGAATCTGGCACCGATCTGTCCTTGGTCTTAGCTGGCGAGCCTTGTACCGCTCGGCGCTTTGGGGGTTGAGGAACTGCAATCTGGGTTTATGACACATATCTCCTTCGCGTTCCTCCTGTGACCCGTCCAGTGTGATAGCGTCGGTTCGATTTTTGTTTGAACGCCAGCCCGCCGCGAACACGCGTGGGGCTTTCCACAGCGGGTCAAGATACCCGTGTTGGGGACGCGACTGGTATTGTCGCCGCCGTTGACGGATTGAGGGAAGCGGCAAAGCCGTGCAGCGCTGAAGCGCACCGACTCGGCGACTCGATCACGGTTCACATTTGCCAAGGCGACGGCGGCTCGAATACGCTCCCGACACGGCGCGGTCGCTTTTGTCCCCCGCGCACCGAACGACATTTTATGACGCACTTCTCCAGCCGCCGTGACTTCCTGAGAACCTCACTCCTTGGCGGGTTGGCGGTCGCCGTCGCGCCCCGGTTTGCCAGCTTCGTTCATGCAGCAGATGCGTCTGCCACGCCGAAGCCCACCAGCCGGGTTGCGCTGTTTCACGGCGACGACCGTGCGGACATCGCCTTCCGCGCCCTGAAAGTCCATGAGCCGGAAATCCGCCGCGCCATTGGGAGCCGACGTGTGGTCATCAAGCCCAACAACGTCGCCATCGATAATCAACTGTGTGCGACCCACGCCGGTTGCATGGAAGGTATCCTCGAATTCCTCAAGTCCATTGGCAAACTCGACAGCGTGGTCATTGCCGAATCCGCCGCGAACGGGCCGACCCTCGATGGCTTCGAGAACTACCACTATACCGACTTGGCCAAGAAGTACTCGGTCAAGCTCATCGACCTCGATGGCCAAGAAGTCGAACGCGTGCAGGTCTTCGACGAGAAGGATTTTCGCCCGCATCCCGTCCGCATGTCAAAGCTGCTGCTCGACCGGAACAACTTCATCATCTCCGCTGCGAAGATGAAAACCCACGACCGTATCGTGGCGACACTCTCGCTGAAGAACATCGTCCTTGCCGCTCCCATCAAAGACCCCGGCTTCCGCTGGGGCGGTGGTGCAAAGCCCGGCGCGAAGAACGACAAACCCATCGTCCACGGCAACAGTTTCCGCGCCCTGAATTACAACCTGTTCGACCTGTCCCGGCGGCTGCACCCGCATCTGTCCGTTATCGACGGGTATGATGGCATGGAGGGTAACGGGCCGGTCGGGGGCACACTGGTTGAGCACCGCGTCTGTGTGGTCAGTCCCGACTGGCTGGCGGCGGATCGCGTGGCGTTGGAACTGATGGGCATCGATTACGCCAAGGTGGGCTACTTGAACTACTGCGCTCAGGCGGGGCTTGGAGAGGGCGACTTGCAGAAGATCGAAGTGGTTGGCGAGCCCATCGCCCGGCACATCAGGCCCTACAAGCTGGCGGGCAACATTGACAAGCAGTTGATTTGGATGACGCCGCCCAAAGTGATCTGAACGGGCAGGCGTTGGTTTGCAGGTTGGATACCAGCCGCGCTGCCAACCTCTCAGCGGAGCAGTCCGCGCGGTATGGTCGGCCCGGGCTTCCGAGGCCGTGACCAAGCATTGGCGGTCGAAGAATCAGCGCCAAGTGACGAGGAGGAACGGAAATCCAGCTCGTCGCAACAACTGCAGCCTGTCCCGGACCGAGTCGGCAGAGGAGCGCTCGACGACCACGGCGTGAATCGATTGAAGGGCAGGGCAAGGGACAGCGTTGCCCGGTGCGTCAAGCCGGTTGCCCGACGGTCTGCGCATAGAGCACCCGCTGCTCGGGACGCAGCTTGAGCTCCTTGGCCGCCGCCTCGCGATTGCAGTTGTGAAACCATGCCGCCAAACCCTGCGACGCCGCGAACAGGTAGATGTTCGACGCAATGAGGCCCGTCGCGACATAGTAATACCCCTTTTGGACTTCCGGATTGCCGATGCTGCGGTCGGGCTGGCTTGGTCCCTGATCGTAGCGCGAAAGGTCGGCGACAAAGAAGATGTTCACCGGTGCCGTCGCTGCGCCTCGTCGACCCGCCAATCCGCGAAAGTCTCCCGCCACCACCGGAGTCAATTGATGCGGCACGGCCTCATACAGATAGACGCCCTCGGCCAGTGCCACGTAAAGATCAATTTCCTGTGAGTTGCTGGCTGACACAGCCGTCCGACCGGGCTTGCCAAAGTTTCCTTTCTCCCGGTTCACCCCCCAGGCCGCCCACAGCAGGTTGGACAGCGTTTGCGGCGGCAGTTTGTCCTCACGAATGGTGCGGATGGTCCTGCGCAACTGCAAAGCCGCCAGCACGGACTTGCCGCCATCGCTTTCCGGCTTGGGCAGCGCAATCGGTTCGAGGGCTTTGGCCGGTTGGGCGGGATCTTGCGCCCCAGCGCCGGCACTGCTGGCTAGCACGGTCAGGGCTGGCAATGTCTTCACGAAGGTTCGGCGGTTCATAGGCGTATTTGTGTTGGTTGAGTCTTCACGACCTGAATAATCGAATTCTTACCAGCAAGTCATCCAACGCTGCTTTCGTTTCCTCCGACAGCGCTTCCGGCAACTGGCTCACTTCGTGCGCCGCCTGCAACTCCCCACGCAGCCGCTCGTACTCGGCTTGGTGGAACGACACGTCAGCGTCGTTCAGCGCGGACTTCTCCGGCCCTGCCAGCTTGCGCGCGACCAGTTCGGCAATGTAGGGCAGGCGGAACTCTTCGTTCAGCGTGACCAGGTTCGCCTCCACTTCGCCGGTGCGCATCAGGTGAATACCGGTCAGCAGCACACGATAGACGTAGAGCAACGGCTTCACCCGGCGCGGCGATGTCTTCAGGAACAGCTTCCACTGCGTCTCCGCGAAGCCGAAGTAGTGATGGGAGTGATGCCGCGTAACGCACTCGCGCGCGATGGTCTTCAACTCCGCGTGCTCCGGCGTCGTGTGGACGATGAGCGGCGAGTAAAGCTGCTCCAGCACGTAACCGTTCTTCTTGAGCAGCAGCCGGAAGAACTTGCGCACGTCATGGCTCACGATGTCCATCTCCAGCGCCTGTCCCTCGCCCGCGGGAGCGGGAGAGCGTGGCGAAGCCGGGTGAGGGTTGTCGGGTGGAACAACCATGAACTGCTCAACCGTTTCATCGCGGACCTCCAGACCCACAACCTTTTCGAGCGGCAACACATGCGTGCCGCGAAGGTCAAAATCCGAGTCCGGAGACGGAAACCCATAAAGGTGCGCACCGCTGATCGTGGCGAACAACAACGGATACGGCTGCGCTGCAACGATGCGGTGAAGGCGCGTGTCGATAGTCTGACTCACGAGATGCCAGCCCGGTTGTAGCTCATACTATGTTTGCCGCAGAGCGGACACATTGTCGGCCTCCCTGCGGTTTTCGCGATGGTAATAAACTCTTTTCCTTGGCAACGGATGCATAGTTTCAGCCGTGCTTCAACATTGCGCTTTCGCCAGCGGATGCGGACAAGCAGGGAGGCCGCCAGCCAGACTGCGAACAAACCCAAATAACCACCGAAAAGTGAACTAGGCCAAGAGGCGTGCGCAAGAAAACGCAGGAGCAAAGCAATTGCCACACAGCCAAACAAAGCAGGAAGGCATCCCGCGCGCCCATCGTGGACTTGCCGTTCTTCGTGGAGCGTTCCGCACTTCTTGCAGATTTTGAATTCAACTCGGAACAGCCTGCCCTCCTTTGACACCTGCCGCCAAGTGAGTCCGTGTTGCTTCAGTGTGCTCTCCTCAATTGGATGTGGCAGGCAAGCCAGTTCGCCATCGCTTAATTGGACTGCCAGGTAGCTGTCAGGCAAAACCACCCCATCGTTGCGCCCATCTATGCTAACAAATCCTGCGACACTGCCGTTTGGCTCGGGAGCACCCTTGCACGATTCGCACTGAGCTCTGTAGACCGTCGGCATTGTGCTGCTATTCCTGAAATTTGTTCACAGGTTGCACGCGTGCTGTCTCGCGCCGTGCTTTGATGAGGAAGCGATTCGCCGCCTCATAGTCAGGGCGTTCGGGCAATCTGGTTTCGGCCAGGGCGCGCTCGAAGTCGCGGTGCAGTTCCTTGCGCCAGGCGTCCACTTCGGCCCACGCCACTTCGCCGCGCTTGACGGCAAGTAGGCGGTCGCGATGCGCTTCAACTCGCACCGGGACGTTTCCGGTCCGCAATGTGGCCGCGCCGGTGAGCAGCAGGCGCAGCAGGTGCATGGCGTGTTTCCAGCGCACTTCGCCGTGGTTGCGGAGGTCCTGCTCGATCTTCTTGAACTGGCTCACGGCGTAGCCGTTGAAGGTCTGGAAGATCATCTGCGACAGGAAGCCCTGGCGCAGGGCCAACAGCTCCGCACCCAACTCCGTGGTCTTCTCCACCATCGGCGTGTAGAGGCATTCCAGGATGTTCGGGTTGGCCTTGAGCGCCATGATGAGGAACTTCTGCAATTCCCAGTAGCAGCTTTGGGTGGCGTTGTCCTCGAACTGCTCCGGCGCGCCGAAGAGCGACCATTGCAGGTCGGCGGGCGCGAGATAGACGCCGCGCCGATCGGTGTCGGAGTCGTCGTGGTCCAACCCGTAGGCGCGTGAGCCGACGACGCAGCGGTAGATGATGAACTGCTCCAGGTCGAAGCCGGAGTCCGAGCCTGCATCCGGCAGCCGATCCTTGAAATGCTTCAGGACGTCCAGTTGCTCGCGGCGGAGGGACGCCTCGTAGCCATCGGGAAAGCGGATGAGGAACTGTTTCTGATCACCGGTGGGGGTGCGGGTGACGATGCCGACCGCGCCGCGGGGGTGAACGAGTGAGTTGTTCGTCCCGCGAACCTCCACCAACGACACGACCTGTGTCCCGGCAAAGATGTTGTCCGGCTGGTGCGACATACCTTGGGCCGCAGTATGCGCCTAGCCCGGCGGCGGCGTCCAGTCCGGCGATTCGGGTGTCGCCGAAGGACCTGTTTCATTCCCATTGCTTCCCCGGTCCATCCGACGGAATCGAGGTGGCCTAGTGCTTCAGCATCGCCGCCCGGCGCGCCTGGAATTCCGAACCGGCTTTCCACGCCGGCCAGTCTTTGCCATTGGCCACAGACTGCCCGACGGCCAGGATGAGCTCCAGGTCCTCGATGGCCCCAGCGAGATCCCAGTCCGGTTTGATGACATCTGTGGGCTTGTGATAGTCGTTTCGCGTGAACGCGTCGCGCATTTGTCGGCCGTAGTCGGCGGGCTTGCCGACGTAGTTCAACCCGCTGTGAAAGTACAAGGCAGGCACGCCGACCTTCGCGAACTCGAAGTGGTCGGCGCGGAAGAAGCCGCCTTTCTCCGGCTCGGCGTCCGGGACGAGCACCCGGTGCTGGCGGTCTGCGGCCCGCTTCAGGAGATCCTCCAGGGTGCTGTTGCCCAGGCCCAGCACGCTCACATCCTGGGTGCGCCCCCACGGATTCAAGCCGTCCATGTTCAAAGCCGCCAGCGTGTGCTTCAACGGATACAGCGGGTGCTCGGCGTAGTACTTCGCCCCGAGCAGACCTTTCTCTTCCGCTGTCGTCGCCAGGAACAGCAGCGATCGCTGGGGCCGTGGCTGCATCGCCAGAAACTCGCGCGCGATTTCGATCAAGCCGGCGACCCCGGATGCATTGTCATAAGCGCCGTGGTAAACCGGATCGCCGCTCAGCTTGGGATCCCGCCCCAAGTGATCCCAATGCGCGGCATACACCACGTACTGGTCCCGCAGCTTGCGATCGGCGCCGGTGAGTTTGGCCACAACGTTTCTGGAAGCCACATGGCGCAGCGTGTTCTTCACGGAGAAGCTGGCTCGACTGCCCAGTACGACGGGTTTGAAATCCGGACGGGCCGCGGCTTCCTTCAGCCGGGCGTAATCGTGGCCCGTAGCCGCAAGCAGCGTCTTCGCCTGGTCCATCGTGACCCAGCCTTCCACGGCGGCGCGTCCGCGATTCTGGTCCGCGGTTTGCAGTTCGAGGCGTTCGCCCGTGTTGCTGTTGATCACCACGAGGAAAGGGTATCCGGCTGGCCCGGTTTCATGCACCACCAGCGCCGCCACCGCGCCCCGCCGGGCGGCGATCTCGAACTTGTAGGTCCACCGGCCGTAATAGGTCATGCCGCGGCCCCTGAACATCCGTTCGTCGAGTTGGGTGGGATCGCGTGGGTCTGTCACCGGCGGATCGCCCACCAGCATTACGATCGTCTTGCCGCGCACGTCCACCCCCTTGAAGTCGTCCCAGCCGTATTCGGGGGCAACCACCCCGTAGCCCACAAAGATCAATTCGGAATCCAGCACCTTGATCTCGGGAACAAACCGCGGCGACCAAAGCACGCAATCCTGAGGCAAATTTAGGGCTGTCTCCCGTTCCCCCACGCGAAAGGAAGCCTGCGGCTCGCCATCAATACCGACCAGCGGGACTGTCTGAACGTAGGTGCCGTCAGGGTTGCCGGGCCCGAGGCCGAGCCCCTTGAACTGCTCGATCAGGTAGTCCACGGTCTTGATCTCGCCCACGGTCCCGGGCGCGCGGCCCTCGAATTCATCGGAGGCCAGCACCTGCACGTGGTTCAAGAGACGCGAGGCCGCGAGGCCAGATTGGATGTTGGAGGCGGCGGCGAGGGGGCTTGAGGCGCACATGGCAAGGAGGAAGCCCAGCAGACCGATTCTGATCGGACGCACTGGGGAACGATTCAACATGGGTGTTGGCAGTTTCGTAGCGCGAGAGCGTGGAATGAAACCCGCATCCCCTTCAAGAGGAAATCCAGCCAGCGAGCGTTGTTTATGTCTCGCCTGGTTGCTTACCCCAGCGCCCTTGCTAGCGCCTCCATGACCTCATTGCCATCCTGTCACCGGTCATGGGCTACCTTCTGTTTGTGCTGTGAATGGATTAGAGGCGAGAATCAGGCAGGCGACAAGGCGAAAGACAAAGTGTTATCGCGGATGACGCGAAAGACACGAATGGGAGCGAGAAGGACAGTGGCATGGGGGATCAAAGCGGGTGGAATTGAAGTTGCTGATTGCGCGAATGGTTGGCCGACTTGGATGGCCGGGCGCACACAATCGTCGGGGCGAGGTAGTGCTAATGGGCAAGGGGGTTGATGTGCGGTGCGGGCTACGGTGTCATTATGGCGTGGCGGCAAGATGAAGAAGAACCTGGCGGCGGTGGCGCTGGCGCGGCTTGGCGGGTTGAAGGGGGGGAATGGACCAGAGGTCAGTAACTATGCGTTGCACAATGGCGGGAATCTCCTAA
>CAZWJC010000154.1:0-17042 GCA_964634255.1 uncultured Verrucomicrobiota bacterium | reverse complement strand
GCCGAGGTCCAGCACGTCCACAACACAGCCCGCGGCGCTCAACTCAGCGGCAATCTCTTGGACCACCACGCGGGTTACCGACGTGCTGTGCAGGCTGCCAATGACGGCTAGAACATTCAGTGTTACATCGGCCATGGCGAGAGTGTAGCAGCGAGCTGGATGAAGTCGAATTGCGTTGCGGGCGATCGCCGCGTCAGTCTGCCAGGCCGCACAATCGCAAGCCCTGGAGCAGCCAGTAGCCGAGCAGCGCCGTGATGGGCAGCGTTAGCACCCACGCCCAGACCATGCGCTCGACGACACTCCACTTGACCGCGTTCAGCCGCTTGGTGGCACCCGCGCCCATGATGGAGGCGGAGACGACGTGGGTGGTGGAGAGAGGAATCCCGAGGGAGCTGGCCACTTGGATGATGGCTGCGGCCGTGCTTTGCGCCGCGAAGCCGTGGATGGGCTGGAGCTTTACCATCTTCGTGCCCAGCGTCTGGATGATGCGCCAGCCGCCCACTGCAGTGCCAGCGGCGATGGTGATGGCGCACACGACTTTGATCCACGTGTAAACCTTGAACTCCGGGGCGTGTAGGAAATCCAACCAGCCGGGCAAGTGGTCAAATGCGTTCGTTTGCGTGGTTGCGGTGAACAGCGTCAGGGCGATGATCCCCATCGTCTTTTGCGCGTCGTTCGTGCCGTGGCTGAAACTCATCCAGGCCGCGCTGAACAACTGCGAGACACGAAAGATGCGGTTAACGGTGCGCGGGCGGGAGGCATGAAACCACCAGAGCAAGAGCCCCATGACGGCGAAGCCGAAGAGAATCCCGAGCGCCGGCGCAAGGATCATGGGCGCCACGACTTTCGGCCACAACCCGATCAGCTTGTGTTTGACGGGGTCCACGAAGGACCAGTGAATGACGCTCCAGTTGCCGTGGGCCGATGCCAGCGCCGCGCCGCAGAGTCCGCCGATGAGAGCGTGACTGGAACTGGAGGGCAGGCCCAGCCACCACGTCAGCAGATTCCACGCGATGCCGCCGCCCAACGCGCAGAGGAGTGTCATCGGCGTGACGACGCTCACGTCCACAATCTCCGTGCCGATAGTCTTGGCGACCGCCGTGCCGACGAGGGCGCCGATCAGGTTGAAGACCGCGGAGACGGTCACCGCCTGCCGCGGCGTCATGACTTTCGTGGCAATGGACGTGGCGATGGCGTTCGCGGTGTCGTGAAAACCGTTGATGAACTCGAAAATCAGCGCGACGAGGACGATGGTGAGGATGAGCAGCATGGTTCCCGATTTGCCCGGCGGATTTCCCTACGGCAACCACCCGGCGGCACGAGCCAGCCGTACCAACATATATGCGACGATACCGCTCGCCGGAATGGTCAAAATCCAAGCCCACACGATGCGCTCCACAACACTCAGGCGGAGCGCGTTGAAACCCTTGGCGCAACCCACGCCCATGATGGAGGTCGTGATGGCATGCGTTGTCGAGACCGGCATGCCGAAGAACGCGGCCGTCGAGAGCACGGTGGCGGCGGTGGTTTCAGCGGCAAAACCATGTACCGGGTAAAGGCGGACCATCTTGTGTCCCAGCGTCTTGATGATGCGCCAGCCGCCGGCGGCCGTTCCCGCGGCCATCGTCAAGGCGCAGATGACTTTGATCCACGTGGCGATCTCCAGCGACTTGCCGGGCGCGGGTTCGGGCAGCTTCAGGAAGCCAAGCCAGCCGGGCAGGTTGTCAAACGTCCCGGCGCCGGTCGCTGCCACGAGCGCCAAGGCAATGATTCCCATCGTCTTTTGGGCGTCATTCGTGCCATGGCTGAAACCCATGTAGGCGGCGCTGAACAACTGCAGCTTGCCGAACACCTTGCTTACCTTCATGGGTCGCCAGTTTCGCAGGAGGAAATAGAGCAGCCCCATGACAAAGAAACCGATCACCAAGCCGCAGATCGGTGAGGTGATCATCGGGACGAGCACCTTCCACAGGACGCCTTTGCCTTCCCACCAATGGTCCTTGCCTGGAATGCTCCAGACGATGACACCCCAGTTGTTGTTGGCCGCAGCGAGGCACGAGCCGCACAGCCCGCCCACCAACGCGTGCGAAGAACTGGACGGCAGCCCGAACCACCAGGTGATCAGGTTCCACACAATCGCGCCAAGCAATGCGCAGACGAGGATTTCCGACGTGACGATCTTGGCGTCCACCAGACCGCTGGCGATGGTCTTGGCGACGGCCGTTCCCCAAAGTGCGCCGAGGAGGTTGGTGCCCGCCGCAAGCACGACCGCCTGACGTGGCGAGAGCACCTTGGTCGAAACCACCGTGGCGATGGAATTGGCCGTGTCGTGGAAACCGTTGATGTATTCAAACACCAACGCCACGATGATGACGGTCAGGATGAGGGTCATCGGTTAGCGGCGGCTCAGGAGTTCTTGAGCATGATGTGCATCACCACGTTGCCGGCATCACGGCAGCGGTCCACGACCTTCTCGATGAGTTCGTAAAGATCGCGGATCACGATCGCTCGCAAGGCGTCGTATTTGCCGCTGTAAAGCTCCTTGAGGAGTTCCAACATCAGCTTGTCTGCCTCGCCTTCGATGTATTGCAGCTTGTCGTTCAAATCCTTCAGCTTCTCGAGATGCTTCATGTCGTGGAGCTGCTTGACCATCGTGAGCACGACTTCCGTGGCCTTCTCCATCATTTCGGCCTGGCGGGTGAAATTGACCCCGTCCAGATGCGGGGCGGCCAGCTCCCAGCGCTCGGCGAATTTCTCGGTGGTCTTCGGAATCTTGCGCAAGGCGAGGGACAGGGCCTCGATGTCCTCCCGCTCCAAGCCGGTGACGAACGTCTTCACCAACTCCTCGCTGATCTGCTCGGCGATCTTCTTTTCCTTGCGCCGGGCCAGCACCAGATCGTCGAGCGCCTGCTTGTCCCGGGGGGACTTGATGAGTTGAATGACGAGCAGCACGCTCTGATGCGCTTCCTCAGCCGCCGCCTCGAGCAACCCGTAGAACTTGTCGCCTTTGCCAAAAAGTTGTTGGAGTGAAAACATAGCCGGGCAGATGGTATGAAACCGGAGAGAAAGTGCACGGAAAAATGCCAGCAGCGCGAGTTGCGAGCCGGTGAATTGTCCTCATGCAGGGGGATTGGTTTGAACGGGGCTGGAGGTCCGAGCCGGACTGGCGAGTAACGACTACCCTGGGAATGCGAAAGGAAATGGCGGTCACGGCGAACAGCATCCCCACACAGCTGAGGCATCGGATCGCGGACAGTCCCTGTCCGCAGCGCGGGGAAACCCTCCGATGGGGTGCAGGTCACGCAGGGATTGGCAGGTTTGGCCGCTGCGCCGGGGGACCGGGCGCGCTGCTCCTGACCGCCATTCCGTTTGCGCCCTGCATTCCCAATCGCGCGGTGCAGGACGGTCGCTCACCCCGCAGACTGCTGGGACGAGTCCACTCACGACAAAACGGCGTCAAAGCGAGCCGGCGGACTTGTGCGGCTGGCATCCTCTGATAGCTTCGCCGACGCTTACTTTATGGTGGCATGATACCGTTGCGGCCCCGCAAGGGTGTGGCGGTTTCGGCATCGTGCGGCTTTGGGCTAAGAGATGCACTCGATCGGTTTCTTGCAGGACTTGGCAGTGGTGATGATGGTCGCCGGCGTGGTGACCGTCTTCTTCCACCGTTTCCGGCAGCCGGTGGTGCTTGGCTACATCCTGGCCGGCTTCATCATCGGCCCGCATTCGCCGCCGTTCCCGCTCATCACCAGCGCGGAGAGCATCAACACGCTGGCGGAGATCGGCGTCATCCTGCTGATGTTTTCGCTCGGGCTCGAGTTCAGCCTGGGCAAGCTCAAGAAGGTCGGCGGCACCGCGGTCATCGCCGCCTCGCTGGAGATTCTGGGCATGGGCTGGGTGGGCTACGAGCTCGGCCGCCTCTTCGGTTGGAGCACCACGGACAGCCTGTTCCTGGGCGCGATGCTCTCCATGTCGTCCACAACCGTCATCATCAAAGTGCTGACTGAGATGGCGCGCACCAAGGAGAAGTTCGCCCAGTTGATCTTCGGCATTCTGATCATCGAAGACATCCTGGGCATCGCGATGATTGCTTTGTTGTCCGGCATCGCCATGACCGGCACGCTGAGCGTAGGCACGGTGGGGGCGACGCTCGGCAAGCTGACGATCTTTCTCGTCGTGGTCCTGGTGGCGGGTTTGATCGCCGTGCCGCGGTTGCTGGGACGGGTGGCCCGTTTCAAGAGCAACGAAATGCTGTTGATCACCGTGCTGGCGCTTTGCTTTGGGGTTTCACTGCTGGCGGCCAAACTTGGCTACAGTGTGGCGCTCGGCGCGTTCATCATCGGGGCCGTGATTGCGGAAGCCCGGGAGATTCACCGGATTGAAAGCCTGATCGAACCGGTGCGGGACATGTTCAGCGCGGTGTTTTTTGTGGCGATCGGCCTGCTGATTGACCCGCGGATGTTGCTGACGCATTGGCTGCCGGTGGTGGTCATCACGCTGGCGGTCGTGTTCTGCAAAGTCCTCGCCTGTGCGAGCGGCACGTTCCTGGGCGGGTACGATCGCGGCACGTCGCTGCGGGTCGGCATGAGCGTGGCGCAGATCGGCGAGTTTTCGTTCATCATCGCCTCGTTGGGTCTGACCCTTGGCGTGACCAGCAAATTCCTTTATCCGATTGCGGTGGCGGTCTCCGTCCTGACCACTCTGTTGACCCCTTACCTCATCCGCAGCACGGATTCGGTGGTGAACGGGTTTGACCGTCTGGCGCCGCGCCCGTTGGTGAACGCCCTGGAGATTTACACGCGCTGGGTCGGGCAATTGGGCGGGCAGCGGCAAGCGACGCCGGTATCACGGCTGATGTGGCGCGGGGCCGGGCAGATGGCGCTGAATGCGGCCTTGATCGCCGCGGTGTTCATTGCCGCGGCATACGTCCAGCGACACCCGCCCGGCTGGCTAACCCGGCTGGATTTGGGAGAGCAGACCGTCAAAGCGATGTTTTGGTTGGCGGCGGTCATCTTCTCGTTGCCGCTGTTCATTGCCACGGCTCGAAAGCTCCAGGCGCTGGGCTTGATCCTCGCCGAGACGAAAGTGACCGAAGCGGCGGCCGGGGAGCGCACGGCAGCATTTCGCGCGGTGGTGGCGCAGGCGGTGCCGGTTGCCGGGTTGATCACGTTGGGGTTCTACGTGCTCGCGTTGAGTTCCGCGTTGTTGCCTGCCCTCAATGTCCTGCTGGTGCTGTTGCTGCTTGTGGCGCTGATCACGTGGTTGCTCTGGCGCTCGTTCATCAAGGTCTATGCGAAGGCGCAGGTGGCGCTGCACGAGACGTTCGCCAAGCAGCCTGCGCTGACAGAGCCTGAAGCTCCAGCGGTGCTTCCCGCACTGCTGCGTGAGGCTGACCTGGAGACGGTCAAGGTCAGCGCAGCTTCGCCGGCCGCTGGCAAGCTCATCCGCGAGCTGGAGCTGCGCACCCGCACCGGCGCGAGCATCGTCGGCATCGAACGGGGCGGGGCGAATATCATCAATCCCGGGCCGGATGAAGAACTCCAGCCCGGCGATCAAGTTCTACTGCTCGGCACTCCAAGCCAACTCAAGGCCGCTCAAAGTGCACTCAGCGAGCCCGTGCGGGTGCCATGATCTGAGCGGGTGGCGAGTGGTTGGAACGCACGAATCAGATTCGCGCCGGTGAGGTGTTTATCACACCATGTGGGGCATTCGGCGAGCTTGTCACGGCTCGGCGTGGGTGGATTTTACATCGGAAACCGGCCGGCGGGCGAGGCGGAACGGGAAGGGAGGATGTGCCCGTTGCGTTGGCGAGTCGCTGTCTAGGGCGAACTTTCGCGCGACCGGGGTTCCTTCGCTCAGGGCTTGGTCGCCGCTTTACCTGCGTCTTCGTCCGGATGCATCGTCTCGTGGTCGAAGGCGCACTCGAGGTGAGTGGTGACGTAGGCCCGTGGCTTTAATGACGCTTTGATCATCTGCTCAATTCCCGTGGCGGTGCGGTGCGCATCCATCAGCGACGAGTCTTCCGGGAACAGCAGGTGAACATCCACCCAATGGGCATCCCCAAGGTTGCGATGTCGCAGTTGGTGATAGCTCAGACCGCGCTGCTGTGTCTCCCGATCCAAGATCTCCGTGAGCTTCGCCTGATCCTCCGGATCCGCCTTGTCCATCAAACCGACGAATGCCGATTTTACCAATCCCGACCCGGACCGAAGGATGTTGCAGGCCATGAGGATGCCGCAGATGGGATCGAATGGCAGCCATTTCGTCGTCAACACCAACGCCAAGCCGACCAGCACCGCGAGGCTGGTCCAGCAGTCGGTCAGTACGTGTTTGCCGTTCGCCTCCAGGATGAGCGAGTTTTTCCGGCGTCCGATCCACAACAGATAACCGCCCAGTGCGCCGTTGATGACCGCTGCCGCGGCGGTCAGCGCCGTGCCGAAGCCGAGGTTTTCCAGGTGCAGGCCGCCCAGCCATTTGTCAATGGAGGCATAAATGATGTAGAGCGCTGCCAGGATGATCATCGCCCCCTCGAAGCCGGCCGAGAAGAACGCAATCTTGGCGTGGCCGTAAAGATGATCCCGGTCCGCGGGACGATAGGACAGGCGCAGGCTGTAGGTGGCAAAAGTGACCGCGGCCACATGCACCACCGACTCAGCAGCGTCGCTAAGGATGGCGGCAGAGCCGGTCAGTAGATACGCCCCCATCTTCAGAAAGAACATGAGCAGGCCGACGCCGAGGGAGAGATTCATCGCGAGGCTCAACGCCTTGCGATCGGCTTCAGACTGGGCCATGACGTTCATCGGCGCTTTAAGATCGGGTTTTCGTCGGGAGTCCCCGGATTGTTGTGGACACGGAGTTGCATGGGATCATTGCCGGTCAATGTGTAGCCGCGCGCGTTCGGTTCACAGCCAGCTCTTGAACCGGCGGATGTAAATGACTTTCACGATCTGCGTGAGCAAGCAATAGGAAATCAGCTGGAACGGCAAGTAGATAAAGTATGCGGCTGGCAACGGTTGCAGCTTGATGGCGGACGCCAGCGGCGAGAACGGCACCCAAATCCCAAAGGCCATTACCGTCGCGGTCGTCGCCAACACGACCGGTGCGGCCGTGCTCTGGAGGAATGGGATTTATTCGGTGCGAATCATGTGGACGATGAGCGTTTGCGTGAGCAGGCTCACGATGAACCAGCCGGACTGGAACAGTGATTGGCCCGCGAGCGTGTTCGCCCCAAAGACATGCCACATCATCCAGAAGGTGATCACGTCGAAGATGGAACTGATGGGGCCGATGCTGATCATGAATGTGGCGATGGTGGCGGCACTCCACTGGCGTGGCAGCGTGATGAACTCCTCGTCCATGCGATTCCACGGGATCGCGATCTACGAGAAATCGTTGAGCAGATTCTACACGGGCAACTAGACCGCGAGCATCGGCGGGAAGGGCAGGAAGGCACTGGCGACGAGCGCGCTGAACACGTTCCCGAAATTCGCGCTGGCAGTCATCTTGATATATTTGATGACGTTGCCGAAGGTGCGCCGCCCCTCCACGACCCCGCGCTCCGGCACCACCCGGCTCTTTTCCATCTCCGCCCGGACTCAAGCTGGCGCTCCCGGCGGTAAAACCGAGGGGAGCGGAGGAGACGCGATGGAAGTGGGGACCGTTGCGGCGGGCGACGGGACGAGCCGCTGGCGCGCGGGCTTTGCCTGAGGTTTCTTGAGCGCCCGCGCTTTCTTTGTGGCTGCCGGCTTCCTCGCAGCGGCTGGTTTGGGCTTCAGCGCTTTAGCGGCGTTGGCCTCCAGCGCTTCGAGTTCTTTGCGGGCGTGCTTCGCAAGTTTGGCGGCTTTCTTGGCAGCTTTGCGCGCCTGCTTGAACGCCTTGCGTGCGGCCTTGAACTTCAGCTTGGCGTTGTGGGCTCTGGTTTTGGCCGCTTTCTCCCGTTTGGCGGCAGCTTCGACCGCGGCACGAGCAAGTTCGAGTGGGGCAACGGTCATCGAGTCTGGTTTGCTGGGAATGACAGTCTTCATGGCACGATCTTCTCTGGTTGCGGTTTGTGCGGAATGCGCAAAAGGACCCTTCCTCACCGCACGCCCGATCCGCCATGGGCATGCTAGGCTCGGGGCAGGCGACCGCAAGCGCCGGATTGTTACATTTGTCACGAGAACGTAACCGACCGCCGGGGCGAAGCTTCGTTGGTTGGCCACGGAAGCCGTGAGGAAGGAGCGGGAGGGGGGCGGAATCGTTCAAGTCGCTGGCGCGACCGTCGCCACGCCGACGTGCCCAGCCAGGATGTCATGCACGGCCTGAATGAAGACTTTCAGGTCCGTGCATTTGCTGAAGCAGTAGCGGATGCCGGATTCGACAGCGCGGGCGCTGACGGAGATGCCGCTGTGAGAGCTGAGCAAGACGATGGGCGTGTGCGCGGTTTCCGGTTCGGTGCGCAGAGTGTCGCATACGCTGAAGCCGTCCAAATCGGGTAAGGCAATGTCCAGGATAATGAGCGCGGGGTGGAACGTGCGCTCCAGGCGCAGTGCCTCCTTGCCGGAGCGGGCGGTCTGCACCTCGAAACCTGCGTGCGCGAACCGGTATTCCAACAGCCTCCGCGTGTCCAGTTCGTCGTCCACGATCAACAGCCGAGCCGTGGTGCAGTGACTCGCGGTTGCGGCGGGCGCAGATGGATGATGGCGGTCGGGATTGGGCATTTCAGAAGTCTTCGAAGCTAGGCGTGCGCGTGGTCGGATTGAACAAGCGGCGCTTCCAGTGAATTCATGGCTTGCAGCGGCAGCGTGGGATTCTGATGGTCCACACCGGCAAACTGGGTGTAATGCCGGAACACATCGACGTTTTGGATGAAGCCGCGGAAGCGCTCCGCGCCCGGCCCCAAGGCCACGATGGGCACAAAGTCGGACGTGTGCGCGAGCGAGGTCCAACCGATGCCGGTGTGGTTGGCCATGAACTGCGCCAGTTGAAATTCTCCATTGTTGGCCAGCTCGTAGAGCGCGTCGCCCTTGCCGGCAAAGAACTGATGCAGCTTCACGGCCTGGCTTTCGTTGACGGGAAAGCTCGTTGCGGCCTGGATGATCTCCGCGATCCTCGGCGGCTCGACCAGACCGGCTTTCGACGGATCCACCTCCAGCATGTCCTCGGTTTCGCTCTCGGGGATGCCGTAGATGCGGCGGAGCATCCATTCGTGGGAGTGAGTGACCTTCGTGAGTTGATGAAAGCGCGCCGAGGATTGGCTGTAGCGCGTGCCGGTGCCGTTGAGGCCGGGATTACCCGTGCCGTGGTCTGTGGTGATGACGAGCAACGTGTCCGGATGCTTCTGCCGGAACGCCAGGCAGACGGTGAGCGCGTCGTCGAATGCGATCTGGTCGTGAAACGCGCCCGCGGCGTCGTTCAGGTGCGCCGCGTGATCCACGCGCCCGCCTTCGACCTGCAGGATGAAGTGTTCCTCGCGCTCCAGCTTGCGCAGGGCCGCACTCGTCATTTCGGCCAAGGTGGGCACGGTGGCCTTCAGATTCTCGTCCGCTTGGTGGTCGAGCGTAAAAGGCAGGTGGCTGGGGCTGAAGACGCCGAACCACGGCTTGCCCGTTGGCGCGGCGGCCAACTCGCTTTTGTTGTGAACAACCTGGTAGCCGGCCTGCGAGAACTCGACCGGCAAATCGCGCTTGTCGGAGCGTGAGTCCGCCGTGAAGAACCGCGCGCCACCGCCGAGCAGGATCTCGATCCGTCGCTCCAGCATCTGACTCGCGATCAGTTCGGCCTGGGAACGCTTCGGGACGTTGACCGCAAAACCAGCGGGCGTCGCGTGCGTGATTTCCGCGGTGGTCACCAACCCCCGTTTCCAACCGGCGTCGCGGAGCAGTTCGTAAAGCGGGCTGAGGTTGCGGCCATCCGGGAGCGTGTTGAGCGCGCCATTAACCACGCGCGAGCCCGAGCCCCACGCGGACGAGCTGGCGGCGGAATCCGTCACCAGCGAGTTGAGGGAACGGACGTTCATCAAGCCCGTCACGGCAGCAGGATTGCTGTAGAGCTGGAGCCACTCCAAGCCGCGTGCGCGCGTGAGCTGGGAGAGATGCTCCGCGCAACTTAGCGT
The DNA here is from genome assembly GCA_964634255.1 of uncultured Verrucomicrobiota bacterium. Lineage (GTDB taxonomy): Bacteria > Verrucomicrobiota > Verrucomicrobiia > Limisphaerales > MWDV01 > MWDV01. Next base: position 6,949 of record CAZWJC010000154.1, on the reverse strand, counting down.
GCCCAGGCTCATGCCGTCCGCCACCAAGTGAATAATGTGCCGCGGACGATCACTTGGGCGGAAGCTGACCTCCGATGAAGCGCGCACGAATGCGGGCGCGCTGGTCACGCCGGCTAGGAGCAATCCCGACCGGCTGAAGAAGGCTCTGCGGTTCACGTGCATGGGCCGACTTTAGCCAGGCCCCGGTCTTCTTCAACCGACGTTACGGTGACAATTCGGTGACGTTTCGAGACAACTTCCCGTGGTACGGCGACGGTCTCCTCGGTGCAGGAGACAAGAATAGATTGCGTCGGAGACCGCGCGTGAAGGAAGAGTTCGCCGGTCTATGCCAGACTATTTGTAGATGTTGAACCGTATGTACTCGATCTTGGAGGTGGAAGAAAGCTCGCTATCCAGTTTCCACGTGTCATTGGTTTGGCGAACGTATGTCTTCTGTGAGTAATCGAATCCCATGCTGACGTAACGGATGTAGTTCTCCGCGGGGACGATGATCTTGTCTGCCAGGGGCATTTCCGTCTGAAGCCCCGTGCTGGGATCCCTCAGGAACAGACGCGGGTTCGAGAGCGTGGTTTCCGTCATCGTGTCCAGGTTGACAAAAGTGGTCCAGGAGGAGTTGCCGTCGCTGGGGATGTCGCCGGATGTCGTGTGGAGCGTCAGAGTGAAAGCGTTGTCGGCCAGGTCAATTTCCACCGGTTCCCCGGTACTCATTCGGCCGACCGTAGCCTCGATGCTCGTGATCGGTCGTTGGCACATCGGTGGAATGGGGCATGCCGATCGGCTGTTCGCGGACGAGAAAGAACCGGCCTGTGATACCGGTGTCCGCCTCGAATCCAGCCCGGGCCACAGACCCTACTGCCCAAGACGGTGAAGCCATTGGTTTCTCGGGGGGCGAGAGGAAATGGCGATCACCGCGAACAAGATCCCGACACCGCTGAGGAATCGGACCGCGGATAGTCCACTGTCCGCAGCGTAGGGAAGCTACCCGATGGCGTGGAGGTCCCGCTGGGATTGGCAGGTTTTGCCGCGGCGTCCGGGGACCGGTCGCGCTCCTCCTGGTCGCCACTCACTATCACACCCGTTTCTCGGGCGGCAGCTTCGGTTGAAGGAGGTTTGTTTCACACAAAACGTCACAGCTTCGAAACAAGCCCGCCATCAGACTGACACCTCCCGCGTTCACGTTGTGGGCACATGAATCAACTGCCAATCACGAGAAACCCCGGTATGGGTGCGACCCCGCCCGGGATGTCCGCCTTGGGCGGTGACCTGCGTCTGTTGATGGGCGAATGCGCCTTGATCCAACTTGCGCTCGAAGCCACGACGACCGTTGGCTCGCAACTGCCGCCCTGGCGGAGTCTGCCCCACCAGCCGGTGAGCCCGCAAATGCTACTGACGCTGTTCACCTACTGTTACGCGGCCGACCGGTACTCCTCGGAAGATATTGAATGGGCCTGCCAGGCCGACCCGGCGACGCGCTACATCTGCGGTCACGCCGTGGTGGAGCAGGATACCCTCAGAGCCTTTCGCCGGGGAAACCGCCCATGGATCGAAGCCGCACTCGCCCGGGTGCTGGAACGCGCGAACGAGGTGAAGCAGCTTATCGGCGGCGAGCCTAGCTGGAGCCAGTTGAGCGAAGGGCAGGGGAGGGACGCCGCATGTCTCGATTTGGCCCGGCAGCGGCTCGAACTGGCGATGCTGATGGACATGGCGATGGCCGATTGACTTGAACTGTGGGGCTCAACGCAAACAAGTATGCCCAAGACGATTTTGATCGTGGATGACGAAGCAGATTTTGTGGAGCTGGTGCGGTACCGCTTTGAAGACACGGATTTTCAGTTCGAACATGCCCCGCGTGGCATGGACGCGCTGAACAAGGTCAGCCTCGCCAAACCGGACGCGATCCTGCTGGACGTGCTCCTGCCGGACTTGGATGGACTAACGCTCTGCGAAATTCTGAACCGCCAGCCCGGCACCCGGCGACTGCCCGTCATCTTGGTCAGTGCGCTGGATACTACGGACACTCGGGCCGCGGGCCGCAACGCCGGCGCACATTCTTTTGTCAGCAAGCCGGTAGATTTCCCACAGCTCAGGCGGCTGTTGGATTCAGTGTTTGGCAACGTCGGCAAGGAAGTGTCCCCGACTGGCGAGTTGGAATCCGTCTGCGGTTGAGGGGTGGTGATCGGGCGTGCAGCTCGTCACCCGCGTACGGACAGGAGCTGACTCGACATCGCGGTCGGCCAGGGATTTGCGGCGTGCCGTTCCTTTACTGCACGGTGTAGCACCACAGGCAACCGTGATCGCGGACGAAGAGTTTACCGTTGGCGACGACCGGATAGGCCCAGGATTTCTCCATGGCGTTCTGATGCGCTGGCGGCTCAGACGGAGTAAACCGTCCCCGCTCGCGGTACCCTTCCGCCGAAGGCTCAACCAACGCCACTTCGCCGTTCTCGCCGTGGAGATAGAGCCGCCCGTCCGCAAAGCACAGCGACGCCGCACCGAGGGCGCGCTCTTCCCACTTCACCTGGCCGGTCTTGAAGTCCACGCACAAGAGTGCCTGCGCCGTGGTGCCATACAGGTAGTCGCCAACCTTCACGGCCCCGCCGATGGCCGTGGGCAGCTTGGCCTCGAAGTAAAGCGGTTCGGCTACCACGCCGCCGTCCCTGGCCTGCAAGCGCACCGCGCCGCCGCCGGTGCCTGCCGATCCGACGTAGACGATGTCGCCGCTGACCACCGGGCTCGGAATGTTGGCGTTATAGCGGCTGACCGGCCTGGCAAAGCGCCACAGGAACTTGCCCGATTTCGCTTCCACACCGACCAGTCCCTTTTGCAGGAGCTGCACGTAGTGTCGGACGCCGCCGACTTCGACAGCCACCGCCGACGCGTACGCCGCCTCGTCGCCCTCGGGCAACGCGCACTTCCAAAGCACCTCGCCGGTGCTCTTGCTCAGCGCCACGATCGTGGCCTCACTGCCGCCGGGGGTGCAGACGAGCGTGTTGCCGTCCACCAGCGGTGATTCCGCGTAGGCCCAAGTGCCAGGTTTACCACCAAAGTCGGTGCGGAGGTTTTTCTTCCAACGTATCTTGCCTGTGGTCAAATCAAGACTGGCGAGATCACCGTCTGAACCGAGCACGTAAAGGTATTCGCCCTCAACCGTGGGCGTGGAGCGTGCGGCGGGGAATTTGGGGTTTTGATTTGGGTTCCCGACGTTGCCGAGACGAGTAGTCCAGATGCGTTTGCCGTCCTTTGCCGAAAGCGCTGCCACGAACTCATTTTCCAGTCCTTCGTTGGCGAGCAGGTAGAGGCGGTCGCCGACCACAGCCGGCGTCGAGTAACCGGAGCCGATGTCCGTCAATTTCCAAACCAGCTTCGGCCCTTCCTTCGGCCATTCCTGGAGCAGGCCTTTCTCCTGCGAAAGGCCGTCACGGTTTGGGCCGCGCCACTGAGGCCAGTCAGCGGCGAGCGCGGCGGTGGCAGCGACGAGTGTCGCAAGGGTGATGGCAGTGCTGAGATGGCGAGGGTGTCTTGTAGTCATGATGATTCTGTTGAGGTTGGCAGTTCACTGGATCCAGGTAGGGAAGAAACTGGCTGTGCGGTAGGCGTAGCTGGTGTCGAATTCGCGATTCCACGGCAGGCTCCACAGCATTCGCGCCCGCAGGTGACGGACGGAGTTGTCGAAGAAGAGGACTTCAATCCCCTTGCCGTGCCGGTGCAGGGCGAAGTGGGCAAACTCGGCATCGTAGCCTTCCCAGCGAGCCGGCGAAATGGCTGGGCGGAGCGTATGGTGCGGTCCGCCACCGCGCCACATGGCGTCCGCCATAAGCGGCGTCAGTGACGGTTGGCGGGCGGCGTCCAATTTACGCCAGTTCCGCAAGACCGGGCGGCCCTGGATGTTGCTGACGTTCCGGGGCGGATCGTAAACGTAATTGTTCGCGCCGTAGCTGGAGGCGATGAGGCGTTGCTGGCCGGAGAGGTGGACCAATTCCGGGTCGGCCACTGGGAAATCGAAGGCCGAGACGGCGCCTCCGTATTCGGCCGGTGTGCCAGTGCCGGTGAAGACGCGCTCCACTTGCGGGTTGGCCGCGCGTCGCTGCGTGGCTACCGGGCACAATAGCAGCGAAGGTTTTTTGACGTAGTGCTTCTTCAGGGCGAGCATCCACTCGCCCCGCAACCAACCGTCGCTCGTGCTGCCGCCGCCAAGCGTCCGCACGCCCTGGCTGAACCGCCCGTCGTTTTCGTCGGTGTAAATCATCCAGGCCACGCCCCACTGCTTGAGGTTGGAGGTGCAATGCGCCGCACGGGCCTTCTGTTTGGCCCTGTCCAGCGTGGGTAACAGCAGGCTCGCCAGGATGGCGATGATGGCGATGACCACCAGCAATTCGATGAGGGTAAAGGCGGCGACCGCAGGCGGCTGGGCGGCTGGCAAACACGGCTCCCCCCCATGGCTCGGGTGATGTTTGAAGCCGCAAGCGATCATGCCCAAGCATTGTCTGGCCCGGCCGTGTTTGTCAACGAGGCCGACCAATCTGTGCCCAGTCATGAACGAGACCAGGGCCTCGCCGCCTCAAGCCGCACATTCTTTCGGAGGCACGGCACTCCTTGCGCGCCGCGACTCGCAGGGGGGGCTGCGAGCCTTGTCGCCTACTGCCGCACTGTCGGGAATGCGCTTTGACGTCTTTTATCTTGTTGCTGAGAGCGGGGATTTCGTAAGGTCGGCCATCCGTGTTGGATGGTTGGGCGTTTGAATGCAAAGAACTGGGTACACTCTCACATCTGTTGCCCCCTTTCCCATGCACGACAACATTCCTTGCCCTTCCGTCACAGCCAAAGTCTTGTCCGGCTACCGCAGATATCCGAATCTCCCGCTAACCTGCGGCCGTTCGAGTATGAGAGAATCGAACCGCTGCGGTGTTAGAAGATGCAGAATGAAGAAAGCAACACCATGAAAAGCAGACTCACACTCCTCGCCCTGCTGTCCGCCCTGAGCCTTCAGCCTTCAGGCTTGCTCGCCCAGGGCAGCCTCACCCCGCCGGGCGCGCCGGCGCCGACGATGAAGTCGCTGGATCAAATCGAGTCGCGCACGGCCATCACCAACACTGCCGGCTCGGTGACGATTTCTCAGCCGGGCTCGTATTATCTGACCAGCAACATTACGGTGACCAACGGTTATGGGATTACCATCGCGACCAACGGCGTGACGCTGGATTTGAATGGCTATACCATCAGTTCCACCGCCGCCAACATTGCGGGTGTTGGCATCGCACTCAACGGTGGCTTGAGCGATATCAGCATCTCCAACGGCCACATCCGCGGGGGCGCCACCAACAATGGCAGCGGGGTCTATGGCGGCGGCTTGGGCGCCGGCATTGATACGCTCGGGATTGATGCGGTGAATGTGTTGGTATCACGCATCTCGGTTACCGCCTGTCGGGTTTCCGGCATTTACTTGGGCACCTCCTTGGGTGGTTCCGTGGTGGAGTTCTGCACGGTGCGAATGGTGGGGGGCACGGGAATCAACGCTGCCACAGTGAGACAGTCGTCGGCTCTTGAATGTGGCAATAACGGGATCAATGCCGAACAAGTGTTTGAAAGCCGGGGTGAATCCAGCGGCAGTGGCAATGGCATCAATGCCTCTCGCACGGCCATCGGCTGCTATGGCCGAAGTGTTATCGGCACGGGTATCTCAGCCGCCAATGCCGCCTATTGCACGGGCAATCGAAGCGGCGGCACCGCCATCCAAGCCACCGTCGCCAATGGCTGCTACGCCGCATCCGGCACCAACAACATCAACCACAAGTACAACATGCCGTAAGCGGGCAATGAAGGATTCATGGCCATGAAAACCAGGCTCACACTCCTCGCCCTGCTGTCAGCCCTCGGCCTTCAGCCTTCCGCGTTGCTCCAGGCCGCCACCACCATTGACGCCTCCAGCCGTTACGCCTACGGCGCCAACCTTGGGTGGGTGGACGGGGTGGCCGACACCAACAACGGCGCGGTCATCGGTGAGTATGTCTGCTCCGGCTATCTCTATTCTGCCAATGTCGGTTGGATCAATCTCGGCAGCGGCTCGCCTGCCAACGCCATTCGGTACCAGAATCTCGCAGCGGACGACTTCGGCGTGAACCACGACGGGTTGGGCCACCTGAGCGGATACGCTTGGGGCGCCAACATCGGCTGGATCGCCTTTGAATCCACTGGCGCGCCCACGGTGGACTTGTCCACCGGCAGGTTGAGCGGCTACGTCTGGAGCGCCAATTGCGGGTGGATCTCCCTCAGCAACGCCACCGCCCAGGTGAGGACCATCCGCATCGCCGCCAGTGCCGACACCGATGGCGACGGCATGGCCGACGCATGGGAGCGTGAGCACTGGGGAAGCCTGAGGCCGTTGTGCACTGACGATGCAGACGACGACGGCGCGAGCAACCACGAGGAATACCTTGCGGGCACGGATCCGAGAGATACCAACAGCCTCCTGCGCATCACCAGCATTCAGCGCGGGCAATTCGGTGACCCGAGTCGCGTGGACCTGGCCTGGTCAAGCGTGCCGACGCGATTCTACGCCGTTCAAATCAGTTCTGATCTCGCGACGAATTCCCTTTCGGACTTCTACGTGAGTGGTCAGCCCGGTGAAAGCGGCCTGATCTGCTTCCATACCAACAGTTCGAACTTCTACCGCGTCCGCGCCTTCCGTCACTTGACACCGTGAGATGGGCTCACGAGGGAAGCAACTGATACCGAAACCCGGAAGCCAGTTGCCTGACTTCCGGGGTTGAAATGTGTAGCGGCGGTCGGCAGACCGCCGCCATCTTCTCAATCAGCGGCGCTCTTCCGAGACGCCGCTACGCCACTTACCGGCGCGCCTTGGGCAGCGCGCAGTTGCCGGCATAGACCGCGTTCTTGCCGAGCAATTGCTCGATGCGCAGTAATTGATTGTACTTCGCCAGACGATCCGAGC
>CAZWJC010000153.1:0-17095 GCA_964634255.1 uncultured Verrucomicrobiota bacterium | reverse complement strand
GAGTTGCAGTCGGGACGGCGAGGCTTCCTCGTGCGATTCCGACCCTCGCCTCCAACTTTAAGCTGTTGAAAAACAGCAAGTTGCAGATTCCAGAGGAGGCCAGTGCCAGTGAAAGTGCCAGTGAAATCATTACCGGGCTACCACTCAACAACTACTCCGGTAAAACTCGGCAATCACTCGCGACGACGGGATTCGCAGCCCGTTTGGTGTAGCTGATACACCCAAAGGCGCGTTCAGACTCATAGCTTCGGACAGAAAGTCTGAACTATGAAACGTCGTTACATCCTCTACCGCCGCAAACGCGGCGGCATGTTCTACATCGAGGACACCGAAACCCGAAAGCAGGAAAGCACCGGCACGCGAAATCGCGCCGAGGCGACCTCCCTGCTCAACGCCCGCAACGAATCCGTCCGCGCGCCGCAACTGAATCTCCAAATCGCCAAAGCATATCTGGCCGGAACCGATTCCGGGGTTGCCACCCGGACTTGGCAGGATGCCCTCAACGCGATCATCGACACCAAGAGTGGTTCAACGCAATACCGCTGGCAAACCGCTGCCAAGGACAAGGCACTCGACCTCATTCGCAATCTGATCATCCTGGAGACGCAGGCCGATCAGCTGCTGGCCTGCCTCAAAACGGGCACGGTCAGCACCAATGTCCACCTGCGGAAACTTCACAACTTCTGCATCTCCATGAACTGGCTGCCGTGGCCGCTCATTCCCAAGCGCCTGTGGCCGGAAATAAAATTCCAACCGAAGCGGGCCATCACGCTGGCGGAACATCAGCTCATCCTTGAGCGGGAGAAAAATCCGGAGCGGCGCAGCTTCTACGAAATGTGCTGGCATCTCGGCGGCTCTCAAACTGACATTGCCAACCTCACAGCGGAGAACATTGACTGGACCAACCAAACCATCGCCTACAACCGGCAGAAGACCGGCAGTCTGGCTATGGTGCATTTCGGCGATGAAATCGCGGCTGTTTTGCGCCGGTTGCCGGCAGATGGTCCGCTGTTTCCCTACCTGCAAACCGTTCGCTGTGGCGACCGCGCCACGGAATTCAAGCAGCGATGCGTTGGATTGGGTATCAAGGGCGTGTCGCTGCACTCTTACCGCTACGCTTGGGCGGAGCGAGCGAAGACGTGCGGCTACCCAGAGCGGTTTGCACAAGAAGCCCTCGGACACAACAGCAAGGCCATTCACCGTGCCTACGCCCGCAAAGCGCAGGTCAGACTGCCTTCGTTGGAAAGCTATGAAAAGCAAAACGCGGAAGGCCGCATTATTCAACTCCCCACTTTGCGAGTTGAAAATCACCACCTCGTGAGTAGTGGCCATCGCAATTGAAAATTCTATCTCGCAATCTCGTTTGGCGGCGAGAACGCCGCGAAGACCTGGTTTTAATTTCCAAACGCAGGATTGTCGTTTGGCTTCTGAAACGCCATCATCCTCTCTAAACATACCGAACTTAACAAAAGTTTTGGGATGACAGCCGTTGTCATACCCTGTTTGGTATTTTTAGCAGGATGAATGCGCTCGCCACACAGCTTTTCCGCGAGGTGCGCCCGGATTTCTTCCGGGTGGCCACTACTTCTGCATGCCATTGTGCCCCGGGATAGCGATGCTCGACCCACTTCAAAAAGCGATCGCCCGAGGCAACGACATCCGCCGGTGAGAGGATTCCGGTCACCGAAAAGGCAGACAGGCAACGTGCGGCAATGGTTTCCTTTTGTCTGGCGCTCAGTGAGACCATCGAAGGCAGAGCGGCAAGGTAAGCGTGCATGGCATCACCGATGCAGGCGTATTGGTTTTCCTTGGCGCCGGCCGGAAAGAATGACGGTCCCGGAAGTTCCTCGGATTGGGCCACGCCCGCGTTCTCCTCTTTCGGAACCTGACTGGGCGAGTGAAAACGTGGCGTGAATTCAGGCGGGTTGGAGTTTTTGCTCAATGCCAGCCAGCGTTGCTGCTGTGTCGCGGTGATTCGGCAGCTCTCAGCCATGTCGCTGTTCAGGAGCCGGAGAACAAACGATGTGTCGATCCCGACCAACGCGTGTTCGCCATCGCCCAGACTGCATTTGAGCAACGAATCCACGGCGGGGAGTTGCGCGAGCCACGCATATTTGTCCTCGCGATGGGCAAACACGAGTTTGCTCTTGGCGCGGGTGCATCCCACGTAAAGCAGCCGGAGATTCTCATTGCTGTCCCTGTCGGCACGTTCCTGGCCCTCTGCTGACGCCAGTGCTCGGTCTTCAAGGCCGCTTCCAAAGCGCATTTTTTGGAATTCGCCATCCGTCCTTCCGAATGGCCATGTCCAGGATCGCAATGTCCGTCCTGCCAATGGATCCGCATCCGTTTTTCCACCCCCTGTGACAACCGGGGACCACATGTCAGGCGAGCGGGAAGAATCCAATCCGCTGAGCACGACCACCGGCCATTCCAACCCTTTTGCGGAGTGGTAGGTCGTCAACGTCACCGCGTCGTGTCCCAAGGGTGGGTAGCACAGATCGAGCTTCTCCTTTTCGAGATGCTCCAAATGGAGAATCAACCCGCTCAACGTTGAAGCCTCGCCTGCTTCGAAGACGGACTCCTCATACTCGCGGCTGTGACGCAGCAGCGAGTCCAGGTTCGAGCAGCGCCGAGCGGGATCGCGCCATTTGGCCACCAGTGCCGGGAGCCCCAGAGCTTCGAAGACTTGCGGCACGATTTGCGCTGGTGACAGGAGCGAACGATTGATCTCTCCAATGCGGGCAAGGCGCGGATCACCTTCCCAAGGCTGGCAAAAGCTTGCGTCATCGCTTGCTTTCGCGGCGGCCAGAGCGAGGAGACGCTCTTCGATCCAATCAGGAGTGTCCTTTTCGGGATCGCCCATGATGTGGATGAGCGTTGCAGCAGCAAGGGAGTCGCTTCGATCCGCCACGAGGCGCAAGCCGGCCAAGACCGTCGTCCCCTCGCGCGTGGCCAACAGGCCCGGGCTTTCCAGCAAGCACGGAATGCCCAAGTCTCCAAGTGCTGCGGCGATCGGCTTGAGGAGGCGGTTGGTTCGCTCTAGGACGGCAATGTCACCGAAGCGTATCCCTTCCGCTTTCAGCCTCGCGATTCCGCAGGCGAGTGCGGTCGCGTCATCCGTTTGATTCTTCGTGTCAAACACCCACCGCTCCAATCCCCTCGGGACGCTCGGCTTCTGGGGCTTCTGCCGGGCGTCGTCTCCCAACACGGGCGCGAAGACGGTGCCGACAAACTGGACCAGCCCCCGCTGGCTGCGGTAGTTGTGGGGCAGTTCTTCCCGCGTGGCGTCAGCTGTGTCATTCCAGAGGTCGTTGACCAGCTTCGGGTCCGTGTCGCGGAAGCCGTAGATGGCCTGTTTGGGATCGCCCACCCAACGACTGCGAGGGGAGATACGCCGGAGCCGCTGAAAGATCGCGAGCTGCAGCGGGTTGGTGTCCTGAAATTCGTCAACCAGAACAAGGTCGAAATCTTCCCGCAAACGCGCCGCGAGAGTCTTATCATCAAGAAGTCGAAGGAGCAGAATTTCCAAGTCGGTGAAATCGACCAGTCCGCGCTCGGATTTGTAGCGTTTGTATTCTGTATCCAGCCGATTCGTTTCGTCTGCCAGGAGCCTCGAAAACTCCCTGACATCTGCGAGCAGCCTGGGATTGCGGCACACGTCAGCGGCATGATTTCTCAGAGGATTCAGCATCGCGTCGGCACCAGACCTCTTCCCCGCAGTAATCTTTAGGGCCTCGATGTAGCTGCCCCAAAGTGGCAGGTTCTTTGATTTTAGCTGTCGAAGCTTCTGACGCGCCTTGTCTGTCGTCTGGGTATCGTCGACCAGGGTTCCGATGCTTTCCAACGCCGCTTCCCCGAGTTCGTGCAATCGACCAATCGGCGGCTCCTCGGTCGAGGCCCCGTCGGGAGCGAGCAACTCACAGACCCGCACCGCGCTGGCCGTCATCTGAGCCGCGAATTCCGCGTCAGCGATTCGATTACCCCGTTTCGCCGCCAGCAGTCCCAATATGCGCTGAGGCAAATCATCAAGGCCCAGACGCCCAGCGAGGTCGGTGAGCGGCTGCCACGCCGCGCTGGGCAGCGCCCCAAGAAGATGGCCCAACGCCCGCTCGCTGGCAGACTCCGTTACGACTTCCAGGCGCGGTGACAACCCGAGTTCGAGCGCGTAGCGTGACAAGAGCCGATGCGCCACGCTGTGCACTGTGCCGATGGCCGCCAGTTCCAGCCGCTCGGCATTCCGGCCGGCCGCCAGCCGGTCAGCCGTTCCCACCAACAAATTCGCCTGCATGCGCCCCTTGAGCTCTGCCGCAGCTTTCTTCGTAAACGTGGTGGCAAGGACACGCGCAGGGTCCAGGCCGGTTCTGACCGCCTCGTCCACGATGCGGCAGAGATCGGTCGTCTTGCCGGAGCCGGCGCCCGCGCGAACCAGTTCGAGGGTGTTGCTCATGTCGTTTCCTCCAGGCCGCAGATACGCGTGAAATCACAATACCGGCAGACCTCCTGCACTTCGTCGGCCTTGGTCTCCTCTTTGAGCACGATCGTCGCGCCCGCCGGCCACTCGGATGAATCTTGAAGCGGACGGGCGGGAACGGGAGCACCCGATGTCAGCCAGTTCCCGGCAGCTTCGAGGGCGTCGGAGAACTTCTGCCAAACCGTTTGAATCGCCGGTGCGTTGATGCAGGCGTGCTGGGCGGTCCCGTGAACGGCGCTGCCTGAGGGGGTGAAAAGCAGGCCATCGGAAAGAACCAGGTAAGCAACGGCTGGAAAGGCGCCGCCTGCCGCCGAGCGCCCATAAGCGTAGGTGGCAAGCTGCACGGCCCGCCCTTCCGCGATCAGCGCGTGATACTTGGACCGACCGCCATACTTGAAATCGATGATGGCTTCTTCGCCGTTATTCCTCTTGGCCACGCAGTCAATCCAACCATTCAGTGGCTTACCGAACGCATTGCCGGCCAACGCTACTTCGATTCCAACAATTCGATAACCGCCGCTGGCCAGGGTGCTTACAAAAATGCGGGTGGCGTTTTCGATCTGGCTGCGAAGTCGTTGTCGTTCGAGATATTTGTTGGGTTGGGCCAGCGGCGCCGCGTCGAGGGGCAATCGTTCGTCAAACACAGCGAGCGCCTGCGCCACGGCGGCGTCGAGCGTTGGCAACTCACCTCCTCCACCGAAGACGCGCTCGAATATGCTGTGGCAAAAAGTTCCCTTGAGCTGGTGATCGTCGGGGAGTTCGGCCATTGAGCCCGGTCGAATCTTCGCCGGGTAGTGGAGGGTCCATTTGAGCGGACAGGCGAGCCGATCATGCAACTCGCTGGCCGAGACGGTATCGTGATCTGAAAGCAGATTGGCTGGGATGTTCCAGAGTGGCCGTGATTTTTGTGGAGGTTCGATGACGACGTCGTGATGCTCAAATCCGAATGGTGCGAGAGCAGTCGCATCGCCGGTCATCACCAGGTCTTCGAGGACGGGGGGTTGCTCGGCCTCTGGCTTCGGGAGCAAGCCACGAACTGCGAGCCAAAGGGGGTGCCATCTTTTTTCCAAGTCCTGAGGCAGGACTACGGCAAGGAAGGATTCTTTCACCTGGCAGTAGCCGCGTGTTTCAGCGGAACGAAGCGAGGAGAGCACCTTGCTACCATCATCCATCAGCACACCCGCAGATCTCAACTCGCGTAGCTGACCTGCGGACCAGCGGCAGCCGGCAGTATCCTCTGTCCCTGGGCCGAGCCAAATCAGCCGGTCGCACGGCCCGTCAATTTCGGAGAGCGATCTCACCCGGATAGGGCCTCCCTCCGCTTCAATGAACGGGTTGGTTTCCGCTCCGTTGGCGAGCGCCTCTTCAAGCAGTCGTGCCAATTGCGGCTCCGACAGTGACGCCCCCTGACACTCCGCCAATTCGCCGAGCAGGGCCGCCTGTCCCGCCGCGGCGTGCAATGCTTCGATTAATCCTGGAGGCGCTGCCGCATCCTGCTCCAGCAATGCCGCCCGGCCCGCAGCCCACCGGGCCACCAGCCCGCAGCGGGTCGGCGCTTTGGCTTTCTTGGCTTTCGCTTTCGGGGTTTCTTCCGTGCCGCCGAACAAGCCGGTTTGAACAGTTGTGGGTTCAGCTTCAGAACGACACCTCACCCCATCCCTCGTCTGGTGCTTGCGCAGCAGGACATCAAGGACGATGCCGTCAATCTGATTGTCCGTGCCGTAATAGGTCAGGATGCGGACTTCCTTTTTCTCGTTGGTCTGGCCGAAGCGATCCACGCGACCATCGCGTTGCTCGTGACGGGTCGGATTCCACGAGAGATCGTAGTGAACCACGGCGTCGAACTTTTCCTGGAGGTTGATGCCTTCGCTCAGGCAGTCGGTGCAGACGAGAATGCGGGCACCACCATCGTCGCTGCCCAAAGTTTCGATTCGGGCGGCTCGCTCCTCGGGTGGGAGCTGGCTGGTGATGCAAGTGACCTCCACTTTCTTGAGCCGGGCGCGCAATTCCGCCGCGACGTATTCCGCTGTCTGGATGAAGCGGCAAAAGATGATCGGCTTGAAGCCATCACTGAGCAGCGCCTGGAGACGAGGGAGAAGTTTGGTGAGTTTGTGGTCTTCGTCCCCGCAGAGTTTTCTGGCTTCGCGGGCGAAGGCGAGCAGCCGGCGGCGCACGGGATTGTCGCCCTCCGCTTCGGGGTCAGCGCCCGGCACCACGTCCGAGGCTTCGTCACCGAGGTCTTCCGTAACATCGAGGACAGACTTGCGGCCGAGTTCGTCGGCGGAAGTTGCATCACTCGCCTCCAGCACATTGGAACGCTCCGTCAGCGTTGCGGCCGCCGCCGCCGGACTACTGGCCATCGCGCGAAGGAGCGAAAGGGCCGACCACCAGCGGACCCGTTGATGAAGCGCGCCGCCGGAAGCATCGGTGACGGTCTCACGGGCGTAATCAAGCACCCGCTCGAAAAGTGCTTTGTAAGCCGGGCTGAGTTCGTAGTGTGCTTCGGTGTCCTTACGCTCGGGAAACGGCGTGTCGCGCTGAAGAAAGTGGCGCAGGTCAGCGCGTCGGCGCTGGACAAGATGCGCCGCGAGTCGGCGGCGGTGGATCGCCTTGTCCGGGCCACTGAGATCATCCGGCAAGTTTTTGAAATCGGGCGTAAGCAGGGTGAGCAAGGAACGGAACGCGCCTTCATTGCCACTGTGGGGCGTGGCGGTGACGAGCACGAGATGCCGCTCCGGCTTTTCGGCGAGCTTCGCCAGGAGTTCATGGCGCTGATGCGCGGCACCCCGGCCCTCGGCAGACGACGCGCACGTGTGGGCTTCGTCCACGATGACGAAGTCCGGGCAGGTCCGCAGAAAGTCATGACGTCGTCGGTCCGCCTTGATGAAGTCCATCGAGACTACGACGAACGGATGCGCGTCGAAGATGGATTGGTCAGAGCGCAGATTCTTTTCAAGACGGCGCGCTGTGCTCGAAAGCACCAGTTCAACCGCGATGTTGAATTTGGTCGCGAGTTCCTTTTGCCACTGCTCGGCAAGGTGAGGCGGACACAGCACGCACAACCGGGTGATCTCGCCACGGTCGAGCATTTCGCGCGCAACCAGACAAGCCTCGATGGTTTTGCCGATGCCCACATCATCCGCGATGAGCAGCCGTATGGGATCGAGTTTGAGCGCCATCAGGAGCGGCACGAGTTGATAGGGGCGGGGCTGTACGGCGAGCCGACCGAAGGAACGAAAAGGTCCGGCGCTGGAGCGGAAACCGAAACGCACCGCATCACGCAGCAAACGACACGAGACGAAATCACCGAGATCGTTTTGAGCCGGTGGAGAAAAGGTGGCCGGGGTGACGGACTCCAGGACGGAATGGATGCCGGCGGTTTCCTGAATCGTGCCGCCCAACGGACGGACGACCAGGAAATCATCCTCCGATTCTGGCAAGACAACCCATTCTCGTCCGCGCGCCTTGACGAGAGTTCCCGGAGCGAAACTCATTGGCCGCCTCCGGTGGTGCCCAACTTGCCGAAGACGCTCGGATACTGGGCGACAACCGACGCCCAATCCACGACCACCAGATTCGATTTTGCGAGGGCGGCGAAAATGGCATCGAGGTCACGCCGTTTGCTCAAATCGAGAAACCGCGTGTCGGGATGAAACCGTTTCAACGTCGAGTTCTCGTTGTCGCTGTCAATCGCTACATGGGCGATGCCCTTGTCTTTTAGGAATTGGACAAAATTGACGGCGAAGAAGCTTTTGCCGACGCCGCCCTTGCCATTAAGGATGAGAATCAGTCTTTTCATTGGATTGTGGGTTGAGTTTGCGGACTTGTGCGATGCGCGGGCCGCGTGAACGGGGGAGTGATGTTTCGCCGGCGTCTGAATTTGGCAGAGGTTCTGTCGGCGTGCTGGATTCGGCTGCTGTCACTGAATCCGTGTCAGCCGTTCCGCCATTCGTTGACACCGGAGTCGGCGGGCGTTTCCGCGCTGGCCGTTTGCGTGGCCGGATGTTTTCACCGAGAACCTGGTGACAGAACATGGCGATGGCCGTCTTGCTGGTAGGCAAACAGTGTTGCGTCAGCAATTCGGCAATGGAGCGATACGATCCGCCTTTCTGTCGCAATTCGACGATGACCTCTTTCGCTGGGGCCAAATCCTGAAACTTCTGTGGCCGGCGCGGTGTGAACTCTGCGACCGCCTTGCGGACTTCGACTGGATCAAATGTGTTCATAGGGCGAAATGGTTTGGATAAAAACCGGGAAATTGGCCAATGCCCATGAGGACACAGCAATGTGGCGACGCGGATCAGTCTTTGCCGGTCCACGGTCGTGGACAAACTGCGTCCGCGGCCAGTTCGCGGGCGAAGATTGTTTGCGGCTGCGGATTGTCTGCGGACGATTCACGTCCGCTGCCCTTGCTTGTTCACGGACGATTGAGGCCGTTGCCTGTGCGCGGACACGGACTGTTCGCGGATGCGACTCGCGGCGTGGATTGAACGCGATCACGGACTGATCGTGGACATGGCTAACACGCGGCTGCGTCCCGTCTTGAACCGGCTCGCTTTCGTGGAAATGCCGCGTTTGCGGCCATGAACCTGTTACATCGCGCGGCTGTTCCGCGCCTGTCTCGCGACCATTTCGCGGACTCCAAGACCTGCCTCCTGGCAGGAGTAAGGCTTGTCCTGTCTTAAACGTGATGAGAAACACATTGCCTCCTCTGTTGCAGTAACTGGTCGCGCCAATTTTCCAACTGCTCGGCAACGGACTGAACCCGGGTCGTTTGTTCGATCTTTAGTACTTTGGCCCGCGCTGCCACATGACCTCCCATTCGTGTGTCAGGCAGTTCGATGACCAAATGGTCGGCGTTGTGGTTGATGTGTTCGCCGAATTTCTTGAGCACCTCAATGGCGGTGCGGATTTGAGCGGTGGATGGTGTTTGCATAATCAGACGTGGATGCCGTGAAATGGTTTGTGCGCGAATGCTTGTCGGTGTCCTGGGCGACGTTTGTGAAGCCACTGTGCGTGCCTTGCTTTCAGAGAATTGACCGGATGCGCCCATGGATCACCAAACCCAAGTCGCGCGGCGGTTTCCTCGGCGATGAGCTTGCTTGGCGCTTCAACGACCGTGCGAAGTGGATCACCCAATTCACGGGCGTATTCTCGGTCGGTGTGGTAAATGCCCCAGAGCTGCTTGCCCGACTTCAGTGTCGCACTCGTTTTCATGGCGACAGTTCACCAGAAATCAAATGCGCGAAGATGTATCAGCTACACATGATTCACGGAGAGTCCTGATAGTGTCCGTTGCATGGTCACGGCCAAGACCCAATACAACCTCAAGAATGCTCGCGAATACTTCGAGGAACACCTCTGTGTTGGCGATTATTACGATGAAGGCCAGCGTGTGTCTGGTGAATGGCTGGGGTTGGGCGCGGAACGACTTGGATTGTCCGGCAAAGTCCGCGCTGAAGACTTTTTGCGGCTCTGCGAAAACCAGCATCCAGCCACAGGTGAAAGATTAACACCGGAATTGAAGACCACGCGGATTCAGAATGGCAAGAACGTGGCCGACCGGCGGATATTTTATGACTTCACATTTTCCCCGCCGAAATCGGTTTCACTGGCGGGCTTCCTCGGTGATGACGAACGGATTTTCAAAGCTCACGACCGGGCGGCACGAGTGGCGTTAAAACACTTCGAGGATTTCGCCGCAACCCGTGTTCGCATCGGTGGCGCCCGTAGTGAACGGCTGACGGGCAATTTTGCCGCCGCGCTATTTACTCACGACACCTCACGCGCACTCGATCCGCATCTACACACGCATTGCATCGTTTTCAACGCCACGTTCGATCCGGTGGAAAATCGTTGGAAGGCATTGGAAAATTACGAACTCCTTCGCGCCAGAAAGTTTGCCGAGAATGTCTATTATCATGAACTGGCCCGCGACCTCCGGTGTTTCGGTTACAAAATCCGCAATCTGCCACGAGGTGATTTTCAAGTTGAGGGGGTTCCCGATGACCTCTGCCAGCGTTTTTCCAAACGTGACGCGGAGATTGACAAGGCGCTGGCGAAGCTGTTGGCAGACCACCCAGAACTTGGCGGCGCGAACATCTCGGAACTTCGTGCAAAGCTGGCCACGGAAAAGCGCACCCGGAAGCAGAAAGATTTGAGCCGGGACGAACTGCGACAACTGTGGGACGCGCAAATGAGCAAATCCGAGCAGGCTTCGTTGCGACAACTTTCAAAGCAGCCAAAGCATGACGCGAAAGAGGAAAACCGTGTCAATGTTGGCGAAGCGGTTCAATGGGCGGAGGAACATTTGTTCGACCGTAACTCGGTCGTGCTGGAATGTCAGCTGTGGCAGGAGGCGTTGGGCCGGGCGCGTGGTGAAAGTTTTTCAGTTTTCGACCTCAAGGAATTCACCCAACGGCGTGGCTATGTCCGGGACAAAGCACGGCCAGGTGAAGTGACGCTGCGTGAAGTTCTGCTGCGCGAATGGGAAATCGTTCAGACCGCGAAAGAGGGCGTTGGGGATTGTCTCCCCCTGGTAGCGAATCCTCGTCCGGCGAATCCGCAACTCGACAACGAACAACGCCAAGCCCTCGAATCCCTGTTGCGTTCGACAAACGGCGTTTCCGTCTTTCGTGGTGGTGCAGGAACAGGCAAGAGTTTTGTCTTGCGCGAACTGGTCGAGCAAATGCGGCAGTCAGGCCGGGGCGTGGTCGTCCTCGCCCCACAGCGTCAGCAAGTCGTGGAGATGGAGAAGGGCGGATTTCCGTCGCCAACGACGGTCGCCAGTTTTCTTGCCAAGGGTGAACTTGCTGACAGCGCCGTGATTGTGGTGGACGAAGCGGGTCAGATTGGCGGGCGGCAGATGCTGGAGCTTGTCCGGTTGATCCATGAGCGACATGGACGGCTGGTTCTCTCCGGCGACACCCGGCAACACGGAGCGGTTGAGGCTTCGGATGCGCTGCTCGCCATTGAACGCCATGCCGGAGTGAAACCGATTGAACTGCACAAGATTCGGCGGCAAGACCCGGCGCTGGGTCGTGATGTCGAGGAACGCAAGCGCATTAGGCTGTATCGGAATGCGGTCGAAGCTGCGGCGGCGGGCAAGTTGGGCGATTCGTTTGAACGCCTCGACAAAATGGGCGCGATAGTCGCGTGCGGCATCGGGGAACAAGCCGATAAGCTCGCTGATGAATATCTCCGGCTCGCTGAGCAAAATGCTTCGGCGGTGGTTGTCTCACAAACGTGGGGCGAAGTGCATCGCGTCAACTCACGCGTGCGTGATGCTTTAAAGGGAGAGGGTTTGCTTGGCGCGGCAGACTCGGCAGTTCAAGCAATGGAAAGAATCGACCTCACCAACGCGCAAAAACGTGATCAACGCTTCTATCCGCCAGATGCCGTGATTGTTTTCAACCAGAAAGTCCGTGATGCCCAATCGGGAGCGAAGGGCAAGCTGGCGGGCATTTTGAAATCAAGTGTGCTGGTCGAGGTTGACGGGAAGTTTGTGACGGTCTCAAACCGATTGCTCGACCGCCTTACGATCTGCCAGGCGCGCGAGTTTTCTGTCGCTGATGGCGACCGCTTGCATCTCAAGGCCAATCGCAAGCTGTCGACTGGCGGGCGCGTGACCAACGGTGAACTCGTCACCGTGAAATCGGTCGGCGCGGATGGGACGATCAAGCTGGCCGATGGCCGCGTGCTGGACGCCAGCTACCGTGAATTCTTGCCCGGCTATGCTGTCACGTCCTACGGCTCACAGGGTAAAACCGTGGATTACGTCCTTTTTTCCGATTCGACCATCAAGCCGGCGACGAACGCGCAACAATGGTATGTGACCATCTCGCGGGGTCGGCGTGGCATCTGCATTTTCACGCCGGACAAACAACAACTTCGTGAGAATGTCACCCGCTCTGGTCATCGGCCACTGGCGATGGAATTTGCGGCTGGTTCTGTTCCGCGCGGACGCCTTCGGCTTTGGAATCGGCTGCACGGTTATCTTCTTCGTTTCGGTCGTCGAGCTGCGGACAACATGTGTCGTCTGAAACTGGCTCGCCGTCATCACCATCAACACGCACACAAATATGAGCACAAAAACACCCGAATGTTGGGCCAGCGACCCGAACGCCGAGGCATTACGCATTGAAGTTTCGCCAGAGCGTTCGCTGCTGTTACCGCACGATCAATTCATGTTCGCGGAATTGACCAGTGGCGGAGACGAGCAAAATCTCAAGCTGGTCTTCGCCGCTCACGAGGTTTTGATTCGCGGCCATTATTTACGACGAATTGAGACGGTCATGCAGCGGATGGAATTGTCACTTTTGGCCAGGATACCAATCAGCCAACGAAATCTGATCACGGAAGGTCAGCCGGTGATTCTCGAAATTGTTGTCGTTGAAGTGGAATCGAAAAGCACCCCCGCAAACAAACCCCAATAGTGCAAGCAAAGCGGCTTTCTTTTGATGGTCGACACCCGGGGTGCATACGACTCAGATAGCGGGGCGCCTCATAAACGAGAGGAGTTGTCTGTGTGTTCTGTGTTTGCGTTCTGCTGATATCAAAAGGTCGTCGTGGGTCGCTATTCACACGTCTCGACACTCGGGCAGGCGGTTCATGGTCGGCTCACCAAGCGAGCGCAAGTTGGATCTGGATGACGAACGCGTGGCTCGCATTGGGATTATAGGCGGGATCCCAGATCGCTTGGAAATCGGACTGCAATTTGGCCATCGGGGTGAGTTGAAGCACGTAGATGGCTTCGAGACCGAATTCGTTCTCGTGGACGACGGTTGCTGAGCTGGCTGAGGGTTGGCTCCAGAGAAAGCCGAGGCCGACCCCGTCATTGCTTCGCGAGGGTGCAAGGCCCAGTTGTTCCAGTGGCCCCCGGATGGCAAAGCCGGTGCCAACTTGCGCAGCGGCACCGGCGGAAACTTCTTCCCCGCCAAAACCGAAGCGGCCGAACCAGCCGAACGGCGCGTCCTTCCCTAGTTGCTGTTGGAGGTTGAAACATAGTCCCGCCTGCGTGGGGCCGCCGGCCTGCGCCAGGAACGGCTGGATGCGATAGACCCCCGGCCCGAGGCCAAGCACGTCCTTGGGCGCGAAGCCAAACTCGGAGAGGAGCGACCAGTTGTTCCAATTGAAATCGGTCCAGGGGACCTGACCGGCGGGGGCCTTACCGACGGAGCCGCCGAGCATCGCGTACCAGTCCGGCCGGGGTTGCCATTGCAGGTTGGCACCGAAGTTGTAGGCCGGCAGGGGCAACACCATGCTATTGATGAGGGCGGAATTGAGGTATTGGCCACGGCCACTGTTGGCGTAGGTGTTGGCGTCGAAATAGTTGCCTTGGTTGACCATGCCGGCTACCGCGACCAGGTGGCCATCAAACAAGGATTGCTGCCACGCCAGTTCCTGCACCCGAATACCGTTCACACCGGACCAGATTCCGGTGGGATCGGTCAGGGTGCCGAGGTTTGATTTGGCGTCCTGGGAGCCGCCAGCATAGCCTAGCCCGCTCTTGAGCCCCAATTGAGAACTAATCCAGCCGGCGCTGCCGCCCCCGGCGGTGCTGAACACCGCCCACTTGGCCGGGAAATTGAGCGTATAATAGGCCAGGGTGTTGTCCCCCTGCTTCACATCCGTCATGGTGACGAAGGTGGCCGTTTGCTGGAGGGCGTAGGACAGGCCGTATTGGGAGAGCCGGTATTTGGCCGACTGCGCCAGGGCGTCCCAGGGCGTCGTGGCGATCAGCGCACCCGGGCGGATGGCGGTGTTGCCAAGCACTTCCAGGGAGCCGAGGTAAGGCATGAGCTTGGGCTGGGCCGCCGGGAAGAACTCGAAAGCGGCCTGCCGGTCCTGGGCCTCCTGCTGGCGCTGCAATACCGGATCGGCAACCTGGGCGCCACGCGCCGGTTGGGGAACTTGACTCTCCACTCCGATGTCGGACGGCGGGAGGAGGTTGGCGGGCACGGCGTTGGTAGGCACCTTGACGAGTTGGCCCAGGCTGCCGTTAAGAAGCATTTGGCCTGCTGCAGCGTTGGTGGAGGCCGGCTCAGCTGCCACGACCGTTGAGGGCAACCCCGCCATAATAATGGCGCCGGAAACGACCAGACCGATTGTCCGAGAATCGTGCTGCCGCAAGTGGCTCAAGTTTTCGGTGCGTTGGCGTGGCTAACGACCTTACGAACTCCCGCGACTGCCAACAGGCAGGGAGGAGGGGCGCTGGTCAGTCCTCGCTCTTGAGCCGCTTCTGGCCCTCGACGATCTTGTGCCAACCGTACGTGAGCGAGATGCGAAAGCCGTCCATCCGGAGGTCGTTGGGACCGTTGTCGTTGACGGTCGCCATGTAGCCGGCGGTGAGGGAGAGGTTATCGCTGATCTGATAGCCGAGCGTGAAACCGACCCCCAAGTTGTTCAGCGAATCGCCGCTGACTCCATTTATGCTCGACCTACCGCCAGTGATGTAGGTCGAGTCGAGCGACGCCCAAAACTTGTCGGTGAGGTCGCGGGTCAAATGCGCTTCCAATTGGAACATGGGGTCGGTGCTCAGTGTGCTGCCCATGTAGTCGTTGTTATCGGTGAAGGCCCAGACAGAGGGAAGAACCTCGAAGGTGGTGCGCCGACCTGGCACCCACGGGCCGATCTGCCAGACGATGGGGGCGCCGACGCGGCCATACCAGCGGTTCTGGCCGAGGTTCAATGGTTGGTCACTGTTGTACTCGCCGATCGGGAAAGCGACGTCCACGATGAGGTCGAGTGAGAACTTGGGCTCGTAACGCAACAGGTCGGGGATGGTCCTGATGGCCTTGGGGCCGATGAGGTTGAGGCCCACCTCCGCCATCGGGTCGCCGAACCCATTGGCGTCCTGGGGGGAGGTCCGGCCGGCGAACGTGGTTGAGCTGGAAATCCGGCCCATCGGCTCCAGCACCGCAAGGGTGAGCGTGCGGTCGAACAGGGGCAGCATTTTGGCGTACCCAGCGACGACGACGTTCGCATCGACGGAACTGTTGGCCGAGACGAGGTGCGCCGGGTCCATTGGGTTGGCGTTGCCGCTCAAGGATTGGAAGATCACGGGCACGGCATTCGCGTCGGAGAGGCTTTTCCAATAGAAGCGCGGTGGCACCTGCGCGAGCGCGAACATCGGGCAGATGATGGCTAGAGCGAGGATGGCGGTGGCGAGACGGCGCGAGCGCGACGCGGATGGAAAGTGATCCCACTCGCGGTGTCGTTTGATTTCATTGTTCATGGGGTTGGTGGTGCGTTTTATTAAGTTCATTTTTGAGTTCGGGTGGGATCACGGCTTCGGGTCGGCCAGCATGTTCGTTGGCGGGATGAACTGGCGCTTGTAGATGAGCGGCGGAAAACCTTCTTCGACCGGATACCGGTCCGGCAGTTTCTTTACCATCCCTTCAGAGAGGACGCGGCTGGGCAGGATCACCTTGTTGGCACGGACGTAGTCGTCCCAGACCGCCAGCAGCGCCTTGACCTTGTCGGGTTGCGCGGAGGCAAGATCACGGCGTTCCGCTACGTCATCGGCCAGGTTGAACAGCTCCCATTGCTCCGTGCCATACGGTCTATATTGCCAACGCAACTTCCAATCACCCTGCCGGACCGCGCGGTTGCCGAAGATTTCCCACGCCAGGTAGTCCTGGCCGGAGCGCGGCGACTCCTCCTCGTCCGCCAGCAATCTGACCCATGACTTGCCGGTCAGCGGCGGCGCCTCCTGACCGTTGACGGTGCCCGGATAAGCGGCGCCGGCAACTTCGAGGAGCGTGGGCATGATGTCCGCCACGTGCATGACGCCGCGATCGATGCTCCCCTTGGGCCGCTTGACGATCGGACCGCTGACGATGAGGGCGTTGCGGATGCCGCCTTCGGCGAGCCATCCCTTGTACTGGCTGAAGGGAGTCATCGAAACCTGGGCCCAGGCGGGACCGTAGCCGACGTAGGAATGCGGGTCGCCCCAGGCATTAGGGTTGTTTTGCGACCACTGGGTTGCGGCGAAGAGGTAATCGCGGGTGCCGGGCGTGCCCGCGATCATCTTGAAGAGGTCGGTCCCTTCGGCCCCGTTGTCGCCGAACACGATGAAGATCGTGTTGTCGTACTCGCCGATCTTCTTCAAGTAGGCGACCAGCCTCCCGACGTGGAAGTCCATGTTCTCCACCATGCCGGCGTAGAGCTCCATCTTTTTGCCGAGAATCGCTCGCGAAGCGGGCGCCAGCAGGGAGGCATCGGGCACGAACCACATGCGCTCGGACAATTGGGTGCCCGCCGGCAAGATGCCGAGTTCGATCTGGCGCTTGAGGCGCTCCTGGCGCACGGCGTCCCATCCCTTGTCGTATTCGGCGACGTGCCGGGATCGCCAATCGCGCGGCAGATGATACGGGTCGTGGGGCGCCTGGTGGGAAACGTAGGCGAAGAACGGTTTGCCGTCGCGGCGGTTCGCCTCGATGTAGCCGATGATCTTGTCGGTGTAGGTCTTCGTGGCGTAGTAGTGCCGGGGCAGCTTTTTGAGGTAACGGCCGTCCTCGGTGAACGTGGATCTCGGGCTGGCGGCGGTGAAATTCCACATGTCCCAATAGCTGCCCGCGCCGTCGAGCAGCGAGAAGTCGCGCTCGAACCCGCGCGCGGCGG
>CAZWJC010000152.1:0-17140 GCA_964634255.1 uncultured Verrucomicrobiota bacterium | reverse complement strand
GCCGAATCACGCCCTTGGTGTTCGCGATGCCGACGTGGGTGTTCGTGTTGCCGATGTCAAAGAGGAGGATCATGAGGGAAAGAGCGAAGTGCGAAGAAAACCCGAAACGAGAGATGTGGAGCAACGCTTGGTGGCTATAACGCCAGCCTGCTTCAACTTCGGATTGCGGACTTCGGGGTTCATTTTTCCACCGTTACATCACCGCCCACGATGCGTTCGAGACTCCCGTGCTCCGTGCGCAACAGGAGTGCGCCATCGTCATCCAACGCCTCCGCCCGACCGGATACGCGCCGCGACCCGATGTGAATGGCAACCGGTTTGCCAAGCGTCGTGCAATGTTGTGCCCATTCGTCGGCTACGGCGGTGAATTGTCCTGCGCGCAGGCGGGCATAATCGGCATCCAGCTCTCGCAGAATCGCCGTGGCCAGTTCGGGGCGGGAAACGGGGCGGTCTGCCTCGATTTGGAGCGAGGTGGCCTGCTTGCGAAACTCTAGAGGGAACTCGCTCGCACCCAAATTGACATCCACTCCAATGCCAATTATGACGTGTTTCACGCGATCCAGCTCCGCGCTGAGTTCCGTCAGGATGCCGGCCACTTTGCGACCGCGAATCAGGATGTCATTCGGCCACTTGATATCGGGCGCAAGACCCGTCTCCGCTTGGATGGCGCGCCGAAGCGCGGTGGCGGCGGCGATGGTCAATTGGGTGGCCTCTTGGGGACGCAAGGTGGGTCGCAGCAGCAGGGAGAACCAAAGTCCCTTGCCGGACGGGGACAGCCACTGGCGGCCCAATCGTCCACGACCCTTCGACTGCGATTCGGCAAACACGACCACGCCTTCCTTGACGCCGTCGCGAGCGAGCTTCTCGATAACGTCGCTGGTAGAGGTGGTGTTCTGAAACACGCGGATGTCGCGGCCCACCACCTTCGTTTGCCCTAGCCGCGTCAGCAGGTCGTCGGCATGCAACAAGTCCGGGGTACTGATGAGGCGATAGCCAAGATGCGGGCTGGCCTCAATTTCGTAGCCGAGCCGGCGCAATTCATCGACACGTGCCCAGATCGCTGCCCGGGTCAAACCCAGCCGTTGGGACAGCTCCGCTCCGGACACCGTGCCACCGCCGGCCGCCCGCAGCGCGGCCAGAATTTGGGCGTCGGTCGTCATTTGAAATCCAGCCCGATGTCCACCGCCGGGGCCGAGTGCGTTAGCGCGCCGACAGAAATGAAATCCACGCCGGTCTTGGCGATGGCCCGGACGGTCTGCAAGTTCACGCCCCCGCTGGCCTCGGTTTGCGCCCGCCCAGCGACCACTCTCACCGCCTTCCGCAGGATCGCCGGCGGCATGTTATCTAGGAGGATGATGTCTGCGCCGGCCTCGGCCGCCTGCACGACTTGTTTCAGAGTGTCCGCTTCCACTTCGACTTGGAGCTTGGGGAGCCGCTTTCGTGCACGCGCAATGGCCGCGGCGATGGCGTTGGGCTGCGCCTCGCGCAACGCCGCGAGGTGGTTGTCCTTGATCAGCACCATGTCGTAGAGCCCGATGCGATGGTTGCGCCCGCCGCCGCAGGCCACGGCGTACTTCTCGAATGACCGCCAACCCGGGGTGGTCTTGCGCGTATCCAGGATCGCTGCGCCCGTGCCGCGGACCGCCTCCACGAATCGTGTCGTCAACGTGGCTACGCCGGACAAGCGTTGGACGAAGTTCAGCGCGACACGTTCGGCACTCAACAGGGCGCGGACAGGACCGGAGACATCCAGCAGGACCTGGCCTGCCTTTACCGTCTGGCCATCGTGGACGCGCTCCTGGATCTTCACCGCGGGCGAGAGCTGGCGGAACGCGGCTTCCGCAAAAGCCAATCCCGAAACGGTCAACGGCATGCGGGCGCACATGACGGCGCATGCTGTCGCCGTACGCGGTACGGTGGCGAGCGTGGTCACGTCGCCGCGACCGATATCTTCGGCGAGCGCGGCATGGACAGCTCGACGGACTGCGATGGTGCGGAGCGAATGCACGGTGGCAGCATGTCGCCCGAAAACCCGGCAGGAAAGGAAAAAGCGGGCGCCCTACGCCATTCCGCTCGACGAATAGTAATCCGCTGCATATTCTTCGGTCCCAGTTAGCCGGTGGCCCGCGAGGGCCGCGCCAACATTGACCATAGCAACAACCATGAAGACACATTCGTTGACACGTCGTCAGTTTCTGAAGCGTACTTCCCTTGCGGCCAGCGTGGCTGGCCTCAGTTTCCCCTTTGTCGGCCGCGTCCTGGGCGCCAATGACAAAATCCGCGTCGCCTGCATCGGCGTCGGCGGCAAGGGCGACAGTGATAGCAGTGATGCCGCCAGTTGCGGGGGCGAGATCGTCGCGATTTGCGACGTGGACCAGCGCACGCTCGACAAGAAGGGGCAGCAGTTTGCTCAGGCCAAGAAGTATCGCGATTACCGCAAGTTGTTGGATGAGGTCGGCAAGAGCATTGACGCCGTCACGGTTTCGACGCCCGACCACAACCACGGCGTGGCCGCAATCCGGGCGATGAAGATGGGCAAGCACTGTTTCTGCCAGAAGCCCCTGGTGCAAAACGTCGAAGAGGCGCGCATCATGCGCAAGCTGGCCACCGAGAAGAAGCTGGCCACGCAGATGGGCAACCAAGGCAGCGCCGAGAGCGGACTGCGTCGAGCCGTGGAAGTGATCCAAGCGGGCGTCATCGGCAAGCCGCTGGAACTCCACGTGTGGAGCAATCGTCCGGTTTGGGCTCAGGGCTACGACCGGCCGACCGGCAGCGACCCGGTGCCGGATTACTTGGATTGGGATTGCTGGCTCGGGCCGGCAGCAAAGCGTCCCTTCAAGAAGGACATCTACCATACCTTCCAGTGGCGCGGGTGGTACGAGTTCGGCACGGGCGCGCTGGGCGACATGGCCTGCCACACCGTCAACATGCCGTTCCGCGCCTTGAAGCTGGGCTATCCGAACGTGGTGGAATGCGAAATGGCCTCGCGTGTGTATCCGGAGACCTTCCCGAAGACCTCCCGCATTCGCTTTGAGTTTCCGGAGCGCGAAGGCTTGCCGCCGCTCAAGTTCTGGTGGTATGACGGCAACCCCGGCGACGCGCTCAAACCGCTGCGCCCGGATGCCGAGGCGACCAAGGAAATCCTCCAAACGATGGGCACCTTGCCCGGTTCAGGAGCGCTCGTCATTGGCGAAAAGGGCAAACTGTTCTCGCCGGATGACTACGGTGCCCGCTTCTACGTGGCGATGAAGGGCAAAGAGGAGATGGTGCAAGCTGACAAGGACGAGGCGTGCAAGGCGGTGGCTCAGTCCATCCCGCGCTCGCCGGGGCACATGCAGGAATGGTTCCGCATGATGAAAGACGGCACACCCGCCTACTCGAACTTCGACATCGCCGCCTATCTGACCGAGATAATTCTGCTCGGCTGCATCGCGCTGCGCGTGGGTGAGGGGCGTCGCATGGAATGGGATGGGCCGAACATGAAATCTACCAACCTGCCGGAAGCTGCGCAGTTCGTGAAGCGCGCCAACCGCAAGGGTTGGGAGGCATAATCGCCAACGGGACATTGGGGTCGGTCAGCCCGGGTTGACCCGGGCTGACCGGACGTAACTACAATTCACAATTCTCCTTCGCCGGCGCGCACGCCTCGCGCGCTGTAGTCAGTTTTCCAAGGGCAAATAGACCCAGCTTGCTTGAACCCAAGCTCGGTGGCCCACGTTCACTCCGTGGCCCCAGACTCACCCGCAAGGTGGGGGGGGCAGCGGGTGGTTTTCAGCTTCAACCGTCGCCACGCCAGGCAGGCCATTCCTACCACGAGCAACCCAGACGTTGCGGGTTCAGGCACGGCCACGATAAGTCCCCAGTCGACAACCGTGGCCAGTGGGCCGCCGCCGTCCACATCCGCGAGGAACAGCGTCCAGCTTCCATTCGCGTCCGAACCGAGAAATGAATCTAGCACTGCGGTCCGGGAATCCGTGCTGAGCACTGCGAGCGGGTTCACATTCCGTCCGTCTGCGCCCCACAGGCCGATGACCGGGCTCGCTGCGCCGGTGATGTCCCGGTAGAGATGGATATCATTGAGCGCGCCCAGGCCGAAGCTCACGGCGAAGCCGGAATCTGAGTAGCCGCCGCTGCTGGCTGCGCTGCGCCCCGGGCGGTTGAGCAACACGGCGAAACCGCTGTCGTGAGTCACGTATCCATACAAGTCGCCGTTAAAGCCGCCCGACAGGGTCAACGTGACTTGCAGGTCAGCAATTGTCCCCGTCGTGGGCAGGCTAAGCGTGCGCGTGTCGCTCCACCCCGTCAGAGTGCCATCCGGGATTGTCGCGTTGATGCTGGAGAACAGATTGGTGAAGCGTGTCTGGCACCAACCGTTGGATACGGACAGTCCGAGCAAGGCTGCCGTCACGAAACGCAATGTCATTCTCATGAGTATTTAATGGGTGAAAGGTGATCTCAGGGTGTTGCCGTCCGGTAGAACCGGCTTGGGTAAGCCGCGGCGTTCGGGTCGGTGAATTGGAACAAACCGTTTGCCCCGGCCGGGTTCGTGCCGATCGGCACCCAGACCGGCGAGGCCAAGTTCGTCGCTGCCTCAATCACATACGTCTGGTTCGCGATGCCGGCAAAGGAGATCGTTACTGTGCCATCGCCGTTGGTTGATACGCCCGTGATCGTCTGTGTCGGACTCTCGCCTGCGGGTGCCCGGTTCAGGGTTACGGTACCCGTGGCGGAGCCGCCCCAACCGTCGGAGACGGTGTAAGTATAGGTGTCCGTGAGGGGATTGCCCGCGGGCGGCGTGTAGAAGACCCACCCGCCGCTCAGGCTCACCGTGCCGCCTTGCGCGCTGGTCGCACTCACCGCCGTCACCGTCAGCGTATCACTTTCGGGGTCCGTGTCGTTGCCCGCCAGCGTCGCTGCCGCCACCTTCACGCCCACTTGATTCGGCCGGGCCACCGTGTCAACTACCGCCGTCGGCGACTGGTTCGCCCGCACTTCCACGTCGTCCACATACACCGGCGGATGGTTCGTCCCGTTGGATGAGCTCCACCCCACCATGAAAAACGGCCCCCAGTTGGCGGCCGAGCCAATGAACGACACATGATCCACAACCACCTGTGGGTTCGCGCTGCTCGGATTCTTGATGATGCTATACTGACCCGCACTGGCGTGGGTTAACAGGCGATATTCCTCCCAGGTGTCGGGTGTGAAATCCACGCCGGTGACCATCCAGCCCGGGCTGTTGGTGTAATAGGTCAACGACGTAGACGTGCCCACCGACGAACTGCGGCAACCGTAGCCCAACAGCGCGCAGTCGCCGGCATAGGTGTTCCCGCCTTCCGCACCATAAAGCGACATGCGCAGATAGTTGTAATCCCCGCCCGTGGCGCTGGCCGGCACCCGCGCCCACCAGTTCACTTGAATGTCCGTCTGCTGCGCCACGCCCCACGCAAAACTCGATCCCGCCCGCTGCCCCGCCTCGATCTTGAGGCACTTGTCTCCCGAGTGCGGTGTCACGACGGTGCTGTCCACCACCTGCACCTTTGCCGGCGCTAACGCCCGGCCCGTCCCGGTCCCGTCCGTTTCGGTGGTGATCCAAGGCTCCAGCGGGTCCGCATCGTCCCCGGTCCCCGTCCGCGCCGGATAGCTCTCGAACCCGTCGGTGAATTTCGGCGCCAGCTCCCGTGAACCGTCCACCGTGAAACTGAGGTCATCCACTGCGATATAGCCGTCGTCCGCGGAATTGCCCTCGTGGTAGATGCGCAAGATCGTCGGCACCGCCACCTCGCACCGCGCCAGATCCACGTTGGCGATGACCGCATTGGCCATGTCGTCAATGAACACGTTCATCTTCAACGCCGCCGAATCGATGACGATGCGGTGGTGTTGCCACGTGTCTTCCACATGTAGGGCCACGGTGTTGGACCAATAGCCCGCGTTGTTGTTGGCCACGCCGTCGTAATACCGAATCGCCCGGGAGGCCGACTGCACGGAGTTGTAGGCGATGTAATCGCCGCCGTTGTTGTCCGCACCTTCGCCTTGCAGCGTGAAGCGGAAGCTCCGATCCCCGGTCGTCTTATGCACGTAGAGCCAGAAGTCCAGTTGGTACTTCGGCCCGCTGCGCGCCCCGTTGAAAAAGATGTCCGCTTCCGTTCCTCCCCGCAGCAACAGGGCATTGGTGCCCCCATGCACCAGCCAGTTCTGCACCTGCACCCCGGCCCCGACCGTGGTCGGGTCGACCGCCGTGTCATCGGCCAGATTCCACTCGACGCCCGTCGGATCGGCGTCCGCCGTGTCCGCCAAACTCGTCGCCACATTCGGGTAGCCCTCAAAGTCTGTCGCGTAGATCGTTGCCGGCGACCGCTCCACTGTTACGGTACCCGTGGCGGAGCCGCCCCAACCGTCGGAGACGGTGTAGGTGTAGGTGTCCGTGAGGGGATTGCCCGCGGGCGGCGTGTAGAAGACCCACCCGCCGCTCAGGCTCACCGTGCCGCCTTGCGCGCTGGTCGCACTCACCGCCGTCACCGTCAGCGTATCACTTTCGGGGTCCGTGTCGTTGCCCGCCAGCGTCGCTGCCGCCACCTTCACGCCCACTTGATTCGGCCGGGCCACCGTGTCAACTACCGCCGTCGGCGACTGGTTCGCCCGCACTTCCACGTCGTCCACATACACCGGCGGATGGTTCGTCCCGTTGGATGAGCTCCACCCCACCATGAAAAACGGCCCCCAGTTGGCGGCCGAGCCAATGAACGACACATGATCCACAACCACCTGTGGGTTCGCGCTGCTCGGATTCTTGATGATGCTATACTGACCCGCACTGGCGTGGGTTAACAGGCGATATTCCTCCCAGGTGTCGGGTGTGAAATCCACGCCGGTGACCATCCAGCCCGGGCTGTTGGTGTAATAGGTCAACGACGTAGACGTGCCCACCGACGAACTGCGGCAACCGTAGCCCAACAGCGCGCAGTCGCCGGCATAGGTGTTCCCGCCTTCCGCACCATAAAGCGACATGCGCAGATAGTTGTAATCCCCGCCCGTGGCGCTGGCCGGCACCCGCGCCCACCAGTTCACTTGAATGTCCGTCTGCTGCGCCACGCCCCACGCAAAACTCGATCCCGCCCGCTGCCCCGCCTCGATCTTGAGGCACTTGTCTCCCGAGTGCGGTGTCACGACGGTGCTGTCCACCACCTGCACCTTTGCCGGCGCTAACGCCCGGCCCGTCCCGGTCCCGTCCGTTTCGGTGGTGATCCAAGGCTCCAGCGGGTCCGCATCGTCCCCGGTCCCCGTCCGCGCCGGATAGCTCTCGAACCCGTCGGTGAATTTCGGCGCCAGCTCCCGTGAACCGTCCACCGTGAAACTGAGGTCATCCACTGCGATATAGCCGTCGTCCGCGGAATTGCCCTCGTGGTAGATGCGCAAGATCGTCGGCACCGCCACCTCGCACCGCGCCAGATCCACGTTGGCGATGACCGCATTGGCCATGTCGTCAATGAACACGTTCATCTTCAACGCCGCCGAATCGATGACGATGCGGTGGTGTTGCCACGTGTCTTCCACATGTAGGGCCACGGTGTTGGACCAATAGCCCGCGTTGTTGTTGGCCACGCCGTCGTAATACCGAATCGCCCGGGAGGCCGACTGCACGGAGTTGTAGGCGATGTAATCGCTGCCGTTGTTGTCCGCACCTTCGCCCTGCAGCGTGAAGCGGAAGCTCCGATCCCCCGTCGTCTTATGCACATAGAGCCAGAAGTCCAGTTGGTACTTCGACCCGCTGCGCGCCCCGTTGAAAAAGATGTCGGCTTCCGTTCCGCCGCGCAGCAACAGGGCATTCGTGCCCCCATGCACCAGCCAGTTCTGCACTTGGACACCGGCCCCGGCCGTGGTCGGGTCGACCGCCGTGTCATCGGCCAGATTCCACTCCACGCCGGTCGGGTCCGCGTCCACCGCGTCCGCCCAACTCGTCGCCACATTCGGGTAGCCCTCAAAGTCTGTCGCGTAGATCGTTGCAGTGGCAGCCGAAGCGGAGGTTACCGCGCACAGACAAAGACCCACCGCCGCAAGCAAGGGCCACATGCTGGCGGTGTGGAGACGGGGTTGTAGCGTGCGAAATGGGTTGGTTTTGGTTTCCATAGCCTGGTTCGTTTAGGATCAATCGTTTGTGCTGCTCGGAGTTCTGCTACTGGTTCGGAATCCCGTGTCTCCTGACCAGCGAACGCTCTGCAACGCATTCCCGCCGCTTTGGCCGCTCAGGAAGACTTAACGCACTAACACGTGAGGTTTCTAACTTGATGCCACGATCCCGTCAAGCCTTTCTTGCCAAGTATTGTATTTGTTACGCACTGAGCAGGCTTCTCCCAGCGGTGGCGTCGCTAAGTTGTTGAGCGTTTGGCCGGACTGCGTCGGGTTTTGTGACCAAACAACTGCGCTTCTGTGGTGATGTTTCCGTGAGCCGCCTAACGCACGAACCAGCCGTTTTCGGGATGACGATAAAGACGTCCCCTTGACCTATTCCTTGCGATCCAGAGGAGACCACCTCAAGAGCACTGAAGTTCCTACAGCTGACAATTACGAAGTAGGCGAGCCCAGGACGCTGCGAAGCATCTGGATCAACTAGGTTTGTCGCGGCTCTTCCCGCCGTGCCGGCCACTGCCTCTACGACTTGCGTGGCGCGCGCCAAAAGCCGCGAGAAGTTGTGCTACCAAACCGCTGTCCCACGCGGCCACGGTCCAAAAGCGCTTCTCAGCCAGTGCTGTTTCTGCCAGCATCGTTTCACGATGAAAGCACTTTTGGCTTACAGAACACCGCAGGCTGCCATGCTGATGCTAGCCACATTACTCGCGCTACCTGTTTCTTCCCGCGCTGCGGAAACCAACAATACGCCTCATGCACGGTGGGAAAAGGACATCGCCGCATTTGAGGCTGCCGACAAGACCACCCCACCGCCGAAGGATGCGGTCGTGTTCGTGGGTAGTTCGAGTATCCGGCTCTGGAAGAGTGCACCGGAACATTTCTCGAAGCACCGGATCATCAATCGCGGCTTTGGCGGCTCGTACATGTCTGATTCGGTCGCCTTTGCGGATCGGATCGTGATTCCTTACCATCCCAAATTGGTCGTCCTCTATGCAGGTGACAACGACATCGCGGCAGGCAAGTCGCCCGAACAAGTGTGCGACGACTTCATGACGTTTGTTGCCAGACTCCACGCCTCGCTGCCGGACACGCGAATTGCCTACCTCGCAATAAAACCTAGTCCCTCGCGTCTCAAGTATTTCGAGCAGCACAAGCGAGCGAATGAACTCATCCGCGAAGCCTCCGCCACGAATGACAAGCTGGTTTACGTGGATGTTTGGACGCCGATGCTCGGCGCCGACGGCAAGCCGCGTGAGGAGTTGTTTCTCAAGGACCGTCTGCACCTGAACGACGAAGGCTACAAACTGTGGGCTGGCATTGTAGGCCCGGTTCTCGACAAATTCGGTCCGCCAAAACCGGAGAACCGGTAGCGGCGGAAAGCGAGACGAGACATGGACGGCGGCGGTATTCTGATCTTCATCCTGATCGCAGGGCTGATCATCACTGCGGCGATCTACGGTGCGATCGCGGCGAAGCGGCGGCGGGAAGAGATGGCGGCGTTGGCCGCGCGGTTGGGATTGCGCTTTAGTGCAGACAAGGACTACGGCTTGGCGAGTCGGTTCGGCTTTCTCGACAAGCTGGCGCAAGGCAGCAATCGCTATGCGTTCAATGTGCTCTCCGGCGAATACCAGCAGAATCCCGTACTCGTATTCGATTACCACTACGAGACCCACTCGACCGATTCCAAGGGTCACCAACAGACGCACCACCACTACTTCTCGTTTTTCATCCTGCTGTTGCCCCGGAGTTTTCCGGAGCTGACGATTGTGCGAGAGGGCATGTTCTCCAAGCTCGCCCAGGCATTTGGCTACGATGACATAGATTTCGAGTCCGCCGAGTTCTCGCGAACGTTCTGCGTGCGCTCGAAGGACAAGCGGTTCGCCTACGACGTGTGCAACGGTCAAATGATGGATTACCTGCTCGCCAATCGTGACCTGAACCTCGAGATCGAGGATCGCGCGATGGCGCTGGCATTCGCTTCGCGGCTCTCGATGGCGGAAATCGAAACGAACCTGCACTGCCTGCTCGAAATTCGCTCGCGCCTGCCGGATTACCTCTTTATCCCCGCCTGACTATGGAAATCCTTATCTTCCTTGCCTTCATTCTCCTGATCCCCGCCATTTGGGTGATCGTGCAATACAACGGCCTCGTTGGCCTGCGCAACTACATCGCCGAGTCTTGGAGTAACGTGGATACGGAGTTGAAACGCCGCTACGACCTCATTCCTAACCTCGTTGCTACTGTCAAAGGCTACGCTGCCCACGAGCGCGAGGTGCTGGAGAGTGTCATCGAGTTGCGCAACCGATGTGCCGCGAACCAGGGGCCGGTCGCAGACCAGGCGCGTGATGAGAATCAACTCGTGGATGCGCTCAAGCGGCTGTTCGTGCTGGTGGAGAACTACCCGCAGCTCAAGGCCGACCAACATTACCTCAAGCTCCAGACCGAACTGATCAACACGGAGAACCGCATCCAGGCCGCGCGTCGCTTCTACAACGGCAACGTCCGCGACTACCGGAACAAGTGCGAGACCTTCCCGAGCAACCTGGTGGCCGGCATGTTCAGCTTCCAGCCGCACGAGTTTTTCAGCGTGCCGCCGTCGGTGGCCGAGGTGCCAAACGTGGATTTCGGGAGCCGGTAGCCTGATGACGATCGGGCGACTCGGCGCAAAGGAAGAACCGCGGTACGTGCCGAGGAGGACGCGCAGCCTAAACCAAAGATAGCGTTGCCTTTCTGCGTGTCATCTAAAGGTTGTGAGAATCTCCTTGTTCCGCGCAAGCGTTCCGCGTAGGTAAAAACCATGTCGAAACGCGAATCTCCTGCCTCGAATTCCCTAACCCGCCGTCAATTCATATACACCACCGCCTTGGCTGCAACGGGCGCCGCGCTAGCCGGCTGTGCTGCGCCCAAGGCCCGCTTCGTTTCGCCCAACTCGAAACTCAACATTGGGGTTGTCGGTGCCGGCGGCAAAGGCTCGAGCGATACCGACCATTGCGCGGGCGAGAACATCGTGGCGTTGTGTGACGCGGACGGGGACACGCTGGCCAAGCGGAAGCAGAAGTATCCGAACGCGAAGACGTATCAAGACTGGCGCAAGATGTTGGAGCAGGAGAAGTCGCTCGACGCAGTGATCGTCTCCACACCGGATCACACGCATGCGGTGGTGGCCGCCGCGGCGATGCGCCTGGGCAAACATGTGTATTGCCAGAAGCCGCTAGTGCAAACGGTCTACGAGGCCCGGTTGATGCGGAAGCTGGCCAAACAATATGGCGTGGCGACGCAGATGGGCAACCAGGGCAGCGCCGAGGACGGCTTGCGTCGCGCGGTCGAGTGCGTTCAGGCCGGCCTCATCGGCAACGTGAGGGAAGTGCATGTCTGGAGCAATCGCCCCATCTGGCCGCAGGGCATGGATCGTCCCGCGGGGGAAGACGCCGTGCCGGCGAACTTGGATTGGGACTTGTGGCTCGGCCCGGCGCAGTTCCGGCCCTTCAAGAAGGACACGTACCATCCCTTCAAGTGGCGTGGCTGGCAGGACTACGGCACGGGCGCGCTCGGCGACATGGCTTGCCACACCGCGAACATGCCGTTCCGCGCGCTTAAACTCGGCTACCCGACCGAAATTGAGGCTTGGTCCTCCGGCATCAACAAGGAATCCTATCCGCTCAAGTCCAAGATTCGATTCGAGTTCCCGGCGCGCGAGGGGCTCGTCCCCACCACATTCTGGTGGTATGACGGCGGCAATCCCAAGCCCAACAA
The DNA here is from genome assembly GCA_964634255.1 of uncultured Verrucomicrobiota bacterium. Lineage (GTDB taxonomy): Bacteria > Verrucomicrobiota > Verrucomicrobiia > Limisphaerales > MWDV01 > MWDV01. The sequence goes on along the minus strand of CAZWJC010000152.1, from coordinate 5,257 downwards.
CCCCTTCTCGCACGACGGCAACAATAAGCCGCCGCAGGGTGTCGTTGCCGACGTCGAAGCGATGATGGGCAATGTGCCCGGCAGCGGTTGCATTCTCATCGGCGACAAGGGCAAGCTCTTCTCGCCCGACGATTACGGCGCCCGGTTTTTCCTCCGGCTGAAGGACGAGAAGGAACTCGTGGACGGCAAGAACCACGACGCGGTCAAGGCCATTCCGCGGACAATCGACTTCAACGCCGCCCAAGGCTCGGGCGACGCGCGGCAGCACTTGGAGTGGATCGCCGCGTGCAAGGGAGGCAAGCCCGGCTACTCGAACTTCGACATCGCTGCCTACCTGACCGAGATCATCCTGCTTGGCTGCGTGGCGTTGCGCGTGGGCAAGAAACTCGAATGGGATGGGCCGAACATGCGCGCCAAGAATGCGCCCGAGGCTGCCCAGTTTGTGAAGCGTGATTACCGCAAGGGTTGGGAACTTTAGGTCGCCCCCGCAACGAGAATCAGAAACACCGCCGCCGCATTCTATGGGGCGGCGGTGTTGTTGCTTCGCACCTGGTCCGGCGGAGGAAGCAAACCTAGATCATTACGACCACGTCCCGCAGAAGTGCGCTGCAACCGGGACTGACAGTCCCAGTGCGCCGCAGTGCGCCCCTTCTCGGCGAATAGTGCCAAGCCGAAACGGGCAGTCAGGCTTTGTGAGACAAGGTGGAGTCGATTGGCTCAATCTCCCTGCGTCATCGTCCACATGCCCTTTGGATTCGCGGCCGTGCCGCTGCCCACGGTTTCCGTCGTCTTGTGCAAGCCAACGTGACCGTCGTGGAACAGGTAGTTGAATCGTAGCGAGTGCAGTCCGTAGGAGAGCGTGCCGTAGGTGTGCTCGGTGCCGCTGACCTTGGACACGGGAGTGGTTTGAACACAGTCCTGATTGGCGCCTCCCGGAATGCTCGGCCCGGGGCCAGCGCAGAATGAAGGCCAATCGTTGCCCGCCATGTTCCGGCCATTGGCCAGCTCCGCCAGCATTATGGTGCCGGCTTGGTCGGGCACATTTGACACTTTGTAGCCTCTGGGCTCCCAGTTGACGGACGACGCTGACCAATTGCGCGCATTGAAATAGATGCCGATCCCCGCAGTGGCGGGTGGCAGGGGCGCGGCAGCCGAGTTGAGCATGAAGCCAGATCCGGCCCAGTTCATGGCATAAGATCGTCGGGAAGCGAAGTTGTTCAGCCAGGTCTCGGTCTTGGGGAACTCAATCCGATCCGCCGGACAACGCAGGACCTTGGGAGTCACTTCGGGGATCGTCATACCCATTTGCAGGTCCATGTCGCTGCCCACGCCTCCAATGTAACGGTGGATGAGGTCGTCCCACGTCAACTGGTAGGTGACATCGCCCGAGGAATAGACCGCCGGCGGATACATGTCCTGGCGATCCGTTGTGAGCATGGTAATGCCCAGCCCGAGTTGCTTCAGGTTCGCCGTGCAGCGAATCCGCTGTCCGCGCGCCTTCGCTTTGCTCAGGGTCGGCAGGAGCATCGCGGCCAGAATCGCGATAATGGCGATCACCACCAGCAGTTCAATCAACGTAAACCCCCGGCGACGCATTCCGCTTCGGAGCGTCCGAGCCCGGGCTAACCGTCTGCCGAACCCTGTCCAACACATAAACTCTGATGCTTCAGTTCTGGGTTGCTGGGCAACCCTACCGCGCTCATTTCCATCAATCAACTATCATCCGCCAGGCCGCCGAAAATCCGCCACTACTGGAGCAGCAGCACCCGGTAGTAGCGCTCGACCTGCCCGACCGTGCTGTCCGAGATGGTCAGCAATGTCCCCGTCGCGGTCGTGGTTATCAAGGGGATCCAGCCTGCAGCGTGGAGGGAGTCCTTGTATTCCACCCGATACGTGCGACCGGGAATCGTGCTGGCCTGGAAAACCATCGTCCCATCCTTCTGCAACACGGGCGCGGCGAACTCGGGCGAAGGCGGCGTGCCGAGTTGATTGCTCCGGCGGGGCGACCAGTTGGCCATGGAGTAAAACGCGTTCGTATTGCCATCCGGGAACAGACCCTGGCTAGCATTCTGTGATTGCGCGCCGAACACGACCGCGTGTTGCGGCGTGCCGTCGGCGGCGTAAAGACCGATGGCTTCTCCGCCCTTGCTGAGCGAGAACTCGGCGTGCAAATCGCCATTTGTGCCTAATCCGTTCTGCGAAGTGTCCCCATCGGCCCAAACGAGGAGAAAACCGTGCGCGGGGATTACGGTGTTGGATGGCACCTGCCATTTCATCGGCACAGTCAACGTGTCGGTGAGATAAAACCCGGAGAGGTTCACTGCGACATCGTTGGGGTTGTACAACTCGAACCAATCTTGGAACAAGCCGTCTGCCGAATCGGTGAATCCCGCCGGGGCTGCGTTGTCCGCCATCCACTCGTTCACCACGATCGGCCCCGGCGGCAACACGCCGCGGTTCGTGACGGTGATCGAGTCGGTGGCATTGGCCAGCAGGTTGCCATAGTTGTCCACGCCCTGAGCTACCAGGAGGTTCACCAAGCCGGGCAGGGGAGCGGTCAGCGTCCAGTTTGTCAGGCTCGTCCAGGTGATGCCATGGCTAATACCGTTGATTTGAATCTCCTTCACGGTAATCGGCGCGGTGCCGGCAAGCGCCACGTAAGCGTTCGTTGTGGCGAAGTTGTTGCCGCCATTGCTGGTGATGGCAAAGGGCGTCGTGAGCGGCAGCTTCGTCCGGATGTAGTCGGCCCGCTGTTGCAGGTAGCTTACCGCAGCGCCCCAGTTCTGTCCGAGGAGGCTGGAATAGCGCGTCGCCCACGGACTCAGATGGGCCGAGTTCATCGTCGTCGTGAGGATGTCGAACAGGTGGTTGTAGTAGCGGCGTTGGTTGTCCGGGAGCGTGATGATCCGGTAAGTGCCGGGCGAACTCGTTCCTGGGAAGCTGTTGTTCACGGCTTGCACGAAAGCGAAGTCCATGTCCCAGAGCAGCCCGAGCGCCTTGCCATCTTCGGGGCGAAAGTAGATCTTCCAGTTGTGGTTGTAGCCGACCGTGTAGGTGTCCACGTCTCCAATGAAGGCCTTAAAGGCGAGCGTTCGCATCCATTCGTCCACATCCATCAATTGCCGTGTCCGACTGTCCAAGGCGGCGCCGCTTAAGCTGAACGCCTTGCTGAGGGCCACCATCTGGCTGTAATCGTCCACGTCCGCCTGGTTTTCCTGCATGAAAATCCACCGATAGGTTTCCGCATTCGTGCCCCAGTCTTGGATGTCAGTGTTGATGACGTCATCCGGTTGCGGCAGCTTGGGCGATTGTGCGTCGCCGGTCGCGGTGGTGGTGGGATAGTAGATCAGTTCGAGCATGTAACGGCTGCCTTGGTCGCCGTCTGCAAACTGGCTTTCAAAGTAATCGTTGTCGAACGCTTCCATCCGCAGCAGGCCGGTGCCGTCCTCCGAACTGCGGGGCGCAAAGACCTGCACGAGGTCGCATTCCAGTCCGAGCAGGTTCCCGGCGTGATTGACCGCATGCCACAACAGGATTTCGTCGTGCGTGCCGCCCTGGCCCGAGTAGCCGCCGGAACGATCGATCGTGAAATTCTTCTGCGCGCCGCGAAAGAGCTGATCCTCATTGAAGCGGACGGTGAAGCCCACGCGTGAAGAGGAATCTCGGCCTCGCTCGCTCCCTTGCAGATGCACCCCCACATCGTAATAAGCTTCGGTTTCGTCGTACACCACCGTTGTTCCGAGACGGTCGTTGCTCATGACGTTCGTCGACGCGTGAAGCAGCTGCGTGTCGGCGGCGGACATCAGCAGCTCGATCCGATGCAACTGGTTCATCCGCCCGCCGCCATCGTCCACCTTGAAAAACGCCCGTGAGTTGGTGCCGCGAGCCGGAAACGTCGCGATTGCGCCAAGACCATCTGTGGCTTGGACGAAGAACTGTACCAGGCTTCCCGCAGAAAGCCCCGGCAGGGTCGCCGTGAAATTCGCATACCCCGGCGTGGCGGCCGCCAGACCTGGCGACATGGGGGCAGTCTGCCACGTACCGCCGTTGACCGACCAGCGCACGGCAACCGCCGCGACCCCCTGTGGGTCACTCGCATTGACGCTTACCGTGATCGGTTGGCTCGGTTGCGGCACGATGGGGCCGTGCTGGAAACCGTCGAACGTCGGCCCCAGGTTCGGATCCCGCTGGGAGTTGGCCGCGCCGGGGGTTCCATGAAGTTCCGGCATGGGCAACGCCATCGTCTTGGCCACGCGATTGAAGTAGAGGCGAGTGTTCAGTCGGTTGTTGCCTGCAAGCCATTTTGCCCGGAACGAAACCTGGTACGTCTTTCCGTCGGTGACGGTTCGCCCGCCCGCGAACGTGGTTTCCAAATGATTGTGCATGTGATCCGTCGGCCCGGTGGCGACGAGACGGAGGACGTGATTCGCGGCGTTGTCCGGATCCGTCTCGACACGGCTCTTGCAATGGTCTCCCAAAGCCCGCCACGCGGTCAGTCCAGTCTCGAACGAACCATTTTGGAGTAGTTCCACAGGAGAAAGATCGGGTGATTCCGTGACCCGGAGGTCGTCAATCAGGCATTCGCCTGACTCTAACAACCCAATCACAAACTCGTTCCAGAGCGTTGGACCAATGACGTTCTGTGCGATGGCGCGATAGCTGTAGTTCGTCCAGCCGGTCCGGGCAGATTCGTTGCTCGCCGCCCACACCTCAGCCTGCGCGTTGTCGGCCCAGGGATCGCGCAATTCCAGGCTGCTGCCACCGCCGTCGGCGTATTCCGGCCAACGCCCGCCATCGAAGTAACGGACTTCGTCCGCTGGGTTGTTGGCGGCGTCTTTCAGGACCACGTAATCGCCCCCGTGCGCAAGCTGGTTGGTGAAGGGGCCGACAACAGTAATGCCTGGATACTTCGACTGCACGTAGCCGACATCCTTCGCCACGACGAGATACCCGCCCGCAGGGATGGTTGTGCCAGGCGCAAAGCGGAAATCAATTCCTTCATCCAGCCGCCAGCCTGTCAGGTCCACGGGGGCGGTGCCGCGATTGAAGAGCTCGACCCAGGACTCCGGCGACTCCCGAACCGGCAGCGGCGCGGCTTGCTGGCCATACGCGGTGACCTCGACCCCGAAGGCCATGTCCGCGGCGATCGGATTAGTCGTGAACTGGTGGACCTCCACCGCGAGGAGGTTGGTTCCGGCAATGAGGTTGGTGACAGCAACGACGAATGGGCCGGTATAGGTTGGCGTGGCGACGCCCT
>CAZWJC010000151.1:0-17148 GCA_964634255.1 uncultured Verrucomicrobiota bacterium | reverse complement strand
TGGCCCTGCGAGCCGGATGTAAGCGCATCTTGTGGTTGGGCGCGGTGTCCTCCCCGCGCCGCGGCTCGCTGGGGACAGCGAGCCCTACCTCGTCGGGTTGCGCCACGCACGCGGTCGCCTTCTCCACACTCGGATACTTCAAGAACCACTGCTCGCTCAGATACGGCTCGATGGGCACGCCGCTGCGCTGGCTGTGGCCAACATTGTGAACGTAGTCCTCGACCTTGAGCAGCAAGCTCAGCTTCTCCAAATGCGCCACGACTGCCTTGCGCGCCTCGGCGCGGTCCAACCCGGCGAAACCGCCGCCCGCCTCGTTGGTCATCTTGCCATCCGGGCCGATGACGACCGTGAGCGGCAGGTTGTGGCGCGTGGCCATCGCGTAATCGTTCGGGTCGTGCGCGGGCGTCACCTTCACGCAGCCCGTGCCGAACTTCGGGTCCACAAATTCATCCGCGATGATCGGGATGTGCTTGTTTTGGAGCGGCAGCAGCACTTTGCTCCCGACAAGCTTGGTGTAGCGTTCGTCCTTCGGGTTCACCGCCACCGCCTCGTCGCCGAGCATCGTTTCGGGGCGCGTCGTCGCGACGATGACGAACTGGTCCGGGATCGGTTGGCCGGAGGCATCGAGCATTGGATACTTCAAGTGCCAGAGGTGGCCCTTGGTCTCGGTCATCTCGACTTCCTCGTCGGAGAGCGCGGTGCGGGCGGCGGGATCCCAGTTGACCATGCGTTTACCGCGGTAGATGAGGCCCTTCTTGTAGAGCTCGACGAAGACCTTCTGCACGCAGCGCGAATACTCCGGGTCCATCGTGAAGCGCAGGCGCGACCAATCGCACGAGCAGCCAAGTTTCTTGAGCTGCTGAATGATGATGCCGCCGTGCTTTTCCTTCCAGGCCCAGACGTGTTCGAGGAACTTCTCGCGCCCGAGATCGTCGCGGTGCTTCATCTTGCCCTCTTTGCGGAGGGTCTTCTCGACAACCGCCTGCGTGGCGATGCCGGCGTGGTCCGTGCCCGGCAACCAGAGGACTTCCTTGCCGTCCATGCGCGCCTTGCGGCTGAGGATGTCCTGGATGGTGTTGTTCAGGACGTGCCCCATGTGGAGCATGCCGGTGACGTTGGGCGGTGGGATGACGATGGAAAACGCGGGCTTCGGCGATGCCGGATCGGCGACGAAGCATTTCTGGTCGAGCCAGAACTGGTACCACTTTTCTTCGACGGCTTGCGGTTCGTAGGCTTTCGGGATTTCAGACATAAATGTTAACCACGGATGAACACGGATGGACACGGATCAGGAGCTACAAGACGACGCGTTCCCATTCGAGTCGGGAGTGTTTGAAATCTCATTGAACGCGTCGAAAGCGCAGCCGATGATCCGGTGGGTTTCATCCTTCAGAAGAAGCTTCGGACTCTCACCAGCGATCAAATCGGGTACGGAATCCGTGTTCATCCGTGTTCATCCGTGGTTGAAAACTTCTGGCTCACGGCTTTGAGTCAAAGCTCGCCGGCCTGACTCCCGGCGTGAACTTGCCGAAGCCGAAATAGAGCGGCTTGTATTCACCAACGCACGTGGCGTCCGCCTTGGCCGGCACGTCGAGGCCGGTAAGCCAGTAGCTGGCATTGATGATCAGGCGGCGCAGGTCTTCGATCTGGAAATCCACTGCGGCGCCGATGGTCGAGGTCAGGACGCGCGTGGTCTTGCCGTTGTCCCAAGCGTAATCGCGAATCCAGATCAGTGGCATGAGCGACTTGTTCCAGTTCGGTGCGTCGTCCGGTTTCATGCCGCGCAGCACGAGGCCGTGCATGAGAACCGTGTCGGTGGGCTTCAGGTGGATCACGCTGTAAACGTCGCTCGGCCCCCAGACATCCTGCACGCCACGCAGGACGGGGTGCTTGGTGTTCGTGCCGTCCGCGAGGCCGCGCGTGCTTTCCTTACCGTGATCGCCGTGGTGCGCCACCCAAGACTCGCCCAACACCTGTTGCCCGAACCCGCCGGGCCATTGCTTGCTCTGCCAGTCATACTTTGCGAACGGGCTCGACTTGTTTCGTAAATAGGCAAAGGCGTGCGTCGCGGTGCGCAGCGCGATGATCGGTTTGCCGGCTTGCAGGTAACCCTCGAAATGCTTCATGTCGGCGTCAGGCAACTCGCGGAATCGGAACTGAAGGATCGCCAGGTCCGCCGAGCCCAGCAGGTGCATGCCGGGCACGTTGGTTTGGTTCACCGGGTCAATCGTGCCGTCGGTCGGGTTCACGGAGAACAGGACCGTGCATTTGAAGCCGTGCCGCTGGGACAGGATTCTCGCCAGCATCGGCAGGCATTCCTCAGAACGGTATTCTTCATCGCCGGCGAGCAGGACGACGTGCTTGCCGTTGGCGGTGCCGGCTTTGGGTTCGAGCGTGGCCCAATCGGCGGCGCTGGCAACTCCGCAGAGCATGAGGGTGAGAGCGGCAAGGAATTGGATTCTCATAAACGCTTGATGGGGTTTGCGGTTCACTTGCGCAGCAGCGCGTATTCGATGCTGTCCGCCAGCGCTTGCAGGCTGGCCTCGATGATGTTCTCGCTGACACCCACCGTGCCCCAGTTGCATTCGCCGTCGCTGGACTCAATGAGCACGCGCGTCTTGGCGGCGGTGCCAGTGGCGGTGTCGAGGATGCGCACCTTGTAATCGGTCAGCGTGACCTTCTTGAGCTGCGGGAAGGACTTAACGAGCGCGGAACGCAGCGCGGCGTCGAGCGCATTTACGGGGCCGTCGCCATCTGCGACCGTGTGATGGACGGTCTTGCCGACGCGCACCTTGACCGTGGCCTCGCAGATGGACTCCTTGACGTCACGGCGCATGGAGACGTGGTATGTGTCTACGTTGAACAGGAGTTCCGGGTTGTGCTCCAGCACGCCGCGGATGAGCAGCGCCAGCGAAGCGGGCGCGGCCTCGTACTCATAGCCTTCATGCTCGCGCTGCTTGACGATGGTGAGAATCTCCTTCAACTCCGGCGTGTCGTTGGTGAGGCGGAAGCCAAGTTCCTTCGCCTTCATCACGATGTTACTGCGTCCCGCCAGATCGCTGATCAGCACATTGCGCTGGTTGCCGACGAGCGTCGGGTCAATGTGCTCGTAGCTGGCCGCGAGCTTCTGCACCGCGTTGACGTGGGTGCCGCCCTTGTGCGCGAAGGCCGACGAGCCGACCCACGGCTGGCGCGGACTGTGACGCAGGTTTGCGATTTCGTCCACGAACTGGGAGAGCTCCTTGAGCTTGCGCAGCGAGGCCTTGGGCACACACGGCCGGTTCATCTTCAGGGCCACGCAGGGAATCACGCTGATGAGGTTGCAGTTGCCGGTGCGCTCACCGTAACCGTTGACCGTGCCTTGAACATGGGTGGCGCCGGCTTCCAGCGACGCCAGGGCGTTGGCGACGCCCACGCCGATGTCGTCATGGGTGTGGATGCCGACGCGGCAATTCAACTTGCCGAGCGCGACCCGCGTGATGTCTGCCACTTCGTTTGGCAGGCAGCCGCCGTTGGTGTCGCAGAGGACCACCAGGTCTGCGCCCGCCTTCTCTGCCGCCTGCCAGGTGGCCAGGGCGTAATCAGAATCCAGCTTGTAGCCGTCGAAACAATGCTCGGCGTCGTACACGACGAATTTCCCGTGATCCTTCAGGTAACGCACGGTGTCGCCGATCATGCCGAGGTTTTCCTCGGGCGTGCAGCGGAGGACTTCCCGAACGTGCAGCAAAGAGGTCTTGCCGTAGATCGTCACCACCGGCGTGGCGGCATCAATCAGCAGCTTGACCTGGTCGTCGTGTTCGACCGCGACGCCCTTGCGGCGGGTCGAGCCGAAGGCGGCCAACTGCGCATTCTTAAACTTGCGCTTCTTCGCCTGCGCAAAGAACTCAATGTCTTTGGGGTTCGAGCCGGGCCAGCCGCCTTCAATGAAATGCACCCCGAACGCGTCGAGTCTCTCGGCAATTCGGAGCTTGTCCATGACCGAGAAATTAATGCCTTCGCCCTGCGAACCGTCGCGCAGGGTGGTGTCGTAGATTTCGACTGCGGGTTTCGTGCGTCGTTGCATAAAGCGGTGAGATTAGTATGCGAAACGGACCGTCAAGCAAAGCTCATTCGCGACCGGCCACCCGTTCGGAAGGGGCGACGAAACAGCAGTCGAAAGGGCAGGGCAGGGGTGGTTTTTGCGTGTTGCCTGTTTGCTGCTAAGTTGCGCTGCATTCACCGCAACTCTGCGGTCAACGAACGGCATCATGTTCGAGCCATTCACATTTTGGCAGCGCACGACGCGAGGTCACTTGCGCCATGGCGGTGGTTTCACGCTGATCGAACTCCTGGTCGTCATTGCCATTGTGGCGATTCTGGCCGGGCTGCTTCTACCGGCGCTCAATCGTGCCAAAGCCAAGGCCCATGGTATCTCGTGCGCCAACAACCAGCGTCAATTGATGTTCGCCTGCCTGCTCTATGCCGGCGACAACGCCGATGCGTTTCCCTACAACTTCGGTGATGTCGAAACCCGGCGGACCGTGGTGCAAAAGCAGTTCCTGAACTGGGTCAACAACGTGTTGAGCTGGGAGCTGGATGCAGACAATACCAACCGCGCGTGGGTGACGGCTGGCGGTTTGGGGCCATACGTGGGTGGAATGGTGGACGCATTCCGTTGCCCGTCGGACTCGGTGCTCAGCGACATTCAGAAAGCTGCGGGATGGAAGGCTCGGGTCCGCAGCATCTCCATGAATGCTTTGGTTGGTGATGCGGGTGAGTTCTCCCGCAGTGGGGCGAACGTGAACGCGCCGGGCTACCGGCAGTTTTTCAAAATGGCGCACATCCCTCAGCCGGCGCGCATCTTCGTGTTCATCGAAGAACATCCGGACAGCGTGGACGATGGCTATTTCCTGAACAACCCCTATAAGCCCGAGTGGCACGATCTTCCTGCTTCGTACCACATTGGCAGTGCAAACCTGGTCTTTGCGGACGGCCATGCGGAGAGTCGTCGTTGGTTGAATGGGAGCACACGCCCGCCCGCGCGTCCGGATGCCGCGGGTCTGCCGCTTGCCATCCCCGCCAACGAACGTAGCGATTTCAACTGGCTCATGGAGCGGACGAGTTTGTTGCGGGAGCAACCGGGGAGACCTTACTAGGCTCGAACCCGCTCGTGATCCACCCGCCCATTACAGGTGCGGGTTGGGGGCTAGAGATACTTCCGTGAGAAGTCCGCTTCCTCCGGTCCCGCAAGCACGTAGGCGCGGTCGCCCTCGCTCCAACTGACGGTTACCAATCTGTTCACTTTTTGGACTTGCGGCGTGCCAGGCGGTGCGTCCTTGACCATGGTACGGTCCATCACAAAGAGGTAGAGCATCTCCTTGTCACCGCGGTCGAAGCACACCATCGCCACGGGAGCGCTACGCCATTTGAGCGCAGCTCCTCCAGTCAACGAAAGCCGTTCCAGACCGCGCGGAAGCGTGTAGTTCGCCGGCGCGCCACGCCCGGCCATGAACTGCCGCACCTGCTGCATGTCGTTCGTAACGATGTCCATGCTGTATTGTCGCAAGGCGCTGCGGACCATCCGCGAGCGGAAGTCAGCAAAGCGATCGGGCGTGCGGGGCTGCAAGATCAGCGCCGCGATGCCAATCAGTAGAACACAAGCGGCGGCAATCGCCAGCCAGACGGGCGGACGGTGCCAGAAATCGGGTCGGGCGACCTTGAGTTCCGCCAGCAGATTCGCCTTCAGGTGCGGAGGCACGGGAATCTCACGAAGCTTCGCACGCAACGCCTGCTGACAGGCGAGGTGATCCGCCCACCACCGACCGAGTTCTTGGTGCCGCCCGGCGAGCGCCAAAGCCTCGGACGTCGCGGCATCGGGAGACTCTCGAAGCCAAGGCCGGTGAAGCAGCAGGATTTGTTTGGCCTCGGGCATCGTCATGGGATGGCCTCCGGGTTGTCGGCGACGTTGGCGGTGTCTTTGACCAAGAGATGCTTGAGCTGGGTCAGGCCGCGGGCGATGCGGGATTTAACCGTGCCCAGCGGGATCTCCAGAATCTCCGCGATCTCGTTGTAGGAAGTGTCTTCGAGGTAAAACAGCGCGACCGGCGCTCGAAACTGCGCGTCTACTTGGCCGAGCAAATCCACGATCTTCTGCCCGTCCAACCGGTTCACGACGTCGGGGGCCACATTCGGGATTTCGCCAGCAGCCTCGTCCAACTCGAGATGCGGAAAGCGCACGTGCCGGCGGCGGGATTCGAGAAAGAGCCGGTGCAATGTGGTGTAAAGCCAGCTCTTGGCTCGAGTCCGGTCTTGTAACTGATGGCCCTTCGTCGCCCAGACCCGGAAGGTCTCCTGGGTCAGGTCGCAGGCGTCGGTCTCTGTTCGCGTCAGGCTCAAGGCAAACCGGTAGAGCGGGCCATAGTGTTGTTCCACCAGGGCTTCAAACTCCTGGTCGCTGTGGCCATCACTCGTATATGAGGCTTGAGCGCTCACAATTGTTCCCGGCAACCACGTCGCCAGGCAGAAGACGGATGCGGAATCCTGGCGGTGGTGAACTGCGAACGGCCAACAGATTGACCGGTTTCCAGCGGGAGTCAAAAAAAGTCGTCCCTTCCGGGAACCAACAGGGAGGTTCATGTCTCCCATAAGTATGAATGAACGACAACCGCAATCTAACCCGCGCCAACCGCACTGCTGGGTTGAAGTCTCCTTCCCTGTGCCCATCAACGCCGTGTCCCGGGACGCAGGGCGCCCACGGTGCGAGCGGGGCTTGTCGATCCGAGTCCGCTCTCGCTGTCTTCCTGAGCTGAGCCTCGTAGTCGGCAGGCAGATTGCGGCTGTCGCCCCTGTTCGCCTTATCGCGAATACCCCAGAACCCATCGAAATACACACCAACGCCATGAAGATGACTCAACCGTCCCTCCAACCATTTGCTTTCTCCTCGCGTCATCGAGCACGCATCCAGCGGTCGTTGCCGCACTGGCTCTCAATTGCATGCCTTTCCGCCTTGATCAGCCTCGCCGTTACCGCCACCGCCGAGGTCGTGAGTTTGCCAGTCGCAGCGGACACCTTCATTACCAGCGGCGATCCGGGGAACAATGCCGGCGGCGAGGACGGCGTCCATGCCGGCACGGATGGCCCCAACGGCGGCAATGCCACCCGCCGGGGATTGCTCAGGTTCGACCTCAGCAGCATCCCCGCCGGCTCGACCATCACCTCGGCGGTGGTGCGGCTCACCGTGTTCCAAGTGCCCGGGTTCGGCGCGGCGAACTCCACGTTCGACCTGCGGCGGGTGCTTGCAGCTTGGGGTGAAGGCAACAAGTCCGGCCTCGCCAAAAACGGTGCGCCCGCCACCTCCGGCGAAGCCACCTGGACTGCCCGACTGCAAGGTTCGGCGAACTGGACCACGCCGGGCGCAGGCAGTGACGCCGCCGCGGCAGCCAGCGCCTCGACTGCTGTTACCGGCGCCGGCACGTATTCGTGGAGCGGTGCAGGCCTCTTGAGCGACGTCCAGTTCTGGCTTGATAATCCAGCCCAAAATCAGGGTTGGTTGCTCCAATCTCAGGCCGAGGGCACCTCGCGATCCGTTCGTGGCTTTGCCTCACGCGAGAACGCCGCTTCGAGCCCCGGCGTGCTTGAAGTGGGCTATCAGCCGCCAGCCGTGAACATCTCACCCACGGTCAGCATCACCAGCCCAACGAACACCGGCACGTTTGTCGCCGGCACACCGCTGACGATTGAGGCCACAGCGAGCGATGCGGACGGCAGCGTTGCGAGCGTCGAGTTCTATGATGGTGCGACCCTTCTCGGCAGTGACAGCACGGGCCCGGACTTCAGCCTTACCACCACGCTCTACACCGGTGCGCACTATCTGATTGCGCGGGCGACCGACAACGTGGGCGGAGTTTCAGTCTCCGCAGTTGTGACCAACACCGGAGTGACCGTGCCCATTACAAACCCGATTGCCGAACGCGTGCCGAAGGGCGACATCACCATCGAATTACAGACCGTGACCGAAGGTATGGCCGCGCCGCTGGGCATCGCCGTGCCGGACGACGGCAGCGGGCGCATGTTTGTGCATGATCAGAACGGTCTCGTCCGCGTCGTGCTTGCCAATGGCACGCGTCTCTCCGCGCCGCTCCTTGACGCTCGCAACCGGCTCGTCTTGCTCGGTGCTTACGACGAGCGCGGTTTGCTCGGCTTGGCGGTGCATCCGAACTTCGCCGCCAATCCGCTTATTTACACGTATACGTCGGAGACGAACAACGGCACGCCTGACTTCGCCACCGGCCTCGGTGCGGCAAACAACCACCAGTCTGTCATCGCCGAATGGCGCATCAGCGCGGGCAACTCAAACGCGGTGGACGTGGCCTCGCGCCGGGAAATCCTGCGCATTGATCAGCCGCAGTCGAACCACAACGGTGGGGCGATGCACTTTGGGCCGGATGGCCTGCTCTACATCGTGTTGGGCGACGGCGGTCAGGCGAATGACGCCGGCAATGGTCATGCCGCCGGAGGCAACGCCCAGGACCTGAACCGAATTTGGGGCAAGCTGCTGCGCATTGACGTGGACGCGCGCAATTCCGCCAACGGCCAGTACGGCGTGCCTTCGGACAATCCGTTTGTTGGCGTGGATGGTCTGGACGAGATTTGGGCATCGGGCCTGCGAAATCCGTTCTCGTTCAGCTTCGAGCGCGGAACGACGAATCTCTACCTGGCCGACGTGGGGCAGAATCGCGTTGAAGAGATTGACCTCATCACCAAGGGGGGCAACTACGGTTGGAACGTGCGCGAAGCGAGTTTCTGGTTCGACGGCGCCGGCACCATCGTCACCGCGCCGGTGCGGCCCGTTCCGCCGAACCTGATTGATCCCATCGCCGAATACGATCACGACGACGGCCTGGCGATCATCGGCGGTTACGTCTATCGCGGTGCGACGCTACCGGCGTTGCAGGGCCGATACGTCTTTGGCGACTGGGGTGCGTTCAACGCGCCGAGCGGCCGGTTGTTCTATCTGGACGAAGCCAACGCCGTGAAGGAACTCCGCATCGGCGGCGAGGATCGTCCGCTGGGCATGTGGTTGCGCGGCTATGGCCAGGATGCCAATGGCGAGGTTTACATCCTCTGCTCGCGCCAGCTCGGGCCGACCGGCAACACGGGCCGGATGCTCAAGCTCGTTCCGGTGCCGTCCGCGGTCGCGATGGCGTCCATCTCCCCAACCAATGGCACGAACATCGCCGCCGCATGGGGAGGCGGCACCGGTCCCTTCGTCTTGCAGAAGAAAGCCGCGCTCACGGATGCCACCTGGCAGAATGTCGCCTTCAGCGCCACGGGTGCAGCCACCACGCCAGCGAACACGAGCGCGGGCTTCTTCCGCACGCTGGATGTGGCCAAGCAGCATCGGATTCCGCTCACCGCTTATCTGAGCGGTCCTAGCTCGCCTGGCTCCGGCACGGCGATCTTCGCGCTGGAAGGAAATGTCCTGAGCTTCAACATCCGCTACGCGGGCCTGAGCAGCGTGGCCAACAACGCCCACATCCACGGCCCGGCCAGTTCGAGCGGCAGCGCGGGCGTGCTCATCAACCTCGTCCCGTCGCACGTCGGGGCATTCAGCACGAACGGCGTCTTCACAGGTTCGATGATCATCACCGACACGCAGCGGGCGCACATCCTCGCTGGCCGGACTTATGTGAACATTCACACCGTGACACAGACCGGTGGTGAGATCCGCGGCCAGGTTGCACCGGTTGCCATGCAAGTGGCGTTGAGCAGTCCGTCCAACCCATCTGCGAGTGGCTTCGGCACACTGACACTCGTCCACACCCAACTCACCATGAATGTCACCTACCGCGGCTTGAGCAGCGCCGCCACGATGGCGCACATTCACGGTCCGGCGACCCAGAGCGGCAATGCCGGCGTGTTGGTGGACCTCGCTCCCGTGGGCGCGCCCTTCGGCAGCAGCGGCAGCCTCTCGGGCACGGTTGCGCTCACGCCCACGCAGCTCGGTCACGTGATTGACGGGCTCACCTATATCAACTTCCACACGGCGGCGAATCCAGGCGGCGAACTCCGCGGCCAGATTCTGCCGCACGCCACTGCCATCCCGCTCACCGTGCTGATGAACGGCGACGCGGAGCGCCCGGCGGTCGCCACAGGCGGCACGGGCAATGGCACGTTCCTGCTGGAAGGCAACACCCTCAGTTTCAACCTTGCCTACAGCGGCCTGAGCGCCGTGGCCAACAACGCCCACATTCATGGCATCACCAACACACTCGGGAGCATCGGCGTCCTCGTGCCGCTGGGCCCGTTCAACGGTGGCGCTTACGGCACCGCCGGCACGTTCTCCGGTTCGGTGACGCTAACCGCGACGCAGCGCGATGCGATCCTGAACGGTCTCACCTACGTGAACATCCACACCCCCAACAACGGCTCTGGTGAAATCCGCGGGCAGATTGCGCCGGTGTTGATGTGGGCCTCGCTCAGCGGCGTGAACGAGCGTAACACCGCCGCGGTCACGCCCGCTATTGGCTCCGGCACGTTCGCCCTCGTTCGCGATCAACTCACGTTGAACGTGACCTACCGCGATCTGCTCAGCCCGGCCACGGCCTCGCACATCCACGGCCCGGCCAGCTTCCTGCAATCCGCGGGCGTGCTGGTGGGGTTGGACGGACTGAACGGCGGTGGCTACAGCACGGCTGGCGGGCTGAGCGGCACCGTGTCGCTCGTCACCTCCAACCTGCTGAGTGTCATTGACGGCTCGACATACGTGAACTTCCACACTACGAACTACCCCGGCGGCGAAATCCGCGGCCACATCACGCGTTGACAAACGTCCGGTAAGAACCCCGCTGAACCAGACACAGCCCTCCGTCCCACCGCCGGTTGCCAACCGGTGCGTGGGGCGGAGGGCTGACTGCTTTGGGGCACGGTCCCACGCAGGCGCAAACAAGGATGACCGGTGTGGGCGGAACGAGAGGTTGTAGGGGTATCCTCGCGCGCTGCACAGGCGCGTGGAAGTCAGACAGACGGGGCCGACGCACTTTCGCCTATCCTACGGTTGGCAGTTCTCTCCTCGCATAAAGAAGACAGGCTTGTGACGCAAGCCGGCGACTGTGTGCTCCAAGCGAGAAGCGAGGAATCCACCCCACTCTGCAACATCGTCGGCATCAAGATATGGAATCGTAAAAACTCCGTGCCGATTGAAGTGAGAGCCAATCTGCATCCTCAGGAGCGGAACGTGAGCCTCAAGCATCAACCGCTCGAACTCGCCTGCGGGCCGCTGGGCGATGATCTTCTGAAGCACGTGATCTTGGATCGTACGCATGGCATCCAGATCAGAATCCGAAAAGTAATCCATGTAAGACACCGCCGTCTCCAATCTCCGGGACTTTGGGTTTGACGACGGCGTAAGATCGCAGTCCACCTTGAACCGACCACCAAGGTAAGGAATGTAGGGATTCTTGACGCCTTTTGAAACCTCGTAGAAGAACCGGCCGCCACGTATATCAATGAACCAGAGAGACACCGCAACGCGCTCCCGGGAGAACCCAAGGCGCATACATTCGGGTTCGAGGGCGCGGTCGATTAGCTGATAAAACTCGCGGGAAGTCATGGGACACTCATGTCGGCCAACAGATAATGGACGGCGCGGAGCTACGTCTATCCTTCTTCACGTCGCGACACTATGCCCGACGCAAATGGCTGTCGAGCTTGGTTTCAAGTGTGGTTGTCTTGCACACAGCTTGGCGCTCTTGGTACCGTCCCGCAGGGACGAAACGTTAATAGCCGCGGGTGCACCCCGCGGAACGGTGCGTAAAGACCGGTTCGGCCCTGACAGGGCCGGACGAATCTCGCCCCCTGAACCACAGGTTGCACCTGTGGCTATTCACGTATGGCCTCTTCGAGGCCGATGCCTTTCATCCGATTTCGGATTTCTCGCCGCTCACCATCCAGAGCGCGACGTGCCCGAGCCGCTGCGGAACGATGACCGGCTCGCACCTGAGCCCGACGAAAATCCTGAACGGCTCGAACCGGAGTGGGAATGACTCAGAGAAGCGCTGCGCCGACGTTCTTCCTCCGCACGCCGCCGCCGTTCCTGTTCCAAACGCTCTTCCTCCGCACGTTGACGCCGCCGGGCCTCGGCCTCCGCCTCAGCGATGGCCTGCTGCGCCGCGCGTTCCGCAGTTTGAGCAGAGCGCAGGGCCTCCAGATACAATCCCGCGGCCAGCGCCGAACGCGCCCGAGCCAGCGCGTCCGCGCCGGGCGAACCGAGGATCGAGACGCCGTATCCGCCGCGCCAGCCGCCCAGGCGGTTTGTGACCGCGACCGCCACGTTCAACGCGGCGAGGGCCTTTTGCGCGGCCTCCAACTCGCCCCGTGTCACTGCGGCCACGCGGGCGGTTTCGCCCAGAATCCGATCGGCCTCCGCGCCCACTTCCGTCCAGTTGCCATGAGGCTGGTTCAGCGAAGTGCGAACATTCTCGATCCGCGCCGCCAGCGCGTTTGCGTCGCGATACGTTTGCCGCAAGGCGTCGCTATCCTCCACGCCGTCGCTTTGCGCCTGCGAGGCAAGCCCGCACACTTTGTCCCATTCGGCTGAAGCGGCCTGAAGACCGCGCTGGGCTCCGGCATGCGCGTCCCAATCGCTGCGCGTTTGCGTGCCGACGAACACCAGCGCCTCGCTCACCTTCGCCAGTTCCGCCGCGACGGCGAACGGGTCTTTGCGGGTGGCGGCCATCTGGCGCGCGGCTTCGGCCAACCGCTCGCTGGCCTGCGTGAACGCATCCAGTGTGGCCTGCATGGTGCGGGAGTCGTGAGCAGCGGCTTCCAAATCCGCCGCTTGCTGCTCCAGATTCGCGCGCGTCTGGACGTTTGTCGCCTCAGTGACCTGGAGGCGCTGTTGCTTCTCCTCGATCTCCTGAAGGCGGAGGCGCGTTTGCTCCTGGCGCGCGGCAGCCTGGCGTAGACATTCCGCCGCTTCGAGGAACGAGCCCTGGCGATGGCCAGCCTCCGCCCGATCGGTGAGCTTGCGCACTTCGGTGAGGTGAGCACGGGCTTCCTCCATGTTGTCCGCGATGGTGTCGTTGGCGCGCGGGTGCGTGGCATCGCCATCGCCGAGGAGCAACACCGCGGGCGCGTAACCGTGGCGGATGCCCGCGAGGATCGAATCGTGGGCGGGCAACGCGGCGTCCAGTCGTGCGGTTTCTTCGCGACAGGAGGCGAGCGTGGCCGCATGGGCTTGGACGGCGGCGCGAGTGGCCTCGATCAAACGCTGCGTTTCCGCAACCCAGCGGACCGCCTCGTCCAAACCGCGTTGCGCGGCGTTCACGTCGCCGCGCTCCAAGGCGGCCTTTGCGCCGACGGCTTGTTCGTGGGCCTGGTTCAGACTGGCGGCGGGATCGTAGTCCGGCTCACGCAAGATGCTCGTGGCCGGCAAACCGGTCGTGGCGCTGAGTTCGGCGCGGGCCTTCTCAATGGCGGTGGCGACGGCGTCAATGGACGGAAGCGTCGTCTCGCGGCGGGTCTTGTCGAGGGCGACGGTTTGCTCCGCACGGCTGACGAGCGCTTCCACGTCGCGTTGCAGCAGCGGTAGCACCTCGGCGATCGAACCCGAGGGGGCTTGGGCGGCGGCTTCGTCGCTGCGTTTCGACAGTGCCTCGACGGTTGCGGCCAGCCAGTGGGTGTCGAGCGGCGTTTCGCCCAACGCTTGCGCGGCAGATGCGAGACGCGGCTTATGGGTTTGATGATACGCGAGCGCCAAGCCGATGAGGGCGAGTGCGTCATCGGATTTCTGGCGCGCAGACGCCACATGGGTTTCCAGCGCACCGACCGGATCGCGCACCGCCTTGCGTGTGGCTTCGGCGTGATCGCGCTGCGCGGCGGGCAGAAGCTCGGAGAAAACGCCTTGTATGGTAAACCACTTGTCCGCGCCCGCAGCGGCGCGCAGTGTTTCTTCCCGCTTGCGGGCTTCGTCGAGTCGGGCGCGAATGGCCTCCAGCGTGTCGCCCATCGTGCGCAGGGCGTTCTCCACCTGTTCCAATGCGGTCAAGGCGCGGTTGGCGCGTTGGTTGAACGCCTCGATCAACTCCTGGAACGACATGGTGAACGGCTGGTAGTTTTCGAGCCGGCCTAGCAGGGTTTCGCGCTCGGATTTCGGCCCGCGCACGACCAGCTCCAATCCGTCATCGGGACGGAAGGCAACAGGTTCATCCCGCAGCCGGCGGATGGCAGCACGGTAGCGGCGCAGGGCGAACGTGTTGACGAAGCGCGCGCCGAAGTCTGGCGGTTGGGCGAAGGCACGCGCGCTTTCGAGTACGCGTCCCGCACAGGCGGACATGATCATCAACTCATCCACGTCCTGAATGATTTGGCGGCTCAGAGCGAGCGAGCGGCCTTCGTAGCGGCGGGCGGCCTCCTCGGCGGAGTCGCCCAACACACCGTGCGCGCGGTCGAGCAGTTCAAAGAGCGCGACCGTCTTTTCGCCGAGTCCTTTGCTCCAGGTTTCCAGCAACGCCAGCGCCTCGCGCCGGCTGCTGCGGCGACGCAGGTTCAATCCCACGCCAAGCGCGAGCAAAGCGGCGAGACCTGCGCCACTGGTGATCCGGAGCAACCACCGGCGCTGGGTGTCGGCGTCTTGGGCGGCGCGCATGGTCATCGCGGCGCGCTGCCAGGCGGCTTCCACGGTTGCCGTTGCTTTCAGGTAAGATGAGTCGCCCCGGGTATGGGCCTGCTTGGCCTGGGCAAGCGCAGCGCGTGCCTCGTCCATTTGGGTGCGACCGGCAGCGGCGAAAGGGTGGGTGGCAAGATGATCCAGCTTGCGTCCCCATTCCTCCAGAGCCGAACCGGCGGCGCGATGGTCGGCAATGGTCTTCTCGGCTTGAACCGAGCGGACTTGGACTGCATCCGCCAGCGCTTTGGCCGCGGATGAATTGCCATTCTCCAACGCCGCGCTGGCCGAGGTGAGATCTGCGCGCATGGCGGCGAGATCGGGGCGAGTGAGATCGCCGTCCATGTTCGGCTGACTGCCTCGCCATTCGGTGAGAGCTTGTTCCAGTCGAGTGACCGACTCGTCGCCCCGCTGCATCGCGGCTTGGGCCAGTTCCAGAGCCCGCTGCCGTGCGGCTTTCGCCTCAGCTTCGCGACGGACGGCATCGGCCTTCTCGGTCTCGATGCGTTGTGTGAGTTGCTTGGTGATGCTGGTGATGGTGTCCTTCACCGCATCCACCACGCGCCCGCCGGTGCGCATGGCGGCGATGGCCGGTTGATCCAAGTGACCCTGCCAACGGTCCTCGCCCAAACCGCGACGGTCCATGGCGTCGGACGCGAAGTAAGAGAACTTGCGGTCTTTGAGAAAGAGGACGAAGAACGCGCCGTCGCGCTCGCCTGTGCGGGGATCAGTCCATTGGCCGAAGGCGGTGCGGCTGGGGAGACCCTTGCCCAACGCGTGTTCCACGGCATCCATGCCCTGATAGCTGTGTCCTTCGGCGTCGGTGAACTCTTCCCCTTGCGCACTCTCCAGCAGGGCAACGGTCCAGTGGGGGGCGTTTTGGTCGAGCCAGGTTTCCAGCGCGTCGAGTTGCGGTTGGCCCACGCCGAGATCGCCCTTCACATAGAGGTGCTGGTGGGGCTGCCAGTGGGAGAGGACGTCCGTGCCCGCGGCAACCGACACTGGTCGGGGCGATGGATCAGCAGGCGCTTGGGCGGGCGATGGGAGCGTCGCGAACCAAGCTAAACCAAAAACGATAGAGGCGATCCGCGCGAGGCGGATGCTGCCGGGCAACCATGCTTTCATGGCGCGCATTGAGCGACGAATTGCCGCGCCCGGCAATTACAATGTCAGTGGAATTTTCGCGCCTTGACCTCCTGGCATTGACCCAGTACCACCGTCGCATGGGCCGCTGCGAGAACCGCATCCAAACCGGGCGAAGGTTGACTTCACTAAGCGCCCCGGTGGCCCGCCGCCCCGCATGAATACACCCAACCCCGTCACTCGTCGGTCGTTCGTTAAAAATACCGTCCTCTCCTCCGCCAGTCTTGCGCTCGCGCTGAACGCCACCGCGGACGACAAGAAACCGATTGAAGTGACGGCGGGGGTTTCGACCGCGCCGCTAGCCAGGGGAAAGATAGGAAGACTTGTGGTCAGCAGGCTTATCCTTGGCGGCAACCTGCTCACCCACTACACCCACAGCCGCGACCTCAAGTACGTCTATACCCTCGCGGCGAAATACAACACCGACGAGAAGATCTTCGAGACCCTCGCGCTGGCGGAACAGCAGGGCATCAACACGGTGTCCATGCACAATCCGCCGCATCCGATCTCGCTCCTGCGGCGCTACCGCAAGGAACGCGGCGGCAAGATTCAGTGGATCATCTGTCCGACGGCGAAGGTCGAGCCGGGCCTGGACGAGTACCGTCGACACGTTGAGGAACTGCTGAAGGACGGTTGTGAGGCGATTTACCTCTGGGGCGTTCATGCGGACTCGCTGGTCTCCGGGGGCAAGATGGACCTCGTGGCGCAGGCGGTGGAATTGCCGAAGAAACTTGGCGTGCCTTCAGGCGTCGGCGCGCACGACTTGAAGGTCATCAAGGCCTGTGAGCAGCACGGCGTGCCGGCAGATTTCTATATCAAGACCTTCCACACGCACAGCTATCCGACCGCGCCGAAACCGGACGAGTTGGAAAAGCCATACAACGAATTCCCCGGTTACTGGTGTCAGAACCCCCAGGAGACTGCGGAGTTCATGAAGACGGTAAAGAAGCCGTGGATTGCCTTCAAAACCATGGCTGCGGGTGCCATCGACCCCAAACCCGCCTTTCGTTACGCCTTCCTTAACGGTGCGGACTTCGTGCTGGCTGGCATGTTCGACTTCGAGATCGCCGACGATGTGGCCACGATCAAGGAGACGATGACCGGCTTAGAGAGCCGGGCGCGACCCTGGATGGTGTGACAGACGGAGGTTGCAGGGTAACTGGCGATGCAGTCCGGATTAGGTAGTCGGTTGGGGTGGCGTTGTCGATGATTCAGCCAGCCATCATTATGGGCGGCAGTATGGCGTTTTTTCGCTTCTCAAGTGAAGTGCACCTCGGGCAGGCTGGCAGCCATTCGTAGTTGGCATGTATCTCGACAAGAAGATCGTGGTGGTGATGCCGGCGTATAACGCCGCCAAGACC
>CAZWJC010000150.1:0-17201 GCA_964634255.1 uncultured Verrucomicrobiota bacterium | reverse complement strand
AGCGCCAGCGCCACCCAGACCACCGTCCAGGTGAGCGATTCCTTCAGCGACACGACGTGCGACTTGCGATGAAACACACCGAGGTCCAGCGCGAGCATCGCGAGGACGAACACGTTGAACCCGATCCAGAGCCAGATTTGTTCAGTCATATCGTTCTGTTAACCGCGGCTAAGTTAGCCGCGCCCGCGCGGGCCGCGAATCGGTAATTCAGAAGCCACCGTTAGGATTTGCCGAAGAGTGGTGGGAGAAGGGTAACCACGGATGGACACGGATGGACACCGATTTCTGCGGCGAACCAGTCTTTCGGCCCAACGGGCAGGGGGTGAACCAGCCCGGGGCAAGCGTAGCGCCGCCCCGTGTTCTAACCGCGAGTGGACACGAAGAAACACCAATGAAACTCGCTTCAGCCGCAAGACAATCCAAAGCGCGCAAGAGTATTCTTCTCCGCCTCCGGTGGGGTGAGCCCCGTCAGCGACTTCTCCGGCGACATGGGCGGCCGGTTGCTTGTGCCATTCTCCTTTTCCGCAACCTGGCTGATCGTCCATAGACCTTTGCCCGCGTTTGGCATGGACTATCAGTCATGCCGAAACGCAATGGAATCCTCGCCGCGCTGGGGCTGAACGTCCGCCGCCAGCGCGAGGCGAGACAGCTCACCCAGGAAAAGCTGGCCGAAAAGGCCGGGCTCGATCCCACCTACATCAGCGGCATCGAGCGCGGCCTGCGCAATCCCGGCATCAAGAACGTTGCCAAGCTCGCCAAGGCCCTCGGCCTCACCACGGCGGAACTCTGCCAAGGAGTCGAGGCGTGAGTCGGAAACGCCAACGTGCTGCGGGCGTCCCGCCCGCAGATCACACTGAAATCCGGCAGCGCGGCAAATCAGTTCTGCGGGCAGGATGCCCGCAGCACGCTCTTCACGAGGACGCCCCGCCCTACCGGACTGGACAGGATGAACAGGATTCACAGGATCGGCCAGCGACCGCCAATCCTGTCCCTCCTGTAAATCCTGTCGGCAAAATCCGCTTTATCGATTTGTTCTGCGGCATTGGCGGCTTCCGCCTCGCCTTCGAGCGCGCGGGCGGCGAATGCGTCTTCTCCTCCGACTGGAACGCGATGGCGCAGATCACCTACGAGGCCAACTTCGGTGAGCGCCCGCACGGCGACATCTACTCCGTGGCGGACAACGCCATCCCGCCGTACCACATTCTCTGCGCCGGCTTTCCCTGCCAGCCCTTCAGCATCGCGGGCGTCTCCAAGAAACTCAGCCTTGGCAAGAAACACGGCTTCGAGGACAAGGAACAGGGCAACCTCTTCTTCAAGCTCGCCGAACTGATTGACCACCACCGGCCCGACGCCTTTGTGCTGGAGAACGTCAAGCACCTCAAATCAATTCGGGAATACCAAGCTCTCGCAAGTAATTGAACGTCGAATCGTAGAACGCTGGTGAGCGGGTCGGATCGCTTTCCTTCCCCGGCGGGACGAAGACAACCATGCCTTGTCGGGCACGCGTGAGCAAAACGCGGTACGCATTCCGCAGATAATTGCGGTTGTCGGTGTTCCTGATATTGCTCCAGCTTGAGCCGCGGAAGTCGTGGTAATTCCAGCCGCTCCCATCGAAACGAAAATCCGCATCCCAAGTGACACAAGTCCAATCGAGCTCCAGTCCCTGCACCTGAAACTCAGTTGCAGCGTCTTCGAGGTAATAGCTTGAGCGGACATCATCACAGTCGTTCAGGAAGTAGTGCACTGGATCAACGTCGACACGAATATCAACGGCATGTGGTTTTAGCCGCATCGCTCTGGACGACGCGAGCAAACCGTAGCGTTCCGAACCGCGAGCTTTACTGCGCACCCATTCCTTGGCCTTTTCCAAATCGCGAGAGAGGACGATGGGGAAACGAGCGCGGAGTTTGCCAAAGGCTTCCCGCGCTGCCGCCTGCTCACAGTCAAGTAACGCCTTCACGAACGCCGAGACATTCTCGGCGCGAAAGGACCGCATTGATACCGCGAGGTGCAGGGAGTCGTCCAAATGCGTTTGGGAAGTGTGCTGAGCCAATTCGAGCGTGTTGCCTGCCGCATACTCACTGTCGCGGAGGCGCGAAGAGATGAACATCCTCCAATGTGGGAAGTGCTTCATGACAGCATCTAGCCACGCCGCGATACCTGCTTCTCCCGTGTTGATTTCCTGACCTCCTCCCACCAAGCAGATAATCACCGCCCAGTCCTGGTGACGGTCCATGTAGGAAATCAGAAACTCGGGCTCAGATTGGGAGAAGCCCGGCCGACTCTTTTTCCGCTTCATGAAGTTGGCAGTCATCTGCAAATTCCACGCGCGTTGCGCTTCGTCGAAAATGACGACGTGCTCGTCTGGCTTCGACGGGTCTCGCAATCCTTCGTCTCGGAAGTGGTGAATGTTCTGGATAAAGGATTCGACCTGCTTGCGGATCGTGCCTTTGCGAGTCTTGTCTTTGCGTGCTTTGCACCGCTGGTGTTCATCGCGCGTCAAGGCTTCGCGCAGAACCTTCACCAGCGGCCCATTCCCCGACAGGAATACAGCGTGAGTAGGCGCATGTTTGTCGCGTCGCTGCGTAGCCACATTCAATCCTACCAGCGTTTTGCCAGCGCCGGGAACGCCGGTCACAAAACAGATGCACTTCTGTTTCTGGTCACGAGCTTCCTCCACCAACTCCTCGATACGTCGAGACGTGATGTTTAGGTTCTGAGCGCCAGCGTCAAACCGGGCAATGGCTTCAACCGAATGCTGCGCATATAACGCGCGCGCTGCTTCGATAATGGTCGGCGTCGGCTTATACGAAGCGCGCGACCAAGCTTGTGCGTCAAGGGTTGAACCCTTGGCAATGCTCAGACCCAACTCCAGCGTCTCCCGCAAGTTGTCAGCATTTGTCAAGACCGGCCGGTAAACGTTGTCGGGGTCAGCCTCGAGCTTAGCGGACATGGGGTTCGCTTCGGTTGCCACGAGAATCGGAGCGATGGCGACGTTGTGGCTGGCTTCGTGGAAGTTCTTGAGATCGAGAGCGTAGTCCCAGACCTGTTCGATTGCTGCACGGTCGTAAGTCGTTTCCCCAACTTTGAACTCCAGTGCAAAGATCACCGAACCGAGAGCGAGGATCACGTCAACACGCCGCCCCATGCGCGGAATGTTGAATTCGAAGAACACCCAACCTTCCAGGCCTTTAAGTTGAGTGTGAAGGAGGCCGATTTGCGCGAGCCAAGCATCGCGCTGATCGGCAAAGTGCCCGTCGCCGGCGTGTCGGGAGAGTTTGCCGAGAATGTCGTTAGCATCGCTAGCCAGAAAGTCTCCAATGGCAGCCCCATACCAGGACCGCGCTAAACCGGAGTTGCTGACCACGGTGAACATTCCGAATGGAGTATGTGGGGAAGCGCCAAGAATGGGAAGCCTCTGAGCGGATTGCGCTTGCCGTTTGGGACACACCTGGCCAGGTGTATTCGCCGAGCTATGCCAGCCAAACGAAGCCGCAATTCGGACTGCTACACCGTCATCTGCAAACACCACTCCGGCGTTGATGCGTGTGACGATTGGCAGTGGGTGACCGTTGTGATCAAAGGCGTGGACGACGCGCAGGACGCCGCTAACAACGCTTGCCTCTATCTGATTTGAGACAGACAGGGCCAAACCGAAGCCGCGCTGGTCATCGAAGGCAACCCGAGGCTGTTCGACGTTGACGGCGGAATTTTCGACGCAGAGGAATACGACGAGAAGATCACGTTCGCCGGAAAGACTGTTTCCGTTCGCGAGTGAGGATTTGTTCACAAGCAGCACAACGTGGCGAACTTCGACCGTGTGGAGGCGGGCACGATCACGTTGATGACACCCGAGCCGACCGGCGGCTTTTAGCGGGAGCGTGGCGTGGAGGCGTTCGTCCGCCAGTTCGGCTACGCGGACAAGCGGGAGCGCCCGGACCGGCTGAACTTTGGCGGCGTGCATCGCGTGGGCGAGCGCCACGAGACGACGCATCTGACGATGACGTTGCCGGGCTACGACGCGACGCGCGGTCGCATCACGGACGCGAACGGCTGCATCGCGCTGGTGAGCGACGCGGGCGAGGTGGCGGCGGCGTGGGCGTTCAGCGGGTTGCTGGCGCACTGGTCGCGCAAGCACACGAAAGCGGCGTATGTGCCGTCGCAATGCCGCAAAGAGCCGGCGCGGCAGTACGCCTACGGCGGCAGGGTGCGGCTGGCGCAGCGGACGGATTCGTTGCGGCTGTTGCGGGCGTTGGCGGCGGGCGCGGTGTATTACGATCCGGGCATCAAGCTGGAGCACGCCTCGACGGGGCCCGAGGTGAAACGGCGCAGCCAGTTTCGCGTGGCGTCGAAGAACATCGCGGCGCTTTACGAGACGGTGGAGACGGTGGAGGTGTGAAGGCGGAGTTGGAAACATCGAACATCCAACATCGAATGGAAGCGACGTCTCAGCCGAAACCCTCACCCCCAGCCCCTCTCCCATCCGATGGGCGAGGGTGGCGACGGACTCACCCCGATCGGGGCGGAGAGGGAGAATTCCATCGCGCCCTTTGTGCTCTTTTGTGGCCATTGAATCGGTGTTCATCTGTGTCCATCCGTGGTTGAATTGAAATGGCTGACGTGTTCACCAAGGCGAAGCGGTCGGAGGTGATGGCGCGCATCCGCTCGC
This sequence comes from uncultured Verrucomicrobiota bacterium, assembly GCA_964634255.1. Taxonomy (GTDB): domain Bacteria; phylum Verrucomicrobiota; class Verrucomicrobiia; order Limisphaerales; family MWDV01; genus MWDV01. The sequence goes on along the minus strand of CAZWJC010000150.1, from coordinate 12,532 downwards.
GCGGCAACCGGGACACGGAACTGGCGCTGGCGCGGCTACTGCGGCGACATGGGATCACGGGCTGGCGGAGACACCGGCAAATTCAGAATTCGGAATTCGGAATTCAGAATTTCAAAGTTCGTCCCGATTTCGTCTTCCCCAAGCAGCGGCTGGCGGTGTTTGTGGACGGTTGTTTCTGGCACGGCTGCCCGAAGCATTCCAACCCGAAGAAGTGGCTCAGGAAGTCTTCAATGCCCGCGAAACCAGTATCAGCCGCCAGCACTCGAACCGGCCGCGTCTTCTGGCAGTCCAAGCTGTCAGCCAATCGGGTCCGCGATCGGAAGGTGAATCGGGTCTTGCGCCAGGCCGGATGGCGTGTGCTGCGGATTTGGGAGCATGAACTGACGCGGAAAGACAAGGCTTGGCTGCTTCGGCGTTTATCGGCGGCTATGAGCGGTTGAAACACCTCATCCGGCTTTGCCACCTTCTCCCCATCCGACGCGGAGAAGGCATCTGCGTCCATCGGTGTTCATCTGTGGTTAAGAGTCTTCCCTGCTTTTGCGCTCTTTTGCGACTGAACGCCTTCGTCACTGTTGCCCGCGGATGATGGGCAGCAGTTGGGTCAGGTTCAGCGAGCCGGCCTTTTCGCGGATGGCGCTGGCGTAGTTCCCGTGCAGACCGCGGGCCTGCTCGGTGAGCGAGCCGAAGAGTTGGCGCAGTTCGATGGCGGAGAGCTTGCGTCCGCCGGCGTAGTATTGCTGCGCCAGCCGGCCCAAGGCCCGCGTGCTTGCGAAGGACATCGCGGAGCTGGCCACCTGGCGTCCGACACCGCGCATCAGCCCGCCGCCCACCTTACCGAGCAGCCCGCCCAGCAGCTTGCGCGCGTAGCCTTCTACCACCTGCGAGGTCAGGCCCACGCCCACGACGCCCAGCAGCTCCTTGATGTGCCCGCGGTCGAGCTCGTAGCCGTGATGTTTGCCTACGCGATACACCATCTTCATCTGGAGCGGAATGATCGCCATGGTGGCAAGCGAATCGGGTAACAATTCCAGCGCGCCGTTCAGGATGGCGTAGTTCAGGATCATCTTGTCCACCTCTGGCGATGCAACCGCGGCGTTGGCGGCAGTCGGTGGGGCGGCGATCAAGGGAGGCGGAACGGACGCCGACTCAGCCAGCGGTTCGACGGCCAGGGTGTTCACCTGCTGCTCGATGTGGGCAGTCTCGGCGGTGTCTAGGCGCAATTCACGCCGCAAGTCAGCGAGGAATTGCTTCTCCGGTTCGTTCAGCACGTCGTCAGCCTCGCACACGCAGACGGCCATCTCGTAAGCGAGCTGCCGCGCCTCGGCGTTGGTCAGGGCATGCGCGGTTTGCGCAGTCGAGACCTGCCGGAGCAGGACGCGGTGATAAAGCGCGGCGAGGTTCACGTCCGACTCGGGGAAGTTCTCGGCAATGCGTTTCAGTTCCGCGCGCTCGACGTCGCTCTTGCCGCCGTCGGCGAATGCGGCCATCAGGCACAGCGTCAGGACGGATTCCTTTTCGGTTTGGCTCAGTTCAGCGCTCATAGTGGAGTTACGGTTGGCGTTCAACTTCACTTCACATGCTGCGGCTCGGCCGGTAGCCCGGCAGGATCGGCGGCACGGCGATCACCGGCGGCATGCCGATCACGGGCGGGACGCGCGGGGGCGGCGGCGGGCGGTTTGCCAGCGCGCGGCGGATCATGAAGAACTCGCCCACGTTCTCGGGCGTGAGCAGGCCGACAAACCGGCCGTCCTCGGAGACGGCCATGGTGAGCCCGCCCTCGGCGCGGACTTCCGCGAGCGCATCGTCCAGCGATTGATGCGCCTGCAAGGTGACAAACTGCGGACGCATCACCGCACCGACGAGTGCGTCGTCGCCCCGTTCGCGCAAGGCCTGGAAGAGGGCAGCGTGATCTAGGATGCCGACAACGCGCCCGCTGTCCACGACCGGGAAGTCGCTCTGCGAACCGGCGAGGAGCAGCTTCGTGGCGTCGGCCAGCGAATCCCGCGGCGAGAGCGCGCGGAAGTCCGTGAGCATGGCGTCGCGCACGGTCGCGCCGGCGAACGAAGATTTCATCTGCGCGGCGGCGGCTTCCTGGGTCGCACCGATCCACACGAACAGCGCGATGAGCAGCAGCATCGGATTGGAGAACAAGCCGACGAAGCCGAAGATCACGGCCATGCCCTTGCCGATGGCGGCAGCGATGCTCGTGGCGCGGGCGTATTCCATCCGCATGGCGAGCAACGAGCGCAACACGCGTCCGCCGTCCATCGGGAAGGCGGGAAGCATGTTAAACAGCACGAGGAACACGTTCACCACGAGCAGCCGCTCGATGAACCCGCCACTGGTCACATTGAACGCGGAGGGCAATTGCCACGTGTTGCGCAGGAACAAACCGGCGAGCAAGCCGCCGGCGATCACCACGTTCACGGCCGGACCGGCGAGGGCGACGACGAGTTCCTGCATGGGCTTGTCTGGCATCCGCTCCAAGCGCGCCAACCCGCCGATGGGCAGCAGCGTGATGTCGCGCGTGCCGATACCGTAGCGCCGGGCCGCCAGGGCGTGGCCGTATTCGTGCAGGAGGACGCAGAGAAACAGGCTGGCGAAAAACAGCACGCCGTTGAGCGCCGCTTCCAAACTGCGGCCAGCCGTCCAGTGCGCCAGGCCGATGAAGCCCAGCAGCAGCAGGAAGGTGACATGCACATACACATCAATCCCGAGCAAACGTCCGATTTTGAATGACCATTTCATAGCGTATGAATTGACCGTTTTCGTTGGTTGTCGTTCACAGGACTAATCGCTTATTGACGAGAACTGCCATGACGGCCGCGACCGGCGGTTGTAGTCAGCCGGTTGCGCAACCGCTGGGTGTGTTTCATTTCGCGCCCGTTGATCTTCTCTTGAAGCTCGGCCATCACTTTGCCAAAGGCCGCACGCAGCGTGTGGTCGCGCCCCTCGGCAAAGATGTCCGGTCCGGGTGTGACGAGGTGAACGCGCACCGCGAAGGGTGGGCTGGTTTGGAAGCAGCATTCGAGGCGCACGTTGGCTTCGTCAATCTGAAGCCGCTCTTGCAGCGATAGAATGCGGCTCTCGACCCAGCCGTCCAACGGGTCGGTGGAGCGCACGCAGAAATGTTGCAGTGTCAGTTTCATGGTCTCTTTGGGTGGTTTGGTTTTCGCATCGCGAGTTCAGCCCCAGCCAAATTCCTTCACGTCCATCTTCCAACCGTTGCCGTCCGTGACCCAGAGCTTGCGTCCGTCCAGTTCGTAACGAACCTGCTCGATGTCCAGGTCCTCGGGCAGCACATTGACGATCACATCGCCCGAGGCGAGCGGGATCAATTTCGTTCGACGGTCGGGCCGCTTGGCGAAGAGGTGCTCGTTCAATTCGTCCACGACGAACACGTAGCCACCGGCCCGGACAACGCCGGCTTCGTAGGCTTCCACCGTGCCTACGAAGTGCCGGCGGATGTCCTTGTCGAAGCGCCGACGGTGAATCACGTGGATGTGTTCTCCCAGTGTGAGAATCGCGTGTTTCATGGCTCGCGTGTATTGGTGCATGAATCTCATCGGAGATTAGTCCCGGGAGCGACCGCCGGTGAGCAGCGGCAGCAAGTGCCACAGGAAATAAACCAGTGACGTGATGAACGCCGCCACGTAAGTCCACGCCGCCGCGTCCAACACCTTGCGCACGGCGAAAGCCTCTTCTCCCGGGGCAATCATGCCGAGGTTGGAGAGCACAACCTTCGCGCGCCGCGAGGCGTCGAACTCGACCGGCAGCGTGATCAAGTTGAAGAGCATGATGATGCCCCAGGCCACTGCCGCGATCATCAATCCGACCATCGGCGTGATTAAACCGGTCATCCATCCCAGGATCGGCAGGAACATCGCGATCTGGCTCGCGTAACTGGTGATGCCCACCGCAGCCATCCGCCAATGCAGTGGCTTGTAAGCCATCTGGTGTTGGATAGCGTGCCCGCATTCGTGCGCCGCCACGCCCAACGCCGCCGGCGAGCGCCCGTAGTAATTCTCGGTCGAGAGCACGAGCCGCTTGTGCAGCGGGTCGTAATGGTCGCCGAGCATGCCGTCCTGGTGCGTGATGTCCACGTCGCGAATGCCGGCTTGGCGGAGGATCTCATACGCTGCCTCGCCGCCGGTCAGCCCGGACATGACCACGCCCCGGCTGTAACGGTGATAAACCGACTTCACCCTCGCCGCCGCCCAGAGCGACAGCGCCAACGTCGCAACAAACACAATCAAAGTCATACTTAGCCTTTCGTCTCAGCATTCCACTGCCGGTCGGCCCGCTCCTCACGGAGCAGCCCGCCGTCCGGCGATTACGGGCGAACAGTAGTCACCGCTCGCCATCCCGGCCAATACGAGTTTCCGAAGCGATGATTCGGTTAATCCGATGGGTTGGTTTACCCCTCGTCGTCAGTTCTCCGTGAGAGCAATGGCGGGATGGGGCACGCCTGTGTGCGCCCCCACGAGTCGCAGCAACTTCAAGTTCAGCGAGCCCCCGGCCTCACGCAGCCCTCCGCGCTTAGCCTTTGCAGGCGTTCAGCTTCACGCCTAATCTTCGCCATGCCCTTGAGCGCGATCACATTTGAACCACCAACCCGCACCCGTGCGGTGCTGGGCTTCATCGCCTGGCTCGGCGCCTGTTTTGCCGCCGCGGCGTTTGGCGGTTTGTTTATGCCGGGCGAGTGGTACGTCTCGATCAAGAAGCCTTCGTGGAATCCGCCGGGCTGGATCTTCGGCCCAGTCTGGACCACGCTTTACATCATGATGGCCATCGCGGCGTGGTTGGTCTGGAAGCGGGGCGGATTCAAGAGACAGCGCGTTGCCCTGTCGGTCTTCCTGCTCCAACTCCTGTTCAACGCGCTCTGGTCGCCCCTGTTCTTCGGATTGCACAATCCGGGCCTCGCGTTTGTGGACATTGTGTTGCTCTGGCTGGCGCTGGTGGCCACGATCCTCCAGTTCTGGAAAGTCTCCGTGCTGGCGGGTTCACTGCTCGTCCCATACCTGGCTTGGGTTACGTTTGCCAGCGCGCTCAACTGGACGCTTTGGAGACTCAACCCCTGACATGAAACGCGCTTCCACCCTGCTCACGGTCTTGTTTCTCACCATGAATGCCCTCGCCGAAGAATCCGGGAAACTGGTTTTCGACTTTTCCACCCTGACCAAGGCGAACGTCTGGCAGGTCGTCAATGACGACGTGATGGGCGGCGTGTCCAGCAGCCGTTTTGAGGTGACCAACGGCCTGGCGGTGTTCCGGGGCGAGGTGTCGCTGGAAAACAATGGCGGCTTCGCGTCCGTACGCTCGTTGCCAGCGAAGCATGAGCTGGCGGGTTGCGACGCATTTGTGATCCGGGTGCGTGGTGACGGGCGGCGCTACAAGTTCACCGCCCGCACGGATCGGAGTTTCGACAGCGCGATCTACCAGTTGGCATTCGCCACGAAGAAGGGCAAGTGGGAGGAGCTTCGGTTGCCGGTGCGGGACTTCGTGCCAACCTTTCGCGGTCGCGCGTTGTCCAGCGAACCACCACTCGACCCAGCCAGGGTTACATCGCTCGGCTTCCTGATTTCGGACAAACAAGACGGTCCGTTCCGGCTGGAGATCGCCTGGATTAGGGCGGCGAAGCTCACGCCGTGACCCATCGGACCGCCGGAAGGCGTGCATTTCGTATTGGACGGGCTCGTTGATCCGAAGCACCCTTGACACACGATGGACTGGTTGAACTACCACCACCTGCGTTATTTCTGGACCGTAGCCAAAGAGGGCAGCGTGAAGCAGGCTGCCGCGAAGCTGCACGTCTCGCAGCCGTCCGTCTCCGAACAGGTCCGCGAATTGGAGGACACTCTGGGTGAGAAGCTCTTCCGCCGGGAGGGCCGCGGTCTGGTGCTCACGGATGCCGGACGCGTCGCCTACGGTTATGCCGAGGACATTTTCGCCCTCGGTCGCGAACTGGTGAGCGCGCTAAAACAACGCCCAACCGCGAAGGCACTGCGGCTGTATGTCGGTGTGGCGGACTCCTTCCCCAAGCTCGTGACGAACGACATCCTGAAACCGGTGTTCTCGCTCCCGCAGACCGTGCATGTGATTTGCCGTGAAGGGAAGCTGGAGGACCTGCTGGCTCAATTGGAGGCGCACCAGCTCGACATCGTGCTGGCCGACGAAGCCGCTTCGAGCGCCACGCGCTTCAGGGCTTTCAACCATCCGCTCGGCGACAGCGGCACGACCTTCTGTGCGGCCAAGGTGCTGGCCGCGCGCCTGAAACGCAACTTCCCGAAATCCCTGGACGACGCCCCCGCGCTTCTGCCGTCAGAGAATACCGCCCTGCGCCGCGCCTTGGAGGCCTGGTTTCGCAGCGTGGGCATCAAGCCACGCGTGGTGGCGGAGTTTGAGGATCTGGCGTTGATGAAGGTGATGGCGGCCGAGGGACGCGGGTTCATCGCCGTGCCGAGCGTGGCGGCGAAAGACGCTCTGGAGCACTACGGTTTTCAGGCCGTCGGAGTCGCGGAACAATGCCGCGTGCAGTTTCACGCCATCACCGCCGAGCGCCGGGTCGCCCACCCGGGCGTGGCGGCGATCACCGGCAAGGCCACAAGTCAAGCCGGCTGACTCCGTTCCGAATCACGGTTTCGCCGAAGGGAGCTCGCGGATCTTGAGGTTGCGGTACCACGCCTCATCGTTGTGGTCGGTGAGCATGATTCGCCCCTTGCACTTATCCCCGAATCCCGGCGCGTCCTTGAACTTGCTCTTTGCCACGCCCGCCTTCACTTCGGCACTGCCCAGTTCGTAAGCCAACACCTTTTCGCCATTGAGCCAGTGTTCGACGTGCTTTCCGCGCACGATGACGCGAGACAAATTCCATTCCCCCATCGGCTTGGGCTTGGCGTTTGGCCCGGGCGGCAGCACTTCGTAGAAGGACGCCGTCCGTTGGAGCGGGTTGTTCACGAGCGAATCGTCGATCATCTGATACTCTTGGCCCGGAGCGCCCGGCCGTGATTCGAGCACCAGATACTTCACGCCATTGTTCGCCTTGGGCGGCAGTTTCCATTCCCACGCCAGCTCGAAGTCCTCAAACTCCGTCTCTGTGACGATATCCCCGCCATTCACCCGCGCCACCTTCTTCAGGCAGCCAGCTTCGATCACCCACCCTTGCTTGGGGAACTCCTGCTTCCTGTAGCCGCGCCAGCCCTGCGTGGTCTCCCCGTCGAAAAGCAGCCGCCAGCCCGCCTTGGCCTCGTCTGCCGAGAGCGCGGGGCTGGCGTTGATCGTGTGGGTCGCCGCAACGACTGTGGCGGCCACACCAAGTGCGAGCGACAGCGTCCGGTGGATTAGCGAATGCGCGTTCATGGTTTTCATCGGCTTGCTGACGGATTCTCCGACAACCCCATCTCCGCCGCAACGCTGGACTTCAATCCATCGCCTTTGCCGGTGTCAGTCCGCACGCCAAACGGCTGTTGCCCATCCTCCGGTCGAAAAATGCTGTGACTCGGTCTATGATTTCGCGCACAAATAGACCATGCCTGCGACTGGACCACTGCTCGAATTGGCCAACGTGACCAAACGCTACGCCGGGCTGGAAGGCTCGGCGTTGTCTGTGCTGAACACGGTGTCGCTCACCATCGCGCGCGGCGAATCACTGGCCATCGTCGGCCCGTCCGGCTCGGGCAAGAGTACGCTGCTCCAGATCGTCGGCACGCTGGACCGCCCCACCGCGGGCCGGGTGCTGCTGGATGGTAAGGACCTCGCCGCGCTCGATGAGCAGCAGATTGCGGCTGTTCGTAACCGGCAGATTGGCTTCATCTTCCAATCCCACTACCTCCTGCCCCAATGCACAGTTTGGGAAAACGTCCTCGTGCCGACGTTGGCGAATAGTGGTGGGGCGGGCAGTCCCTTGCCCGCCGCTGACTCGCAAACCACCACCGGCGCGATGGGGACATCGCGCCCTACCGAGACTGCTGAGGCCCGCGCCGAGCGCCTGCTCAAGCGCGTCGGTTTGAGCGAGCGGCTGCACCATCGCCCCGGGCAATTGAGCGGAGGCGAACGCCAGCGGGTCGCCGTCGTGCGCGCCCTCATCAACCAGCCGCAACTCCTGCTGGCCGACGAACCGACCGGCGCGCTCGACCACGCCTCCGCCAGCGCGCTGGGCCAACTGCTCGTCGAACTGAATCGCGAGGAAGGCGTGACGCTTATCGTGGTGACCCACGCGTTGGACTTGGCAAAGCGGATGGGCCGCGTGCTCCGGCTTGCGGATGGCAAACTCGTGGAGGAAGGGGCGTAGCGGATGATGAAGGGCGCTCGAGTTTTGTGTGTAGCACCCGCCTCTGGCGGGTGGAATGCGGCGTCCCGCCGCATTGGGCCTTCGGCAATTTGCGTTCTTCCTCCTCCCGAGGAGCCGCACGCGACCCTCGGTGTTTTCGAGTTTCAGGCGAGACGCCTGAAACGACCCGAGGGACGCAGGTGCTACCTATGACTTTCCGTACGCTCATCCGTCGCAGTCTGCGCCATCATTGGCGCGCGCATTTGGGCGTGACGCTCGGCGCGGCGATTGGCAGCGCGGCGCTCATCGGCGCACTGGTGGTCGGCGATTCGGTGAGGGGGAGCTTGCGCGAGCACGCCATGTTGCGCTTGGGCCAAACCGCATTTGCCGTGACGTCCGGCGACCGATTCCTACCGCAGGCCCGGGAGAACCTGTTTCCCGGCGTCGTGGATACGGTTGACGAGAATGGAAAACACGCCCTACTGGAAACTCGATCCGGTGGGGCCTTGATGTTACCCGGCACCGCAGCTCGGGTAGATGGCTTGGCCCGTGCCAACAGCGTCCAACTGATTGGAGTCAGTGTGCGTCCTGGGAATGTTGCGTTTGGATACAAGGCCAATGGCTTCTTTGGCCTCGCCGCCCAACCTTCGCCCACGGAGATTTCGCCGGGGCAGGTTCAACTCAATAGCGCCCTTGCGAACCATCTGAACGCGAAACTGAGTGACGAGCTGATCTTCCGCGTTGAGAAACTGTCGGGGCTGCCGCGCGATGCTGCCGTTTCGCCGCGTGGTCCGACCGCGGCGTTACGCTTGCGCGTCGCTGCCATCCGATCCGCCGAACAGCTCGGGGACTTCAGCCTGCGTGCGGCCGCCAGCCCACCGCTCAACGCCTTCGTCAACCTGACGGATCTGCAAACCACCGCTGACTTGGCCGGTCGCGTGAATGTGGTTCTGGTGCCGGGACAGGCCGGGTATCGTAACCAACTCACCCGTCTTCTCAACAATTTGCTCCCGAAGAGCTACGTGGAAGACATCCAGATGATCGTGGGAGTCAACGCGCGCGTGTGGAACGAGCAACTCCGGCGCGTACCTGATGCCGCGGTCTATCAACTGTACGCGAGGGATGTTGCGCACTTCATAAACACGCTCTCCGATGCTGATCTGGAACTTCGTTGGCTCGATGGCAGCAAGTCCCTCGCCCTCGTCTCTCCCCGCGTCTTTCTGGATCCGCCAGTCGAGCGCGCGGGTCTGGCCGCCGCTACCAACGTGCAGCCCGTTCTCACCTACCTGGCCAACCTGCTGCACGCCGGCACCAACGCGGCACCTTACTCCATGGTTACCGCCGCTGGCGCGCCGTGGACGCCGGCGGACCTGCGCGACGATGAGATTCTGGTCAGCCAATGGCTCGCGGATGATTTGTGCGTGAAGCTGGGTGACGAAATCGCGCTCAGCTACTTCGATCCCGAATCCGGCGCGCGGTTGGTCGAGCGTACGAACACGTTTCGCGTGCGGGGCATCGTCCCGATGGAAAGGCCGTGGGCAGATCGCACGTTGATGCCGGATTTCCCGGGCATCGAGAAAGCCGAGAGCACGCGCGACTGGGACGCCGGCTTCCCACTGACTTACAAGATTCGGCAGAAGGACGAGGATTACTGGAAGCAGTTTCGCGGCACGCCGAAAGCATTCGTCACCCTCGCCGCCGGCCAGAAGATGTGGGGGAATCGGTTTGGCAACGTGACGGCAATTCGGTTTCCGATTCCAACGGAATTCGTGACCGTAGCTCACTCCGGCCCCGACTCGGAAGTAATGGCCGCCTTTCGGCGTCGAATTCCGACGAACGCCTCTTCCGGGGTCGAGATACCGCTTCCGTCGAGCGTGCCCTCCGTTTCGATAACTGGAGTGACAAACCAAACGCCCGTGGAAGCGTCGCCTGCTCCACCACCGCTTCGTGAAAGCAAGACCTACGCGGGCGAATACCGCGGTCCGGCTGACGCCGTCACGTATCACTGGCACTTGGAGCAGAACATCCTTGCGCTGCTCAAGCCGGAAGACCTCGGCCTGCGCTTCGAGCCCGTGCGCGAGCAGGCGCTGAAGGCCGCGGAGCAATCGCAGGATTTCGGCGGGCTGTTCCTCGGCTTCAGTTTCTTCCTCATCGCGGCGGCGCTGCTACTCATGGCGATGTTATTCCAGCTCGGCTTGGAGCAACGCGCGCCGGAGATCGGCACGTTGCTGGCGCTGGGCTTCACGCCCAAACAGGTGCGGAAGCTCCTGCTCGGAGAGGGCGTGGCCCTGTCACTGTTGGGCGGCGTGCTGGGGGCGCTGGCCGGCTTGGCTTACGCGATAGCGATGCTGCATGGGCTGGCAACCGTCTGGCGGGATGCCGTTGGCGCAGCCGCGCTGAGTTTCCATGTTACGCCGCAGACCCTGGCCATCGGCCTGTTCGCAAGCGTCGCGGTCAGCATGGCGACAATCTGGCTGACGCTGCGGAAGTTTGTTCGGCGACCGGCGGCTCAGCTTCTGGCGGGCGAAATCGAAGAGGCCGAATCCAAGGCCCGCGGGTCAAGGGTCAAAGTCGTTGCCATCCTCGCGCTCGTTGCCGCGCTGGCGCTCGTCGGTTGGATGCTGTCAAAGAGCGATACGGCGAATGCCGGCGCATTCTTTGGTGCGGGAGCGCTGGTGCTGATCGCCGGGCTGGGATTTGTGAGCGCGTGGTTGGCCAACGTGCTGCGGACATCCTGTCCGCAGAACCATCTTCATTCCTTCACACCCAAGCCGCAAAAAGAGTCTGCCCTGCCAGCGGGACGCCGGCAGCACGTTTCACTCGGCTCGCTCGGTCTGCGTGGATGCGCGCGGCGGCGGAAACGCAGTTTGGCCACCGTCGCGATGCTCGCGTGCGGGAGCTTCCTCATCGTCTCCATTGGAGTATTTCGACTGGACGCAAATCGTGATGCGACGCAGCGCACTTCCGGCACGGGCGGCTTTGCGCTCATCGGCGAGACCACCATGCCCGTCGTGCAGGACTTGAATTCGCCGTCGGGCCGGGACTTCTTCGCGTTGCAGGAGGAAGACTTAAAGGGCGTCAGCTTCGTTCCATTCCGCGTGCGTGAAGGTGACGAGGCAAGTTGCCTGAACCTGAATCGCGCCCAGCGGCCGCGCCTGCTCGGTGTGAGACCTGAGTTGCTGGCGGGGAGGTTCGGATTTACGAAAGGTAGCGGATGGCAACCTCTCATTAGCACCCGGCTTCAGCCGGGTGGATCTGCGGTCCACGACGCGAAAAACCGTTTAAACGGTTTTTTGACCACACCACCAAGCGACACCGGGCTGAAGCCCGGTGTTAATGAGAACGAAGTCCCCGCCATCGGCGACGCAAACTCCATCCAGTGGGCGATGGGCAAGAAAGTTGGCGACACGTTGGATTACGTGGACGAGCGCGGGCAGCCGTTCAAGGTCCGCATCATCGGCGCAGTGGCGAACTCGATTCTCCAAGGCCAGCTCATCATTGACGAGGCCGAGTTTGTGAAACGCTTCCCGAGTGAGAGCGGCTACCGTCAGTTCCTGATTGATGCGCCGACAAACCGCGCCGCCGAAGTCTCCGCCACGCTCTCCCGCGCGATGCAGGACGTGGGTCTGGAGCTGACGCCCGCGGCGCAGCGGCTTGCGCAGTTCAACGCGGTGCAAAACACTTACCTCGGCACGTTCCAGGTGCTCGGTGGGTTGGGACTGCTACTCGGCAGCGTGGGCCTCGGCATCGTAGTGTTGCGCAATGTGCTGGAGCGGCGTGGCGAACTGGCCGTGCTGCTCGCGGTCGGTTTCCGCAAGCCAACGCTGCAACGCCTGCTGCTGATCGAGAATGGCGCATTGCTCGCGCTCGGGCTGGCGGTCGGCTGCGTTGCGGCAGCGGTGGCTGTGCTACCGGCGTTGCTTTCGCCGGGAGCGCAGTTACCTTGGCTGACGCTCGGGCCAACGCTCGCCGCCGTCTTGTTGAACGGCGCGCTTTGGACCTGGGCCGCGACGCGTTACGCGGTGCGCGGTGATTTGCTGGCCGCGTTGCGGAATGAGTGAGTTCAACCACAGATGCACACGGATTGACACGGATGAAGACTAACTTGCGAACCGCGGTCCTCATAGCCTGCGCCTGTCTGGCTACGACCGGCGCCAGAGCGGACCAACCGCTTTACCAGAATGATTTCGAGGCTGCCGCAGCCGGCAAAGTGCCGGAGGAGTTCCTCGTGCTGAATGGCGACTTCGCCGTGAAAGCGCTCGG
>CAZWJC010000149.1:0-17239 GCA_964634255.1 uncultured Verrucomicrobiota bacterium | reverse complement strand
CGTCAATGACCTTCTGGGCCATTGCCGCCGGCATTTCTTCGTAGTGGCTGAAGTCCTCGCCGTGCATGCCGCGACCGCCGGTGAGCGAGCGGAGCGTGACCGAGTAGCGGTAGAGCTCCGCCGCTGGCACTTGCGCCTTGATGACCTGCATGCCGCCCACAGAATCCATGCCCTGAATCTTGCCGCGCCGGCTGGAGAGATCGCCCATCACTGCGCCCATGAATTCATCGGGCACCTTGATTTCCACGTTCTGGATCGGTTCGAGCAGGATCGCCCGAGCCGCCTTGAAGGCTTCCTTGAAAGCTTCGTAGCCGGCGATCTGGAACGCGATATCTTTCGAGTCCACCGGGTGCATCTTGCCGTCGTAGAAATCAATCTTTACGTCGGTGACGCGGTAACCGGCGAGGATGCCCTCGTTGGCGGCGCGGTTGACGCCTTTCTCGACGGAGGGCACGAAGACGCGGTCCACGTTTTGGCCGACGAGCGATTCCGTGAATTCCAGCCCGCTATCGCGCGGCTTGGGCTCGATGCGCATCCAGACCTCGGCGAACTGGCCGGCGCCACCGGTTTGTTTCTTGTGACGATACTTGGAATCGCCGCGGGCCTTGATGGTCTCGCGGAAACGAATCTTCGGCGGCAACATCTCGATCTCGACCTTATACCGCTTCTTCATCTCGTCCACGATGACGGCCAAGTGCAATTCGCCCTGCGCGGAAAGCACGGTTTGGTGCAGTTCGCCGTCCACGGCGTGAGTGAACGTGGGGTCCGCCTGGTGCAACGCGGCCAAACCTTGCGAGAGCTTGTCTTCCTCACCCTTGACCTTGAGTTCGATGGCAGCGTGGATGTTGGGCTTGGGCCATTTCACCGGCGGGAGCGTGCGGAGCAGCTTCGGGCTGGAGAGGGTGTTGCCCGTGTGCGTGTCCTTGAGTTTGACGGTCGCGCCAATGTCGCCTGCGCCAAGCTGGTCCACGGCTTCGCGAGTCGCGCCGTTGAGGAGGTAAATCTGGCCGATCTTTTCCGAAGAGCGGCGGGCGGTGTTGCTGAGTTCCGTGCCGAGCGTAAGCTTGCCGGAATAGACGCGGAAGAACGACACTTCGCCGAACTTCGCCTCACTGACGGTCTTGAAGACGTATAGCACCGGTTCTGGCGAGTTGATGTCCAGCTCGACTTCAGCGTCGTTGTTATCCAGCGCCTTCACCTTCGGGCGGTCCGCCGGCGACGAGCCGTACTTGGCGATGAAATCCATGACGCGCGCCACACCGACGTTTTTGTCTGCCGAGGTCACGAACAGCGGGATGAACGACTGTTGCTGGATAGCTTTGTGCAGGCCGCCGCGCATCTCTTCTTCCGACAGTGTTCCTTGCTCAAAGAACTTCTCCATGAGCTTGTCGTCGGCTTCGGCGATATACTCCACGAGCTTTTCGTGCAGTGCCTTGACCTGCTCGGCGGTGTCGCCGCTGGCCGGGGCTTCGGTGAACTTGCCGGATTTGTCGCCGGCGAAGGTGATGACTTCACTGCGCGGCACGTCCAGCACCTGGTTGAAGGCCGGGCCGGGGTTCAGGGCGAGACTCAGCGGAAATACTTTCTCGCCGAAGAACTGGCGAATCTGCCCCAGCACGCGGTCGAAATCGGTGTTTTCCTTGTCGCACCCGTTGATGACAAAAATTTTCGGGATGCCGAACTGCGTGGCCCAATCCCAAACCTGCATCGTGCCGACTCCCGGGCCGTCTTTCGCGTCCACCACGATCACCGCACAATCCGCGACGCGCAGCGCCCCGAGCGCTTCACTGATGAAATCGAGGTATCCGGGGCAATCGAGGAAGTTGAACTTCTTGCCCTGCCATTCGGTGTGGAGGAGGGAGGCTTGAATGGAGATTTTCCGTTCGCGTTCGTTCTCGTGGTAATCGGAGACGGTCGAACCCGCTGCCGGGCTGCCGAGGCGGTTGATGACGCCGCCGCACACGAGCATCGCCTCGGTGAGCAGAGTTTTGCCCGACGAGGCGTGGCCGACTATGGCGAAGTTCCGAATCTCCGATGGCTGATATGTTTTCATTCGTTGAGGCTGTTTGAGTCCTGGCTGGAGTGGCTTGAGAGTTGGGGCCTCCCGGCACCAAAATCCGCCTGCCCGGCGACCGCGTTGCCGCGGGACGCCGCGCCGACACCTGACAGTTTGGGCGAAAAGTATCGCATTACCCTGCGTTGCCCGGTTTCGCCGGGCGAGTGCCGCTACCTGAGGCGAAAAACTTGGCGAGCATACGCAAACGCCGGCGACGCCGTCAACCGCCCGGGCCAATTCAGCGCTTTTTTCTTGTGCCACCCGCTGCCGCCGCACCCGCCGGTCAATTCAGCGCCAACAAGATTGCCATGCCGGTAGCCGTTGTCAGGATCGTGACCGGGATGCCGAATCGGGCGTAGTCCCAGAAGCCGACCTCCGCATGGCCGCGGGCGGATTCGACCACGATGATGTTCGCCACCGAACCGAGAATCGTGAGATTGCCGGCAAGCGTCGTGGCCAAGGCCATGACTTTCCACATCAAGTCCGGTTGCGCGAAGTTGCCGATCCATTTCCCGGCCACCAGCACAAACGGCACGTTGGAAAACACGTTTGAGCCGAGCGCGGAAAACCACGCCAGGTTCCAGGCCTGGCTGCCCACAGTCGTTCCGAACACTCCGCCCATCCTTGAGTAGATCTGGTCGGGCAGGCCCGTGCCGTTCAGCCCTTCCACGACGACGAACAGCGCGGCGAAGAACACCAGGAGATGCCAATCCACGAGCTTGAGCACTTCGTGCGTGTCGCGCCGCGCCAGCACCATCACCAACGCGCCGCCGGCCAGCGCGGTCCAGGCGAGGTTCAGGCCGGCCACGAATCCCAAGAACACCAGACCGAGCACGACGGCGGTCATCGCCAACAGCCGACGATCCAGCGGGTGCGGTTTGGTTTCCGGCCGATGAATGGCGGCTTGGGCGAGCGTTTTGCGGAAGCCGAACGAGAGCACGGCGTATTGAATCGCCAGCCCCGCCACCGCCACCGGCAGCAACGACGCTGAAAATCGCAGGAACGGAATCCCCGAGAGATGCCCGATGATCATGTTCTGCGGATTGCCGACGAGCGTGGCAACGCTGCCGAGGTTGGCGCTCATCGCCAGCGCCAGCAGATACGGCGGAAGCGGGAGTTTGCCGCGCACCATGACGGCCACGACCAGCGGCGTGAGCATCAGGCACACGGTATCGTTCACCAACAGCGCCGAGAGCGTGCCCGAAGTGCAGATCAAGTAGAGCAGGAGCGAGCGCGGCGTTTTGGCTTTGCGCAGAATCCAGTCCGCCGCCCAATCGAAGAACCCGGCAAGGAACAGATACGAGGAGATGAGCATCATTCCGAGCAGCAGCACCAGCGTGTCGTAATCCACCGAGCGATAAACACGTTCCGGGGTCATGATGCCGCACGCAACCATCAGCACCGCGCCCAGCAACGCGGCCGCCGGCCGGTTGAGTGGCAGTATCTTCAGTCGTCGCCCGCTGATGAGCAGGTAGGTGAAGATGAAGATGGCGATGGCGAGCAGTTCTCGGGTTTCAGCGCTCACTGCTTGTCAGCTAGGGTCCTGTCCACCGGCGAAGTCCGGCTGTTCA
The DNA here is from genome assembly GCA_964634255.1 of uncultured Verrucomicrobiota bacterium. Taxonomy (GTDB): domain Bacteria; phylum Verrucomicrobiota; class Verrucomicrobiia; order Limisphaerales; family MWDV01; genus MWDV01. Next base: position 13,612 of record CAZWJC010000149.1, on the reverse strand, counting down.
ACACTGCATTCATTACCGGAAACTACCACCCACACGGACCGAGACAATCCAAACCAACCGGATTGCGGCAGCGTTGACACGGGCCGCCGACGGCGTACGCTCCGGCCCGACGCATCATGAAGAAAGATATTGCTGCCCGTTTTACCGTCTCGCTGCCGCCTACGCTGATGAAGCAACTGGACGAGATGACCACCGAGAAGGGCTACACCAATCGCTCACTGGCCATCGCCGACATGATCCGCGATCAGCTCGTCGAGCATCGGCAAAAGACCGGCACGGAAGAGATCGCCGGCACGATCACTCTGGTCTATGACCATCACAAGCAGCACGTCCAGGAAACGCTCACCGACATCCAGCACGATCATCACGACCTGATCATCTCGGCGCTGCACGTGCACCTGGACCACCACAATTGCCTGGAGGTGCTGGTCGTCCGTGGCAGGGCGTCGCAGGTGAAACGCATCGCCGACGAGTTGATTGCCGCCAAAGGTGTGAAGCACGGCAAACTCACGGTTACAACGACCGGCAAGGATTTGCCCACCTAGTCTCGGCGGTCAGGGGCGCGGCTGAATGCGTCCTTCGGCCAAACGAGCCTTCCGCACAGCAGGCGGAGCCGACGCGTTCGCACAGCGTCCCAACGACCCCCCTGCCGGCCCCGCTTGTATGCGAGACCGGCAGGCAAAGAATGGACTGAACAGGCCCAACGGCTAGGCCACGTCGAAGCGGTCCAGGTTCATCACCTTGGTCCACGCTGCGACGAAGTCCTGCACGAACTTCTGCTCCGCGTCGGCACTGCCATAAACTTCCGCGAGGGCGCGCAGTCGGGAATCCGAACCGAACACCAGGTCCACGCGCGTGCCGGTCCACTTTAGTTCGCCCGACTTGCGATCGCGGCCTTCGAACACGTCCTTCGCTTCGGACACCGGCTTCCATTCGGTGGCCATGTCGAGCAGGTTCACGAAAAAGTCGTTGGTCAGCACCCCCGGCTTCTTCGTGAAGACGCCGTGTTGCGCGCCGCCGACATTGATATTGATGGCGCGCAAGCCGCCGATGAGCACGGTCAGTTCCGGCGCGGTCAGCGTGAGCAACTGCGCCTTGTCAATCAACAGCGACTCGGCGGCAATGGAATACTTGCCCTTGAGATAATTACGGAAGCCGTCCGCGATGGGTTCGAGCACCGCGAAGGACGCCACATCAGTTTGCTCCTGCGCAGCGTCCATGCGCCCCGGTGTGAACGGAACGGTGACCGTATGACCGGCGTGCTTCGCGGCTTGTTCGACTCCGGCGCAGCCTGCGAGCACGATGAGGTCGGCCAGCGAGACCTTCTTGCCGCTGGATTGCGCTTTGTTGAACTGAGCCTGAATGTCTTCCAACGTGGTAAGCACCTTGGCCAGTTGTGACGGTTGGTTGACTTCCCAGAATTTCTGCGGCGCGAGACGAATGCGCGCCCCGTTCGCACCGCCACGCTTGTCCGAGCCGCGGAACGTGGATGCCGCGGCCCACGCGGTGGAAACCAGTTCCGGAACCGTCAGCCCGGAGGCGAGCACCTTGGCCTTCAGGGCTGCGATGTCCGTCGCATCAATTAACGGATGATTCAAGGCGGGAATCGGGTCCTGCCAGATGAGTTCCTCGGCGGGCACTTCCGGCCCGAGATAACGGGCGCGGGGGCCCATGTCGCGGTGCGTCAGCTTGAACCACGCGCGGGCGAACGCGTCGGCGAACTGGTCCGGATTCTCCATGAAACGCCGGGAGATTATTTCGTAGGCCGGATCGAATCGCAACGCGAGGTCCGTGGTCAGCATGGTCGGCACGAGCTTTTTCGACGGGTCATGAGCGTGCGGGATTGTGGCTCCGGCGCCTTTCGCGATCCATTGATGGGCGCCGGCGGGGCTCTTCGTGAGTTCCCATTCGTAGCCGAACAGGTTCCAGAAAAAGTTGTTGCTCCACTTCGTCGGCGTAGTCGTCCACGTGACCTCCAGGCCGCTGGTGATCGTGTCGCCGGCTTTCCCTGAACCGTAGGTGCTGTGCCAGCCCAAGCCTTGCTGTTCAAGGCCAGCCGCTTCTGGCTCGGGCCCGACATGGGTTGCTGGTCCGGCCCCATGCGTCTTGCCGAACGTGTGGCCGCCGGCAATGAGCGCCACGGTTTCCTCGTCGTTCATCGCCATGCGCGCGAAGGTTTCGCGGATGTCCTTCGCCGCAGCAACGGGATCGGGATTGCCATTCGGTCCTTCCGGGTTGACGTAGATCAGCCCCATCTGCACGGCGGCGAGGGGATTTTCCAGATCACGATCGCCGGAGTAGCGCTTGTCCGCCAGCCAGGTCTTCTCAGCCCCCCAATAGACATCTTGATCCGGCTCCCAAGTGTCCTCGCGCCCGCCAGCGAAGCCGAACGTCTTGAAACCCATCGTTTCGAGCGCAACGTTGCCCGTGAGAATCATCAGGTCAGCCCAGGAAATCTTCCGGCCGTACTTCTGTTTGATCGGCCAAAGCAGCCGGCGCGCTTTGTCGAGACTGACGTTATCCGGCCAACTGTTCAGCGGGGCGAAACGTTGCTGGCCGCGCCCACCGCCGCCGCGACCGTCACCCGTGCGGTAGGTGCCAGCACTGTGCCAAGCCATACGAATGAACAAAGGCCCGTAGTGACCGAAGTCCGCCGGCCACCAGTCTTGCGAGTCGGTCATCAGTTTCGCGAGGTCCTGCTTCAACGCGGCGTAGTCGAGGCTCTTGAATTCCTTGGCATAGTCGAAACCCTTGCCCATCGGATTGGACTTGCAGGAATGTTGGTGCAGGAGTTCGACCTTCAACTGGTTGGGCCACCAGTCTTGATTGGTGGTGCCGCCCGTCAGAGCAGCGCCGTGGTGGAAAGGGCATTTGGACTCTTTGGCTTCGGTGGACATATTGTTCTCCTGGGTTCGGTTGGTTCAAATTCCGGTTTGGTCGGCGATTGGGTTGCTGATTTGGGTTACTATGGCTTCAGGCTTCTTCGGCATAAAGATGTTTATCATTCGCGGCCATTCTACCTGCGGGAGATGCGGTGATTGAAATACTTGTTTCCTAAGCTCACCATAGGCACCGGCTATGGAACTGCACCAACTCCGCTACGTCGTCGCGGTGGCCCGGACGGGCAACTTCTCCCGTGCCGCGGCGCAATGCCACGTCTCCCAACCCTCGCTGAGTCAGCAAATCCAGAAGCTGGAAGACGAGCTGGATGAACAGTTGTTCGACCGGCTCAAGACGCACGCCCGGCTCACGCCGGCGGGCGAAGCGTTGCATGCCCGGGCGGTGCGCATCCTGGCCGAGGTGGAAGCTGCCCACCGCGAAGCCTCGGAAGCCTGCGCCCTGACCCGAGGATCGGTCACCGTGGGCGTGCTGCCGACCATCGCGCCGTATTTGCTGCCGCGAGTGCTGCCGCGCTTCAGCAAGGAGTTCTCCGGCATTGAAATCATCCTTCAAGAGGACACCACGACCCAACTTCTCGGGCTGCTGACTACCTGCGAACTCGACCTGGCCATCGCCAGCCTGCCCGTTCCAGGTGAGCGATTCGAAACGGAGACTCTGTTCACGGAGGAATTGCGGGTCGCACTTCCGCCGCATCATCCGTTGGCGAAGAAACCGTCCATCCACGCAGCGGACTTGGAAGCGGAGCGGTTCATCCTGATGAAAGAAGGCCACTGCCTCGGCGATCAGGTGCTGAATTTTTGCACGCGGCGCGACTTCCACCCAAACGTCCTCTGCCGGAGTGCGCAGATCGAAACCATCCGGGCGCTGGTGCAAGCCGGCATGGGCATCTCGCTGATTCCCGCGATGGCCTGCACGGCGGGGCGTCCGTCGCAGCCGCACTATCGTTCGCTCACGCCGCCCGTGCCGCAGCGAGCGGTTGTGGCGGTTTGGCTGAGAGATCGCCCGCCCGGGCGCGCCGCGAAAGCATTTCTGGAACATTTGCGCGGCGCGGGGAAGCGCGGCGCTTGAGCGTCGAACAAGCGATGCAAGGTGGCAGCTCGATCAGCTTCGGGAGGGCGACTTCTGCGCCTCCTTCGACGAGGCGGGGAATTCAGAGGACGCTTTGAGCGGATACAGCCCCGGACAACAACCGAAGACCTCGCGAAAGGCCACGGTGAAATGGCTGAGGCTGTTGTAGCCCACTTCCAGTGCAGCCTCGGTGACGTTGCGTTCGCCGCCACGCAACAATTCCGCGGCACGTTCGAGGCGCAATTGCCGAATGAACTGCTGAATCGTCAGGCCGGTGGTTTCTGAAAACTGCCGGCTCAAATGGAAGGGGCTGCACCCGACCAACCGGCCCAGTTCCTCCAACGACGGCGGGGCGGCCAGTCGCCCGCACAGAATCTCGCGCACCCGAGCGGCTCGTTCGCAAGCGGTGCGCTGCTGGCGTGTGCATGGGGTCTCGCCCTCGGACGGGCGGAAAAACGCTTGAGCTGCGAGTTCCAGTGCCTTGCAGCGAAACCACATCGCCTGCGCGGGCTTGAACACCGGACAATGCCGCAGGCTCTCGACGAGCTGCAACACCGTGGCGTTCATTGGCTCGGGGGCGGCGATGACGGACCGCTGCGCCACCCGTTTCACCACCGCACATACGGCGGGATGCAGATGGCACGCTTCAGCCGCGAGATGCTGTTTCAGGAACTCGCGGGCGAATTCCACGGTGATGAAACGATGCGCGTCACCTGCGCGGCGGTTCGCTACAAGCGGCGGCTCTCCCTGAACATAGAAAACGCTGGTGCGCGGACGCACCTCCACGGTCTCGCGCCCGTCAAAGAGCGTGGCCTCACCATCGAGGTTTAAGCACAACTCCACGCTGCCTGGGTGGAAACTGCGCGCCCAATCCAAATCCTCAGGGCAATTGAAGTCATGCCACTCAAAGCTGAACCCCAACGGGCGGAAGTTGCCGAACAGCGGTCGCCAACCTGCGCCCACGGAACTCCACGCCGGCGCTTCGGTAAACGAAGTGTCGGCAGCGGCGGAACTTGCGGTCTGGGCCGGGCGTGCGGACGGCATGGGCTAAAGTTGCCTGCGGAACGGGGCGCGTCAAAGCAGGCCTGGCCGAATCAAGTCAGCGTTGGCCGAACTGGCGGTTGTGGCGCGGGTTTCAGCCGGTCCGCCGACAGGAACGAGCTTCAGCCTTTCAAGAAACTCTTGAGCATCCAAACCGTCTTCTGGTGCAGTGTGATGCGCCCGATCATGAGGTCCTGACTTTCGGCGTCGTTGGCCTGGCCCGCCAGATCGCGCGCCGTCGCTGCGTCCGCCAGGAGCTTCTCGTTGGCCGCGATCAGCCGCTTCACATAGTCTTCCTGGGCCAGCGGTGCGGCGAACTCCTTCATCTGCGCGACTTGGGCGAACTTGCCGAGTCCCCCGATGGCATACGCGTCCAGGGCGCGGACGCGTTCGGCGATTTCATCAATGGCCGTGAACAGTTCTTCGTATTGCGTTTGGAAGGCGGTGTGGAGGGCAAAGAAGCCCTGTCCTTCGACGTTCCAATGGGCCAGATGCGTCAACGCCATCAGCGCATAGGAATCGGCGAGCACCTGATTCAGGCTCTCGGTCAATGAGGTCGCGGTTGCATTCGTTTTCTTCATGGCTTCCTTGCTAGCACAAGCGCTCGCGGCTGGGAAGCACGACTTGCCAGCGAAGATGAAAGCGCAAGCTGCCGACAATCTTTCGCAAGCCACCGAAAGCAGGCGTCCGCCCCACTCGCTACCATGCCTGCGTCATGTCGAACAAGTCGCCGCGATCTGCGCGCCTCTGTCAGCGAGCCCAAAGTGTCTTCATGCTCGCCTTGCTGATGCTCTCTCTCGTTCCGACGAGAGCAGAGGCGGAAGAGGCAGCACGCGACACACTCACGGGCGACTGGCGCGCGCGCGCGCGACTGGAAGAACGGGGAGTTGTGCCGTTTGCAGTGTTGACTACCGAGGCGTGGGGCAACGTGTCAGGCGGGCTCGAACACCGTGGTTGGTTGAACAGTCTGCTCGACTTTGGCGTGGAATTAGACACCGCCGAGCTGGGCTGGTGGGGCGGTGGCAGTCTTCTGGCGCAGGTGTACTGGGTGGCGAACTCGGACAGTGATGGTTGCCTCGACGATTATGTGGGAGGCATCAATCCGGTCAGCAGCGTTATGGCCGGCGATCAACTGCGGGTGTTCAACCTCCACTACCGCCATTCCTGGCACGACGACGCGGTGGTGCTGAAGTTGGGTCAGATCGCGGTGGACGACGACTTCATGGTTTCGGATTACGCGGGGCTGTTTCTGAACTCCGCATTTGGCGCGATGCCCTCGCAGGTCGGCACGCCACTGGCCGCCTCGTTAGGTAACCCCCCGGCATTCCCGATTTTCTCGGTGGCTGCGCCGGGCGTCTTTCTGAGCCTGCGTCCCACGGAAACGACGTTCACGCAACTTGGGCTTTACTACGGTCGTGTTGGCTTCGATCAGCGCGGCAATCACGGTTTCGATTGGGCCGAGCAATCGCCGGCTGAGCTGGCGCTGTTCTGGGAGGGCGGCTGTCACTACCGGTTGGCGAGTCGTCCGGCCATCGTTCGGCTTGGACTGAGCTACCACACCGGCCCGTTGGATGATTTCGATGCCGGCACGACCGGCAACACACCTGCCACAACCCAAACCGTGCCGACGTTCTATTTCGTCCACGACCTCCAACTGCTCGCCGACGAACGGGGAGAAACCAAGCTGGGCTTGTTTTGTCGTGGCGGCATTACGCCGGAGCACGATCGCAGCATGGTGCCGCTGTATGCGGACGCGGGCCTGAACTGGTTCGCCCCGCTGTCGTGCCGGCCATGCGACGTGGCCGGCGTGGCGGTTTCCTACACTCACTTCGGCGACGACTTCCGGCGCAGCACCGGCCCGGACGGCGTCGCCGAAGAAGAGACGACGGTGGAACTGACCTACAAGGCGCAGATCACCCGCTGGTTCGCGCTCCAGGCGGATGTGCAGTTCCTCTTCAATCCCGCCGTGAATCCGGATTCCGGCTCGCGTGAAACCGCCACCGTGCTTGGGTTGCGTGCGGAGGTTTCTTTCTGAGCCGCAACACGAGTTTCCCTTCATCATGCCTGAAGCTCTCACTACCGAAATGCTCGCCGGTCAGCCGGTAGGCCGCCGCCTGAAGATCGCGGCGTTTGCCCTGCCCGCCGACGTGCAGCAGCGCTTGTTGGAAATGGGCCTCACGTGCGGCACCGAATGCACCGTGCTCCGCTATGCGCCGTTGGGCGATCCGATGGAAGTAAAAGTCCGCGGCTATTGCCTCTCGCTGCGCGTCGCCGAGGCCGAGGGCATTCGCGTCGAAACGCCGAACTGATGTTACCCATGCCCGCCACCCTCGAACTCAACAACCGTCCGCCCCGAGCCGAGCCGCACCCGAACGCCCAGCGCGTGCGCACGGTCGTCATTGCCGGCAATCCCAACAGCGGCAAGAGCACGCTCTTCAACGCGCTCACCGGCTTGCGACAGAAGGTTGGCAACTATCCCGGCGTCACAGTGGAGAAGAAGATCGGTCGCTTCCACGGCAGCCACGGCGAACCCCTCGACTTGCTCGACCTGCCCGGCACGTACTCGCTCCAGACGCGCTCGCCAGACGAAGCCGTCGCCCGCGACGTGTTGCTCGGACGCCGCGCCGACACCGCCGCGCCGGACGTGATTCTGTGCGTGGTGGACGCCACGAATCTCGAGCGCAACCTCTACCTCGTCGCGCAACTCGCTGAACTCGGCTTGCCGCTGGTGGTCGCGCTGAACATGGCGGACCTGGCCGAGCGCAACGGCGTCGTGCTCGACCCGGCAGCGCTGGCGGGAAAGCTCGGCTGTCCAGTCGTGCCCACGGTGGCGTCCGCCCGCAAGGGTTTGGTGGAACTGAAGCAAGCCATCACGCGCCAACTTCAAGGCCGCGCGCCCAGCCGCACACCGCTGCCCGAGGCACTGGAAGACGCCGCGCACACGTTTGGTGAAGTGCTCGTGCGCGAACAGAAATTAAATCCACGCTTCGCTTTGGCGGAGGCGTTGCTACTGATCACCGCGACTGGTGAAGCGGCAGGCATGCCCACCACTCTATTGCCGGCGCTCCTGCAGGCGCGTGAGGCAGTGGCGAAGGCCGGGTTGGATCGCGTGTCCGCTGCCGTCAACGCCCGCTACGACTGGGTACAGGAACTCGGCGCGACCGCCGCGCATTCGCGTCACGATGCCGCGGCAGCGCTGAGCGACCGGCTGGACGCCTGGCTCACCCACAAGTTCTGGGGCTGGGCCTTCTTCCTCGGCGTCATGGCCGTGATGTTCTTCACCATCTTCCGTGTCGCCGAAGTGCCGATGGGCTGGATCGAATCTGCTCAAGCGGGTGTGAGTTCGTGGCTCGAGGCGCGCGTGCTCGCCGGGGACTTTCAGGACTTGCTCATCAACGGCATCGTTGCCGGCGTGGGCGGTGTGGTGATTTTTCTGCCGCAAATCCTGATCCTGTTCTTCTTCATCGGCATCCTGGAGGACACGGGCTACATGGCCCGCGCGGCGTTCATCATGGACCGCTTGATGAACCGCGTGGGACTGCACGGCAAATCGTTCGTGCCCTTGCTTAGTTCATTCGCCTGCGCCATCCCGGGGATTATGGCGGCGCGGACGATTGACAATCCGAAGGACCGGCTGGTGACAATCCTGGTCGCACCGCTGGTGAGTTGCTCCGCGCGGTTGCCGGTTTACACATTGATGATCGCGGTGATGCTGCCGGCGGCGTTTAGCGCGTGGGCCAAGGCGGGACTGATGCTGGCGATGTATGCGCTAGGGTTGTTCGCGGCGTTCGGGATGGCGTGGCTGTTCCGCAGGACGCTGTTCAAGGGCGAGCGTTCGCTTCTGCTGCTGGAAATGCCGCCGTATCGCCGGCCCTCGTTGCGCGTGACGCTTGCCCGCATGTGGGAACGCGGCGGCATCTTTCTGCGCCAGGCGGGAACGGTGATCCTCGCCATCTCCGTCGTCATCTGGGCGCTCTCCACGTATCCGAAACCGTCGAACCCGGAGGCAACGCCTTCGCAGGCGCTTGCTGAAAGCGCTGCTGGGCGACTCGGGCACGCGCTCGAACCGGTGATCGCGCCGCTCGGCTACGATTGGAAGATCGGCATCGGCGTATTGAGTTCCTTTGCCGCGCGCGAAGTGTTCGTCGGCACGATGGCGGTCATCTACTCGATCGAGAACGGCGAGGAGGACACACCCGCTTTGCGCGAGGCAATGCTGGCGGAACGGCGGCCCGACGGCTCGCCCATCTACACGCCGCTGGTGTGCGTGAGCCTGATGGTGTTCTACGTCCTCGCCATGCAATGCCTCAGCACCGTGGCCATCGTGCGCCGCGAAACGAATTCGTGGAAATGGCCGCTCTTTCAGATCGCCTATATGAGCGCGCTGGCGTGGTTTGGAGCGTTCCTCGTTTTCCAAGGCGGACGGTTGCTCGGTCTCTCCTAAACCAAGGATGACCTATGCCTGCCTGGCTGGATCAAGTGCTCGTCCTGACTGCTGTGCTCATTGCGGTCGGCTACTTCGTGCGTCGTTGCCTTCGGAATCGCCGAAGCGGCGCGGGTTGCGGTGGCGGCTGTGGTTGTGCCACTCGCAAACCCGCACCGAAAGCGTGCAGACAGCCGTTCAGTGGTTGACCGCAAGCCGCCGACAATCTTTGGCAAGCCACCGGGAGCGGAGTAGAACCAGGCTGCGATAGAGTGCGGACATGAAACTGAATAGTCGTTCTCGTGATTGTCACGTTGGTGGATTTTCGGGAAGTGCTTTTACGCTCATCGAACTACTGGTGGTCATCGCGATCATCGCGATCCTCGCCGGCATGCTGCTGCCGGCATTGGCACGTGCGAAGACCAAGGCCCAAGCCATCTCCAGCCTGAGCAACCTCCGGCAGCTCGGGCTCGGGATGCGGCTCTATCTCGATGACCAGCAGAGCCGTTTCCCTGGCCATTCGCTGCCCGCCGTGGCCGGACAGGCTCGCATGCGCTGGGCGGACCTGGTTTTCCCCTACATGCAAACGCCGAAAGTGTATCTCAGCCCGCTGCTGACGGTTGAGGAGCGTCCTCGCATGAATAAGCCGTTTGCGCACACGGCGCCCGGGGGCGTGGAAACGGCGGGCGTGACGGAATACTACGGCGGTTACGGGTACAATTACCAATACCTCGGCAACACACGGCAGCCCGGCGGCGCGGCGCCGTTCCACGCCTCGGACACCTCGATTCGCCGTCCGGATCATACACTGGTGGTCGGCGACACCAAAGGCACGCAACAAGGCTCCGCAGCCAATCCATTCGGAGTGAATGGCTCCGGCGTCTATGTTTTGGATCCACCCTTGGGCTCTGTGTCCCTAGGGTCTGGAGGAAGTCGCAAGAGCAGCGCTTCCCCCGGTTCGGGCAACGCCTACTACGAAGGCGGCAGCGACGACTCCGCGCTCCATCGCGCCGCACCGGCGGGTCGCAACGGCGGTCGGGTGAACCTCGTCCTCGTGGATGGCCACGCGGAAGCCCTGACGCCCGAAGCGCTGGACGGTCGCAGCCCCGGCGCTAGCAACCGGCCCAATAACGCTTGGTGGAACGGCTACGCGGACTCAACGCTGCGCTGAATCATTCTCCGCCCGCCGGAAGAAGGCTCACTGCAGACATCCACCTGCAATTGGGTGACACACTGACTGCTCCATTTCCGGCATACACTAGGCCTTGGTCCAGACTAGGAACCTGACGTCGGTCTATCCACCGCGCAGGGTGGACACTCGCAAACCGAATTGGCAACTTCCCGCGGATGAGTTACGCAATGCTCTCGAGGGGAATCCAACTCAACTTGGTGCTCGGTCTGGTTCTAGCGGGGTGGGCCTCCGGGGCGACCGCCCAGATCGTGCCTGATGCCCAACCCGCCAAGGCGGACGCGGAGGCCCTGGCCAATACGCCCGTCCGCATGCCCGCGATCATCGTCACGGCCACACGCACGGAGGAGGAGTCGTTCGCGGTGCCGTATTCAGTGGACGTTGTGAGCGCGGCGGACTTCGAGCGCAAGCTGCCGCGCACCACGCCCGAGGCGTTGCGGGAGTTGCCTTCGATCATGCTCCAAAAGACTTCGCATGGCCAGGGTTCGCCCTATCTCCGCGGCTTCACCGGTTTTCGCACATTGATGCTCGTGGATGGCATCCGGCTGAACAACTCCACCTTCCGCGACGGCCCGAACCAGTATTGGAGCACGATTGACGCGCTCTCGCTGGACCGGATGGAAGTCGTGCGGGGGCCGAGTTCCGTGCTTTACGGCAGCGACGCCATCGGCGGCACCGTCAACGCGATCAGTACGGGGCGGACGGATTACGGCGACGGTTTTGACTGGGACGCGCGCACCTTCTATCGCTATTCCTCGGCGGAGCAATCGCACGTGGGCCGGATTGAGGCGAGCGGGCAGTATGACCACGAGCTCGGTTTTCATTTCGGCGTTTCGCCGAAGACTTTCGGCGACCTGCAGGGTGGCGAGGATTTGGGTACGCAACACAAGACCGGCTACGACGAGTTGGATTGGGACGCCAAGCTGGAGTACTTCGTCACACCCAGTTCGCGCTTCGTCTATGGCCATCAGACCGTCAACATGGACGACGCCTGGCGGACGCATTCCACGATTTACGGCAAGTCGTGGGAAGGCACGACCGTGGGCTCGGACCTGAAGCGCGCGTTCGACCAGGGGCGGTACCTGGATTACCTGCAATACCATGCCGAAGCGTTGCCGGGTTTCGTGGAGGAGATGCACTTCAGCGTTTCCTATCACCGCCAGGATGAGACGGAGGATCGCGTGCGTTCGACCCACATCCAGGAACTCCAGACCGTGGACGTCCAGACGCTTGGCTTGTCCGCGCAATTCCAGAGTCCCTCGCCAGTGGGCCGCTGGGTCTATGGCGCGGAGTATTACCATGACTGGGTGGACTCGTCGTTTCGGCGGTACAACGCCGCGGGCGATTTGATGCAGGTTCGTGTGCAAGGCCCGGTAGCCGATGACGCCACGTATGATTTGGTGGGCGCTTATGTCGAAGACCAAATTCCACTGGCGAACGAGCGCCTCCAGTTGATCGTGGGCGGCCGTTACACCTACGCGCAAGTGGACGCGAACAAAATCCGCGATCCGTCCACGGGCGCGACGTTTTCCCTCGATGATTCGTGGGACAACGTCGTCGGCAATGCGCGGCTGCTCTACAAGCTCGACCCGGCAGAGCACTGTGCGCTGTTCGCCGGGGCGTCGCAGGGATTCCGCGCGCCGAATCTCTCGGACCTCACCCGCTGGGACGCGGATTGGGGTTTGGAGATTCCCAGTCCGGGCGTGGATCCGGAACAATTTCTCTCACTGGAGGGCGGCGCGCGTGTGCGCTATGAGCGCTTTGCGGCGGAGGCCACTTATTTTCATACGTTCATTGACGACATGATCATGCGCGTGCCCACCGGGGAGACGAACTCCGGCATACCGGTCGTCACCAAGCAGAACTCCGGCGAAGGCTACATTCAGGGCGTCGAACTCAGCGCGAGTGTGGCGCTGCACCGCGACTGGACCCTGTGGGGAAACTTTACGTGGATGGAGGGGAAGGTGGACTCGCCACTTGTGGTTGGTGGTCCGGAACAAACGTCTTACCTCAGCCGCCTGATGCCGGTGACGGTCAACACCGGTCTGCGCTGGCAGCATCCGAAGTGGCGCGTGTGGACAGAGTTCGCGGCGACCTTCGCAGCCGACGCGGACAAGCTCGCACCGAACGACGAACTGGACAGGCAGCGCATTCCCCCAGGCGGCACGCCCAGCTACGCGGTGTGTCATCTCCGCGCCGGCTGGAATCCGTGCCGTTACGCCACGATCTCCGCCGCCCTTGAAAACCTCACGGACGAGGACTACCGCATCCACGGCTCGGGCGTGAACGAGCCGGGACGGAATCTGGTTATCGCGGCGGATTTCCGATTCTGAGCGCGCGCAGCAGAGGCGGCAACGCGTCCGTCCGAACGCCTTTAGAACAAGACCGAGTTTGTCCCGAACGTTTCCGGGCGACGGCGTGGCTTTGCCTTGGCGAGTGGCTGTGCAGCCGGTCGCCGGCCTTGGATTGGTCCAACAGTTGGAGTGCGAGTTGCGGCCCCGTTTCGCGGTTGCGAGTTGCCAAGGCTGTGGCTGGTCTCGGGAGTGGGTTCGATTCCGCCGCCCATCATCCGCTGCAAATCGTCCACGGCACCCCGGAGAGCGTGGGTGTGTGAACTCAACTCTTCGGACGCGCTGGCGCTTTCCTGAGCGTGAGCGGCGTTCGACTGAGTGATCTTGTCCACTTGCGACATGGTGGCGTTGATCTGGTTGATCCCATCGCTCTGTTCTTTGGAGGCGGTGGCGATGCTGGCCACGAGGTCGTCCACCTTGCGTACGTTTTCCATGATAGTGGCCAGCGTGGACGAAACCTGCGCGCTGACGTCCACGCCGTGCGTGCTCTTCTGGACGGCGTCCTCAATTTGCGCGGCGGTTTCCCGGGCGGCCTGCGCACTGCGCTGGGCGAGGCTGCGGACTTCGTCAGCCACCACGGCAAACCCCGCCCCAGCCTCACCGGCCCGGGCGGCTTCCACAGCGGCGTTGAGCGCCAGG
>CAZWJC010000148.1:0-17429 GCA_964634255.1 uncultured Verrucomicrobiota bacterium | reverse complement strand
CTAGGCGTGGTGGAACTCGTTCAGGAATTGCATCCGGACGTGGTCGTGTTGGACCTGATGATCCCCGATGTCAACGGGCTGGAAATCACGCGTTCGCTCTGCCGCGCCCGCGCCGGGATTCGCATCATCATCCTCTCCATGTACTCGAATGAGGCCTACGTGGCGAATGCGTTGCGCAACGGGGCGCGGGGGTATGTGCTGAAAGGCTCTGGCGCAGGTGAGCTGCTCTCCGCCATTCGCCTCGTGATGGCAGGCCGCCGCTACCTGAGTCCGTCCTTGAGCGAAAAGACCATTGAGGAGTATCTGGCTCGTTCGAGCGACACTTCGATGGATTTATATGAGAAACTCACGACGCGGGAACGGGAAATCCTCAGCCTGGCGGCCCACGGGATGACTAATACCGAAATCGGTGGTCGCTTGTTCATCAGCCCCCGAACGGTGGAAGTGCATCGTGCCAACTTGATGCGCAAACTCTGCTTGCACAGCCATTCCGAATTACTGCGGTATGCCCTCGGCCGGGGAATTCTGCTGCCGGACCAAGACGGCCCGAGCTGAACCGCCTGCCCCTCTGTGGGACAGACTGGGCCGGAGCGTTTGGTGACACTCCAGCCCGTTTCACAATCCCTCCCGACCGTTCAGGAACAACCCAGGCTTTCGCCGCAGTTGAGACATTTGTAGCACGCGCCATTGCGCACGGCGACGTGACCGCAGTTCGGACACGTGGGCGCATCCTGCTGGAAGTGCGCCACAGCGTCATTCAGGCTGGTGACGGCTTGCGCTGCGGCTCCCGCATGACCGTGCTTGCCATTGCCGTTGCCGCCGTTCTTGGGCCGGGCTTCGATCATATCCGTGTCGTCACCCGTGATGGCGAGCAACTCGGGCACAGGACGGTTCATCTTTTTCTTCAGTTCCTCCAGCAGGCCGGGAATGGCCAACTCGGGCTGGTTGCGGTTCGGCGAATTCTGCTCACGGTAACCCGCCAGGAACTGGATCGCCATCCAGCGAAAGACGTAGTCGGTGATGGAAGAGGCGTTCCGGATTTCCGGATGCTTGGTGAAGCCGCTGGGCTCAAATCGCTGGTGCGCGAACTTCTTCACCAAGGCCTCAAGCGGCACACCGTATTGCAATGCCATGCTGGTCAAGGTCCCGATGGCGTCCATCAAGCCGCCGATGGTTGACCCTTCTTTCGCCATGGTGATGAACAACTCACCCGGGGCGTTGTCCTCGAACAGGCCGACGGTGAGATAGCCCTCGTGGCCGGCGATGTCGAACTTGTGGGTGACGGCGGTGCGGGTCTCAGGCAGGCGGCGGCGCAGCGGCTGTACCGCCTGCTGACGAAGCTTGGCGATCTCGGCTTCAAGCTCCTTGGCGCGCTCGGCCAGAGCCGAAACCGCGGCATCTGCCTTGTCGCCGCCTTCGTTGGTCTTGCTCGTGTTGAGCGGCTGGGAACGTTTCGAACCATCGCGGTAGATGGCCACACACTTGAGGCCCATCTTCCATGCCTGAACATAGGCGTCGCGGATGTCCTCGACGGTGCTCTCATTCGGCATGTTGACGGTCTTGGAAATGGCCCCGCTGATGAACGGCTGGGCGGCGCCCATCATTTTCAGATGCGCCAGATAACCGATGGAACGCTTGCCCAGCCGCGCCTTGAACGCGCAGTCGAAAACTGGTAAATGCTCGGACCGCAGCCCACTGGCGATGGTCTGGCCGTTCTGCTCAACGTCCTCGATCGTGTCATACTTCTCGATGTGCGAGAGGATCGCCTCGATCTTCGGTGACTCGTAGCCGAGGCGGCGGAGCGCTTCGGGTACGGTGCGGTTGACGATCTTGAGCATGCCGCCGCCCGCGAGGAGCTTGTATTTCACGAGCGCGATGTCGGGTTCAACGCCCGTGGTGTCGCAATCCATAAGGAAGGCGATGGTGCCGGTGGGGGCCAGCACGGTGACCTGCGCGTTGCGGAAGCCAACTTGCTTGCCGCGCACCAGCGCCCGATCCCAGCAATGCCGCGCCTCCTCCTTGAGATAGTGAAACTCGGAGCTGGCCTGAATCTGCTCCACGGCGTCGCGGTGCTGCTGGATAACCCCGAGCATGGGTTCGACATTATCGCCCTTGAGCGGTTTGGAGACGTGGGCGCAACGGGCGTCGCGCAGACCCGCGAACGGCCCGAGGATTTCTGCCAGTTCGGCAGATTGCTCATACGCCTCACCCGTCATGATCGCCGTAAGCGCACCAGCCAGGGCGCGACCGGCATCCGAATCATACGGGAAGCCGTAGCTCATGATAAGCGAGCCAAGGTTCGCGAAGCCCAAGCCTAGCGTGCGATAAATGTGCGAATTCTCCGCGATTTCCTTGGTCGGATAACAGGCGTTGTCCACCAGGATTTCCTGGGCGGTGATGTAGAGCCGCACAGCGGCTTTGAAACGCTCGATGTCGAATTGGCCGTCGTCGCGCTTGAACTTCATCAAGTTCAGGGACGCGAGATTGCAGGCCGTGTTGTTGATGAAGACGTATTCGGAGCAAGGGTTGGTCGAGTGAATCGGCTCCGTGCCTTTGCAGGTGTGCCATTTCTGGATCGCGCCGTCGTATTGGAGGCCGGGATCACCGCAAACCCAAGTCCCTTCGGCGATCTTCCAAAGCAATTTGGCGGCATCCTTCTTCTCCAACGCCTTTCCAGTGGTGACGGACCGAGTCCACCATTCACGACCGTTCAACGCAGCGTCCATGAATTCGTCGCTGATGCGGACGGAGAGATTCTCGTTCTGGTACATGACGCTGCCGTAAGCATCACCATTGTAGCTGCCGTCGTAGCCCTGCTCGATAAGGGCCCAAGCCTTCTTCTCCTCCTTCTGCTTGGCGTCAATGAACTCTTCGATGTCGCCATGCCAGTCACGGAGGGTGTTCATCTTCGCCGCGCGCCGGGTTTTGCCGCCCGATTTTACGACGTTGGCGACCTGGTCATAGACCTTCAGGAAGCTGAGTGGGCCACTGGGCCGACCCCCACCGCTGAGCTTCTCTTTGCTGGAGCGGATGGGCGAGAGATCCGAGCCGGTGCCCGAACCAAACTTGAAGAGCATCGCCTCCGCATGGGCGAGCTTCATGATGGACTCCATGTTGTCCTCGACGGACTGGATGAAGCAGGCGCTGCACTGCGGGTATTCGTATTGCGTAGCGGCGCGTTCAGCTTCCCCTTTGGCAGGGTTGTAATACCAGTTGCCCTTCGCCGATTTGTTGCCGATGTGATACTGGTGGTGCAACCCAACGTTGAACCAAACCGGCGAATTGAAGGCGCCATACTGGTTCACGCACAGCCAGACGAGTTCGTCATAGAACACCTCGCCGTCCGCCGCGCTGAAATAGCCATCCTTCACGCCCCAATCGGCGATTGTCCGGCAAACCCGGTGGATCAACTGCTTTACCGAGGTTTCGCGCTCGGAGGTGTGCTGCTCGCCGTAGAAATACTTCGAGACGACCACCTTGGTGGCCAGCACTGACCACGACTTCGGAACTTCGACGTTCTCCTGCTTGAAAATGACCTTCCCGGCGTCATCGGTGATCTCGGCAGTCCGGGAATCCCACTCGATTTGGTCGAAGGGCTTAACCTTGGCGTCGCTGAAAACCCGTTCACAGGCCAGTGACTTGCGCGCTCCCTCTGGGAGAGGTTTGACGGTTCGCTTGCTGGCGACCGGAGACCGGCGAGCCCGGCGAGAGGTCGTCGGCGACAAAACTTGTTCTTGCACGTCCATCATGATGACAATTCGTTCTAAAAAAATTCAAACACTCGCCCGGCCTCGTTCGACCGAGCGAACGAGTTGCCGAGCTCTCAGATCTAAAGACTTTTCGGGCTTCTGAGCAAATCAGGGCTTCCTACCGGAAGCCCTGTGATTATCCAATTAGTGGGACAACGAGCCGACACTACCCACTACAGATTGGGCGGCAAGGAAAAATTCTCGAAAATTACGAAATCGTTAACTCTCTGGAAAAACGAGCCGGTTTTTGACGCGGGAATGTCAACCAAAACCTGCCGTTTACCTCTGCGAGAACACCCCAATGCAGTTCAGGCCCTGTTTCTCGGCTTCCGCTTGAACTCACCTCGTCGAAACCCCCGTCTTGACGGTTTCCCCTCGGCCTTACCCCGGCGTTGACGGCTTTCCCGGCGGATGGGTTCGACGGTTTTCGGGCGTGGTTTGGGCGCCAAAACGATCGGGCAACCCTCGTAGCCAAATGCCTTCCGCATCTCGCCAGCCAAGTATTTCTTGTAGGGATCGGAGAACAACTCATCCCGGTTAACGAACAGGAGGAAGGTGGGTGGCGCTTGTCTGACTTGGGTGGCGTAGAAGAACTTCAACCTGTGCCCCATGGCGCTGATCGGTTGCCGGCGCTCGACCGCATCCTGAAGGGTCCGGTTCAGGATCGCCGTGGGAATCTTCTGCTGCAGTTGGGCCGCCACGTAGCGCACGGCTTCAAGCAACCGGTCCAGGTTAAAACCCGATTTCGCCGACGTGAAGATCACCGGAGCGTAGTCTAGAAAGAACAGCTTCTCCTGCACCCAACCGCCGAACTCCGACAGTGTGCTCATCCGGTCAGGATCGTTATGCTTGTCCTTACGGCTGCGCCGCGCAATTTCCTCCTCGCGCGTCGCCCGGACCTTGTCCTCGAACAAGTCCCACTTGTTAACCACCACGATGCAGGCCTTGCGGTTCTCGACGATCCGGTCGGCGACCTTCTTGTCCTGCTCCAAAATTCCCGCCTCCGCATCCAGCACAAGCACAACGATATCGCTGCGGGCAATGGATTCCTCCGCGCGCTGGACGCTGAAGAACTCGACCGTGTCATTCACGCGGCGGGTCTTGCGCATGCCGGCGGTGTCAATCAACACGTAGCGCTGGCGTACGCCGTCGGTTTCCACCTCGAACGGCACGTCCACGGAATCGCGCGTCGTGCCCGGCACGGGACTGACGATGACCCGCTCGGAGTTGGTGAGCGCGTTGATGATCGAGGATTTGCCCACGTTGGGCCGGCCCACGATGGCCAGTTTCAATGGGGAGTCAGTAGTCCGTGGTCCGTGGTCAGTAGTCCCCGAAGCTTCGTCGTCTGCACCTTCGACACTACTGACTACTGACAACTGACGACTGACCTCTGGCAAGAGCTTCACCGCCACTTCCACCAATTCCGGAACCCCCACGCCATGAATCGCAGTGACCGGAAACACCCGCTCAAATCCCAGCTCCGAAAACTCCACCGCCGGGCCTTGCAGACGGTCGGAATCCACTTTATTGACGGCGACGAGCACCGGTTTGCCACTGCGGCGCAAGCGGTCGGCCGCTTCGCGGTCCAGCGGCACCATGCCCTCCTGCACGTTGACGACAAAAATGATGACGTTCGCTGATTCGATCGCCAATTCCACCTGTTCGAGCGCCGCTCGGGTGATCGCGTCCGTGGCCTTTTCCCGTCGCAGCAAACCGATGCCGCCCGTGTCCACCAGCGTGAATGGCCGCCCGCGCCACTCCACCTCGGCCGCGATGCGGTCGCGGGTGACGCCTGGCTGATCATGCACAATGGCAATGCGCCGGCCGGCGATGCGATTAAACAGCGCCGACTTGCCGACGTTCGGGCGACCCACGATGGCGATTAAACCTGACATACCGGGAGAATGCCCCAAGTTGGCAGCCGGAGAAAGGCAAAAGCCGGTGGCCGCGGCGCCAAAAGGACCATAGCCCCTCAGTCCTGACCGGAAAGCCGGCCATCGTCACTTGCTTTCTCGCGCCAGCAACCGCCGCTTCCACTCCAGCCCGCCCGAGAATCCTCCCAGTTTTCCGTTTGCAGCGAGAATGCGGTGACACGGCACAAGTACCGGGATCGGATTCGCGCCGCAAGCGGCCCCCACAGCGCGGGCTCCGCCTGCTTTACCCAGTGACCGGGCCACTTGCCCGTAACTCCGCGTCTCGCCCGGTCCGATCTTCCGAAGCTCCGCCCACACGCGCTGCTGAAACGGAGTTCCGCTCGACAAATCCAGCGGTGGCAAAGCGTTCGGGGCGCGACCGGCAAGAGCTGCTTTCAAGGCGGTCGCGGTCAACTTGTGCCATCCGCGCATCGTCGCAGGCAGCGATCCTGGCGCGGACGTTTTCCTGCCGGAAGGAAAGTCCAAAGCCACGAGGCCTATGGATGAGTAGTGCGCGGTAAACGTCCCGTCAGGCGTGGGAATGGTCTCAGCAGTGAGTTCGGTGGTTTTCATGGGAGACAACAAATCCGAAGGGTGGCTGTGCGTTAACTCCAATTCCGGATGAGATAGGAAGCGATCCCAAGCAGCACCAGGAACACCGCGATGATCAGTGCAATGAACCGGTTGCGCGCGACGCGCTTCTCATAGCGCAACGGCCGCAGCCCTTGGATGCCACCGGCGGCCAGGTAGCTCACGAGTTTTGGGTTTGAGGTGGACGGACCACGGAAATGATTGCGCAAACGCGCCAGCAACGCCGGCAAATCGTATTTGCGCACGCCCAACTCGTTGAAGTGATCCGGCGTGCTATCGCCATCCGCTTTGCCTTTGAGCCGGTTGCGGTCCACATCCTCGAAAATGGGATCCGCTGGAGGCTTCACTGCTGGAGTGGGAGGCGCGTGCGTTGCCGCCACGACCGGCGCTGGAATGTGTTCGATGACCTGGGCATGCGGCAACGCGGTGGACCGTAGACGTGGCGCTCCACCTTCCTCGCCACTCGGTTCTTGCAGCTTCGCGTCCAGTTTGCGGATCTCCGCCTCGAGCGCCGCGATCTCAGCATTCAAAGCGCGCGCCCGTTCGGTCAACGGATCCGGTTTTTTCTTCAGCCAACCCATGCAATCGAAATCAAGCGTGCTGCCCCAGCGTCACTCATCGCGTTCCTGCCGCCGCGTGGCGCGCCGCCGCAGCCACCAGCCGCCGAGCACAAGCGCAAAACCCGCCAGCGCCTGCATTACCAGAACGGTCCGGCTGCGTTGGTTGGACAGTGTGAGCTGAGCATCCAACATGACCAGCATACCACCGAGCATCAGCACCCAACCTGCGCACAACCGAAGCACCGCTTTCACATCAAAGACCAGGAGCCGCTAGCGAACAGCCAAGGCGACGATCAAGGCAACCAGTGCCAGCAATGCCACTGCGGCCAGCGGCCAGGTCAGGGCAAGCCCGAGTTTGCACAATTCCGCAAAGCTCCGCCCCTCAAACAGAGACACCGGCGTGGGCGCCGCCTGCGCCGCACCCTTCGGTTCGACGGCCGCTTCCGCCAAGACCGGGAATTTAAGGCGCGCGGAATTCCACTCCATTCGGGCGTTCTCGATGGTGGTCAAGGCGCGGGTCAGCTCGACGTTGAAATTCTCTTTGTTCCAGGTCTCCTCGTGGATGACTTGGAGCTTGGTCATCGCTTCACGGAACTCGGTGATGGACTTGGCCATTTGTTCCGCGTCGTGGCGCGCGGTAAACTCGGCCTCTTCCAGCAACCCCAGCCCACGGGTGAGGTGCTGGATCATCTCCTGCCGTCCCTTCTGGAACTCGATCTGCCGGCGGCGCGTTTCTTCCAACGCCGCCCGCTCGCGCTCCAACTCCTCCTGCGCCCGCTTCAGTTCCGCGAGCTTCTGCTGCGCCTCGGCGACCTTGGAATCCACCTCCTCGCGCGTGGGCGCCCGCTGCAACGCGGTCGCGAGCGACGAGGCCGCCGCGTAGGGCGACTTGGGCGTCGTCAGGTCGTGATCCACAAACTCGGATGCGTCGTATTCCGCTGGCATGGAGCGACTCTAGTGTCGGCAGAAAAAAGAGTAAAGCGGCGTGTTGCAGTAGTGCAGCAAGCTGGGTGCTGCCGAACGCCCACGCTGCGGTTTCCGCCCCGAGGTCAGCTCTCCGACTTCCGCCAAATCAAGAAACCCAGCAACCCGGCCGCCGCCAGATCGGAAACCAGCACGGCCGTTCGCAACCCCGTTGACAAGGGCAACAGGAAGAATGTCACCACGCCGCACGTGATGAGCAACAGCGGCACTATGATAACCACAGGTTTCATTGCCACATCGTATGCAAGGACCGTTGGGCACGCCAGTGGGGAACGTCCGCGGATCGCCGAGTGGCGGTCTCCGGGAGAAACAGGCGTGGCTGCCGCTGAAGCAGATCAGAGCGCCTGCATCAAAGCATCCGCCAATTCCTCTCGCGTCAGCACGATGGGATTCGCCTTCATGCTGCTGGCTTGGGCCGCCTTCTCGACGATCTCTGTCACTTGGGTTGGCTTCACTCCGTACGCGCCGAGCGAAGGAATCTTCAAGTCCGCGACGAGTTGTCGAACCCACGTCACACCGTCCTCCGCTTTGGCACTAGCATCGTTGGTGAGCAGCTGCGCCACCTCGGCATAGCGGGCGAGCGTCCCGTCGCCTGACTGCCGTTGGCGCAGTGCGTGGAGGTTCGTGGCCATCACGTGCGGGAGCAACGCCGCGCAGACGGCACCGTGCGGCGCGGGGTACATGCCGCCGATCGGACCGGCGAAACCATGCACCGCGCCCAAACCGGCGTTCGCCAACGCGAGCCCGCCAAACAGGCTTGCCACCGCCATGTCCTCGCGCGCCGCTGCGTTGCGCCCGTCCGTGAAGACGACGCGCAACGAGCGGGCGGCACGGCGGATGCCTTCCCGGCAGAGCGCGTCCGTCATCGGGTTCGCACGGCAGGAGGTGAAGGGCTCGATCAGTTGCGTGAGCGCATCAAGCCCAGTGCTGGCGGTGATCGCCGACGGCAGATCGTGTGTGAGTTCCGGGTCGACCAGCGCAACCTTCGCCAGCATGAGCGGACTTCGAAGGCTGACCTTGACGCGATGCTCCGGCGAGGCAAGCACGGCGTTGCGCGTGACTTCAGAGCCGGTGCCGGCTGTGGTCGGAATCGCGATGAACGGCGCGGAGGGCCGGGTCAGGGCTTTGCCGCGCCCGATGACCTCCAAGTAGTCCAGCAAGTCCCCTTCATTCGTCAGCTTCGCGGCGATAGCCTTCGCCGCGTCCAGCGCGCTGCCGCCGCCGAAGCCGATGACCAACTCGCAGCCCTCGCGCTTCGCCAGCGCCGTGCCTTGCTGGACAGTGGTGATCTCCGGTTCGCCGGACACGGAGAAAAGCACCGCGGGTACTTCGGATTCACGCAGCCTGGTCAGCAACGGTTCAGCCCGCCGGGCCTCGCGTCCGGTCACGACCAGCGCCCGCTGCCCAAATTCGCGGGCAAGCGGTCCGATCTCGCGCAGTTTTCCGTTGCCGAAGACGATCCGCGTGGCCGTGGTGAATTCGAAACGCGAGCTCACAGTCTGCTGTCGTCTGGGAAAACATTCGTGAACTTCACGCTGCTCCGCGGTTCGGCCATCATCGGAGCGACAGAATCGCGCCATGTCGCGTAATGGGCGGTGGCCTTGTGCGCGGCGGGGGCGTCGGCGGTACGGTAGGCCTCCACCAGCACGAAACGCGTCGGATCGTCCTGCTGTTGCATGACGTCGAACCGCGCGATGCCGGGTTCCTGGATGCTGGCGCGGGCGTTGGCAAGCGTGGCCTGCTTGAACGCTTCCACACACTCTGGCTTCACGTGAACCTGAACTTGAACGACGAGCATAGGCTTGTTTGATCTGTTTGCCGCAGATTACTCCGCCGGCCCCGCAACCTGCAACACTGGTTGGCCGGTTGCAGGTGGATAGACAGCCACCGCACGTTGCTGGGCACGGCTCGACGCAGAAATGGTAGTGATCTCGAACTGCTCACCTCAGCACACCGGGAAGGCGGCCAAGCCCGGCGCTTACATTTCGATGACCGCGTTCATGTCGGGCAACTCAGACTTCACCTTGAACTGTTGTTGGATCTTCTTCGCCAAGGCTTGGCGCGGACCATCTTCACCGTGGGTCAGGACCAAGCGCGGTTTGCTGGGCGCGATGGCGCTGAACCATTTGAGCAGGTCCGTCTGCCCGGCGTGCGCGCTAAAGCCGCCGAGCGTGTGGACCTGCGCCTTCACCGCGACCTTCTCGCCGTGAATGCTGACCAACTTCTCGCCTTCGACCAACCGGCGGCCCAGCGACTCGCGGCTTTGATAGCCCACGATCATCACGTGCGTGTCCGGCTTCCAGAGGTTCTGCTTCAGATGATGCAGGATCCGCCCGGCGTTGCACATGCCGGCGCCCGCCATGATGAAGCAAGGGCCGGAGACATCGTTGATCTTTCGTGAATCATCCGACGTGACGCTCATCGTCATGGTCTTCAAGTCCTCCCGGAGCGGCCGCTTGGCAATGAACTTCGTCATCTCCTCGTCGAACAACTCCCGATGCTTCGCGTAAATGTTGGTGGCTTCAATCGCCATGGGGCTATCCAGGAAAATGGGGAATGGTTTCACCTTCTTGTTGCGAAACATCCAGGCGAGCAGACTGGTCAACAATTGCGCCCGCCCCACTGCGAATGTGGGCACCAGGATCTTCCCGCGCTGCTCCACCGTCTCGGTTACGATCCGAACGAACTCTTCGACCGTTTCCGCGAACGGCCGATGATCGTGATCGCCATAGGTGGATTCGAGGAAGAGGAGGTCGGCCTGCTGGAACGGCTCGAATTCCTTGAGGATAGGGGCACTCCTCGGGCCGAGATCGCCGGAGAAAACGACCTTCTTCTGGCGGCCTCCTTCTTCGACGATCAACTGGATGCTCGCCGAGCCCAGCATGTGACCGGACTCTGCCCAAATGGCTTGAATGCCCGGAGCCACGTCCACGGGCTCCTGGTAGGGCACGGGCGTGAGCCGCTGGATGATGGTCTCGGCATGTTCAGGGGTGTAGAGCGGCTCGATGGGAGCCTCGCCGGCGCGCTGGAGTTTGCGGTTGCGGCGCTCGGCGTCGCCGGCCTGAATTCGCGCCGAGTCGCGCAGGATGAGCGCCGTCATCTCGATGGTGGCCGGCGTGGCGTACACCGGAGCGGTGTGACCCCGCTTGGCCAACAACGGCAGCCGCCCCGTGTGATCCAAGTGGCCGTGGGTGATCAACACGGCGTCGAGCTTCTGCTTCGGCCCGGTCGGGGGACGGTTCAGTGCCTCGGATTTCTTGCCGCCCTGGAAGAGGCCGCAATCCACGAGCACGCACGCTTGCTTGGTTTGAACATAGTAGGCCGAGCCGGTAACTTCGCCGCCCGCGGCGCCAACAATGGTGATCTTCATACGAGTGTGGTCTGTTAATGACTTACTGCGGTTACTGCCAGAGATTCTTGCCCCGGTACTTTCACCGTCGATGTCTGCGATCTCGGCGCATCGGGCAAAAGGCTTTGGGTGTTGGATTGATTTGTCATGGCCGTGCCCACGCACTGCCCACTTGGATGTAGATGGCAGCATCGTCCGGACCGAACGCCACGTCCACGCCCATGTGGATGCCGTATTTGCGCGCCAGTTCGTAGCGAAGCCCGACACCGCCCGCAACCACTGACTTCGTGTTGTCGAACTGCTCGAAATCATCCCACGCGGCACCCGCCCCGACAAAGCCCACCAGACTGTAGCGCTTCCAGAACTGCCAACGCAGTTCGGCCTCGATCTGAGCGATCTCCTCGCCCTGGTACCGCATCAGGGGGACACCGCGCATGTAAATAAACGGTCGCAGATAGAACGGCGCGTCACCAAAGCTCGCAGAAATCTGCCCGCGCAGGCCAAGAAAGAACTTCCGCCCCAACGGGACGTATTGCATGGCAACCAACTGCACCCGCTGGAACTCGTCGTCGCCACCCAGGGTTTCGCTGAACAGGCCGACACCCAACTCTGCATACGTGCCACGCGTCGGAGTGAAAAGACTATCGCGCGTGTCGAAGGTCACGGACGGCGTCAATCCCCCCACATTTGATTCGCTGCGGTAGTCGGGCAGGCCGGGCGTGCCGGCGGGGGCTTTAAAGGTGATGTCCGTAGTGGCAAACGCGTAACTCAGTCCGACCATCCAGCGTGAAGTGCCGAGGCGGTATTTCGCCTGCAACATCCCGCCCAAGGGTTCCAGGTTGTAACGAAGCGGATCGTGGGCCAGCAAACTGTCTTCGCCGATACCGTAGTAATCGAGATTCACCGAGGCATAGACGACGCCCGCCAGGGTCTGCAAGCGGTCGTCGAACCAGTTCCGATAATCGCCCGCCACCGCACCCCAGGAGCCGTTCTCCGTGCCCATGCCACCGACCATCGTGATGTTTGGCCGGTCATATTCCGACTGGGCCCGTCCCAGCGGTTTGCTCAGGAAGGCCAACCCACCTGCCGCCCCATAACCTACGGCAGGTTCGGTGATCGGCATCACGATGGGCAGGAAGCCGTACTTCTCATCCAAGAAGCCGCTCACATCGAACCAGCCGTCTTCAGCGGAGCGGAATTTCGACTCCGCACTGGTAGTGGAGGCGTGGGCCAGATCCGTCTGGGCAACTGCGGACAGGCCACAGAGCAGCAGAGCTGTGATGAAAATGCGAACGGCGCGAATAGGCTTAACCTCCCAGCGCCATCGTGAGCGCCACCAGAATCCCCCCCAACACAATCATGACGAAGCCAAACACCCACGGCGACCGCCCCACATAGCGGCCATAGGCGACCCCGGCGATGAACAGCATGACCATGGCGATGGCATTTGAGGCCCGCATCGCGGCATGCAGGCTGTCCATGAAGATGAATGGCACGGTCACGGGGAAGGTGGACAGGAATACGAGTAGGAACACGCCCGTGGCGCCCGCCCAATCCGCCCCGCTCAACCGCGCCTGCCCGGGCGGCTCGGGCAGTTGCTGCAACCGCTTGTGCATCGCATCGAGCTCCGCTGGCTGGAGCACGGAGGCGAGGACCGACGGCAGCGCGCCGCTGATCAATCGCTGCGCCTTCTGCGAATCGGCCGCCTGACGCACGGCGCGGAAGGTCATCAGGTCTCGGCCTTTCTCTGCGAGGCAGCCCATCAGATACAGGACGCCATCAATGATCCCCCAGGCGATGTTGCAGCCGAGGGCACCGATCAGCATCGCGCGGACATCCTCGCGTCCGGCCTCAGCTACGCTAAGCGAGCCCGTAAAAGTGAGCACCATGATCAAACCGAAGAGCACTTCGGCGATGCGCTCGCTCGGCTCGAGCACGCGTTTGGAAGCCTTGATGGGATCGTCACTCATGGAAGGAAACAGGTCGTTCGTCAGGTTTTGCGGAAGGGTGGCCTCATTGCGCCCGGGGTGGCAACAAGTAAAGAGTCATGGCAAACACGAGATAGACCATCAAGACGAGCACACCGACGAACCAGGCCGATCGCCCGCTGTTGGTGACCAGCGAGGCGGTAAGCGTTGCGATGAGAATCATCACCACCGCACCCGGCCAGAATTGCAGATCCATCGGCGATGGGCCGATGACGTAACTGAGCAACACCAATACGGGGGCCACGAAGAGCGCGATTTGCGACGCGCTCCCCAACGCGATGCCCACGCTCAGGTCCAAGCGATTCTTGCGCGCGCCCGAAAACGCGGAGGCCATCTCCGCCGCCGCCCCCACCAGCGCCACCACGATAAACCCAACGAAGGCCTGCGACATGCCGAAGGCCTCCGCCGCCTTCTGCACGGACTCGACAAAGACCTCGCTCACCAGCGCCACCAGCACGGTGACCCCCGCCAGCGTGACCAGGGCCAGACCAATGGGCCAGGGCGTTTCGCCTTCTTCGCCGTGTTCCGCGCTGGCAAACAGCTCGCGATGCGTCTTGAGCGAAAACAGCATGCCCAAGCCGTAGGCTATGATGAGCAGCACTGCCAAGCCCACGCTGAGCTTCTGGGTAAACGCCGCTCCAGCCGCGGAGTCGGCTTGGGAAACCGCCGATGGGATCAACAGCGCGATCGTGGCCAGGAAGAGCAACCCCGCCTGGACGCGGGCGCTCACCTTGTTGTATTCCTGCACGTGGTGCTTGAGTCCACCCAGCAGAAAGGACGCCCCCAGCATGAACAGGGTGTTGGTTACGATGGCGCCGGCGATGGATGCCTTCACCAACACGTATTCGCCGGCACGCAAGGCGGTGAACGCGATGACCAGTTCGGTCAGGTTGCCCAGCGTGGCGTTGAGCAGTCCCCCGACCGCGTCACCGGTCTTGGCCGCCACCGATTCTGTGGCATGACTCAGCAGTGCCGCCAAGGGCACGATCGCCAGAACGGATAGCACGAAAAGCAGCGTGTGGGCGTCGTGCCGGAGCCTGGCCGCGGCGAACACCACGGGCACGAAGACCAGCAGCCAGAGTAGTGGGTTGTGCCGAATCTCTTTGAGGAGTGCTTTCATGAGAGTTGAGCTTGCGGAGGCTCGGGCCACGCGCCAAGCGAGGGCTTCCTCCGCGTGTGGTCAGAGTGGCTTGAGATGCTTCCGCACGGCGGACGGTAGGCTGCGGACGATCAGGTCTACGGCTTGCGCAGGCGAATCCGTGATGCGGCCAAAGCCGATCTCGTCCTTGGCGAAGACACCCTGCTTCATCATGAACTTTCCCCAGGTTTGCATGCCGGCCCAAAACGCCTTGCCCATCAAGATGAGTGGGAACGGGCCAATCTTCCGGCACTGGATCAGCGTGGCCGCCTCGAACAACTCGTCCAGTGTGCCCAACCCACCGGGCATGACGATGAACGCACAGGAGTATTTCACGAGGCAGACCTTGCGCGTAAAGAAGTAGCGGAACTCCATACTCCGATCGACATACGGATTCTCGCACTGCTCATGCGGCAAGATGATGTTCAAGCCGTAGCTCTTGCCACCCGCTTCATGCGCCCCGCGGTTCGCCGCTTCCATGATGCCTGGCCCGCCACCAGTGAGCGTGGCGAAGCCCGCCTTCGCCAATTCGCGGCCCACCGCACGCGCAAGCTTGTAGTAGGGATGCGTCTCTTTGAAACGGGCCGAGCCAAATACCGTCACCGCCGGGCCAACGTCGTAAAAAGTCTTGAAGGCGCGATCGAACTCGGCGCTGATGCGCTTGAGCCGGGCGTGCTCCTTCTGCGGCGTGCGGGCCGTGGCGAGGAATTCGCGCTCATCGCTGCCGGCGCCGCCCACGGGCAACTCATAGCCGGGCAGGCCGACCTTGCTCCAATGCTTCTGCCAACTGCGTTCCCATTGATCCATTGTAGTAATGCGGCGCTGGCGTCCAGTTTCGCTTGCGGAGTTCTGCTTCATGGCGTCCGTTCGTCGAGTACACTGAATAGCGGGCAGCTTCCAAGCGGTCACTTCAACTGCTCGGCCACTTTGTTGAGCAGTGTTTTGTAGGGTCCGCTGCGGACTTTGGACAGCGCCTGCTCCTCCTCAAAGAAGGAATCGCCGGCATCCCGAACGACGTAAGCCTGGCATTGCAGCCGGAAGGACCCTGCTCCCACACTTACGATGTCCACTTTGACCCGCACCACCGTCGAGGCTCCGTAAGCGGTGCCCACGGCGCCTTCGTAGGCGAGATTGGTCCATTGCGAGCCGGCTTTCTGAAAGACGATCTGCGAGCCGCCCAAACCGCCGCCGGAATAGCCGGCATCGCGGAATACCAACGTGGTCACGGCGGCAATCTGCTCCTCGGTCCGGCCATGAATCGTCACCGAAGCGAAGCCCTCGGGCGTGGCAGAGCGGCAGCCCGCGCCTGCCAGCGCAAACAAGGCAGACAACACGGCAACAAAGGCGAGGGAACGAAGTGGGCGCAACATAGGCAAGAGGAGCTGGAACCTGGTCAAATTCATGGTTAGCGTTTTTGTCCGTTGATGATGGGTATGCCGCTGGCGAGTTGCAAGCGCAGCGCAACCCATGAGGTCCGGAACCGATGCATCACACACTTGATCTTAGCCGAAAGCCGGCGGGTTGGGACCTCGTAAAGTTCCTAGGTTGGCCCTCCATAACGCCTGTGGCTTTTTTGCGGATGAAGGTTTGACAGCCGCTGGCCATTGGCGTACCCAGACCGACAAATGGAAACCGCGACGAGCAACAATTACCGAATCTGGGGAGCGGACAGCATTGCCTACGGGCCCGTGGAGCTGCCTGGCCTCGTAAATTGGATCAAGCAAGGCAAGGCCCGGGCAGACTCCTGGGTGTTTAGGGAAAAGGATGCCACCTGGTCGCGAGCCTCCGATTTGCCCGAGCTCAAGATTCTGTTCAAGTCGAAGCTCCCGCCCGCCGCAGCCGCCTCAGCCGAGGCGCTGGGCATCCAACCTGGTTCGTTGCGTCGCATCAAGATGCTTGCTGACGTGGAGGAGCGTTTACTGACCTCCCTGCTGCCCTACATCGAAGTGGTCAAGGTGCCGCCCTTCGGCACTGTGGTGAACAAAGGCGAGCATGGCGACGCGCTGTTCATGGTGCTGGAAGGCGAAGTGCGGGCGCGAGTGATGGTGGATGAGCGGGAAACGACGCTGGCCACCATGGGCGTGGGCGAGTGCTTCGGAGAAATCGCGATTGTGGATCAGGGACCGCGCTCCGCGGACGTGATTGCCAACCAACCGACCATCCTGATCAAGGTGTCGGAGGGAGCGTTGAAGAAGATGTTCGCTGAAGCGCCGGCGCTCGCCGCGCCGTTCATCCTCGCGCTGACCCGGGTGATTACCCAGCGGATGCGGGCAATGACCAAGCGCTACGAGGACTCGATCCATTTCTCGCGGGCGGCCAGCGTGGCCTGAGCCGCCAAGGCGCGATTAGTGTACACCAAGCCCGAGGTGCGAACACCCACCCGTGGCCAGGATGACGGTGCGGTTTGCGCGAGATCGACAGTCACCCGCCAACCGGCGGAAGCCAACCGATCGTGTTCAGAAATCCACTTCGATGCGCGTTTGGAAAACGCTGAGATTGCCATCCGGCATCCGCTCGCTGACGTGGCCGAAGCCGTAGTCAAACCGCCACTTCACGTGTGAGTGCAGATACCAGTTCACGCCTGCCATGAGCATGCTCAGGCGTCCGCCGTGGATGTCGCCGCTGTTCAGGTTGACGAAGGAATAGCGGGCAGCGATTTCCCACGCGCCCCAACCGCCGCGGCCGAAGCTGAAGTTCTGCTTCGGAACAACGCGCGCAAACGTGCCCTGCTTCCGGTCGTAGGGCCGACTTTCGCCGGTGAGAAACCAGCTCGCCGAGGCGTAGAACCCGCCGAAGCTCACATCCTCGCCGCTTTGCGCCCGCACCCAGGAATGCAGCAGTTCCCCCTGCACACACAGCGGGCCATGCACCCACGCGGCTTCCGCGCCGAAGGTGAGAGCACCGTGTGCAGCAATTTCGCCGGTGTCCACGACATAAGGAGCGAGGTGACTCTCCGGGCGCGAACGGTATCGCACCGAGTTCTCGGCCGCGCACACCGCTGAGCCACTCAATCCCAGGTGAAGCAAGCGCTGGCTACCGGGATGATCGGGGCTGCGCAAGAAGATCGGCAAGCCGGTCAACCGCCCCACCACGCGGCCAAACCCCTTGGTGGCCTCACCAAAGTCGTTGCCCACGCCCACGCCGTCCGTGAACAAGC
>CAZWJC010000147.1:0-17451 GCA_964634255.1 uncultured Verrucomicrobiota bacterium | reverse complement strand
GCCTTTCACCGCTTCATGTCCGCCCACGCGCTGATAGCTTTCGCGATCCACCAGCAGCATCTGGCCGAACAATCCGTTTGGCGTTGTCCCGACCGTCATGTTGAAATTGAAGAATAGGGACAGGTCCTCGTAGAGCTTCTGCACCGCATGATACGGTCCGACGGAAAAGGCGCCACCTTCATTGTGTAGCGGCGTCTCGGTAGAGTGCCGCAAATCTCCGCATGTGCAGACGGCGGCGCGCTGCCGAGACGCCGCTACGAAGTTACGATAGGCGCTCAGTGTCCGCCCGAACCCCTCCGTCTCAAACCACGTGTCCGCGTCTACGAACAGCAGGAGTTCGCCCGTTGCCGCTTGCGCTCCCTGATAGCACGCCCACGTCTTGCCGCGCCAGCCGTCAGGCAGTGGCCGCGATTTAACGACATTCGCGCCGTACTGGGGGGCGATCTCCGCGGTGCGATCCGTTGAGCCATCGTCTACCACGATGACTTCATGCGGTCTCACGGCCTGTGTCTGCAATGACCGTAAAAGCGTTGGCAGATTGTATTCCTCATTGCGGGCAGGAATGATGATGCTGACAGCAGGCGTGTGGGCTGGAGGCGGACACAGGTCGCACCTGTGCAGTCGGGGGAACAGCAGAAAACCCAACGCCCAAAGAGCCAGCGTGAGGCCCAGCAAGATCAGCATCGGTCCCACGCGACAACCTTCTTTGCGACGTTCTGCCCGCAGAGAACCACCATCGGCATCCCGCCGCCGGGGTTCACCGAGCCACCGACGAAAAAGAGGTTTGGATACAGCGTGCTTTGCTTGGGCGCTTTGAATGCGAGATTCTTCCACCGGTCGCTCACCACGCCGTAGATCGAGCCGCGGTTGGAGTTGTATTGCGCGCGGATATCGAGCGGCGTCCAGAAGTGCTCGAACACGACGTGCTTGCGCAGGTCTTTCAAGCCCATCCGCTCCAGTTTGACCAGGATGCGCTCCTTGAGCTTGGCATAATCTTCGCGCGTGAGCGGGTGGTCGTCGCGGATGTGCGGGATGTGCGGGAGAATCTTCAGGCAATCGCAGCCGGCGGGCGCAACGGTCGAATCGGTCTTGGACGCGGCGACAAGGTAGATCGTCGGGTCATCGGGCAACTCGTATCGCTGAAAGACCTTGGCGAAATGCTCCTTCTGGTGGCCGCTGAAGAAGAAGTTGTGGTGCGCGAGCTGTGGATACTGGCAATCCAGGCCCAACTCGATCACGAGGCCGGAACAGGTGGGCTCAAGTTTCTTTTCCAGCGACGCGACGAAAGCCTTGTCCTCGTTGAGCAGCTTCTCGTAGGCGGGGATGACTTCCATGTTGGACACGATGATGTCAGCGTTGTGGAACGTCCCGTTCGCCACCAAGCCGGTGACGCGACCATGCCCGCGGCGGACTTCGCTGACTTCGGAGTTGAGGTTCACCTGGATGCCGAGTTCGTCCATGAGCCGCTTGAGGCCGAGCGCGATGTTGTAAAGCCCGCCATCCACATACCAGAGATCATAGCGGAACTGGATCGTCGGCATGGAGTTCATGAACGCCGGCGCGCGATACGCCGACGAGCCCACGTATTTGATGAAGAAGTCGAAGATGTCGCGGAAGTAACGCGTTTGCAGATGCGACGCGACACCCTGGTGCATGCTGCGGAACAGGTCGAACTGAAAGAACTTCCATAGCCCGTAGTGCTTGGCGAACCCCTGCCAGTTATCGAGGCCCTGCTCGAAGTAGCCGTCGTTCGTCAGGTCGTAGAGATCGGCGGAGTATTTCAGGAAGCGCTCGATGTTCTCCGGCGGTTCACCGACCTTGCGCGCCTCGGCGGCCATTTTGTCCGGCTCGGGGTAAAGGTCCAGCACCGTGCCGTCCTCGAAAAAGTTCCGCCAGTGTGGTCGTAGCGAACGGAGCGGAATGTAATCCTGCATCTTCTTGCCACTACGCTCAAACAGGCGCTCAAAGATATGCGGCAGCGTGAGGATGGACGGCCCGAGGTCGAACGTGTAGCCCTGCTCTTTCAGCACGTTCAGCTTGCCGCCGATCTTGTCGTTCTTCTCAAAGACCTCGACCTCGTAGCCGGCTTGTTTCAATGAGATGGCAGCAGACAATCCACCCAAACCTGCGCCGATGACGATGACCTGTCTTTTCATTGGATGCTGGCGGCAGCTTGTCCCATGAGAAGTGGCAGTGCGAGTTTTGTTTTGGCGTTACCCCCGGGTCAGTTGTTACCGAGGTGGAGTGCGCCGGACCAATGCGGACGGAAATCTGGGCAAGGCGTCGCGGCTCGTGGGTGCGACTGGAAGTGGCGGTCACCCGGACCGGAATTCCCTCACAAACCCGAGGTGTCGGACCGCGGACAGTCCCTGTCCGCAGCGCGGGGATGCTACCCGATGCGGTGGAGGTCCCGCTGGGATTGGCAGGTTTGCCGCTGCGCCCGGGGGACCGGGCGCGCTCCTCCTGACCGCCACTTCCGTTCATGCCCGCGGTTCGTGGCCACCTTGACACCGAACCGAGGGCCGCTAAGATGTCGCCGTTGTTGGATTGCTTTGCTGGGTTGCCCGAGGGCAACTTCGCCAGAGCAAGTCAACAGCACCGGATTTGTGAGTTGGAGAGCGGCCCTGACGGGAGGCTCTCCGGAACGCAGGCCAGCAGACATTCCCTTGGGGAAGGCGCTGGCCGTTCTGTTTGTACGAAATTGAAACCGGCTCCCAAATCTGCCAAGGCCGGAGCCCTGTAACCTGATTGAGTTCCGTTATCCCAGAGATGAACCCAGACAAATATCACTTGCCCAACGAGGCCGCCACCCTCCTGGCTGAATGCAAACGGCTCACGATCGCCAGCACAACCGCCGAGTTGATTGACTTAGCGTGTGGCGGCGCGGGCAGCCATTCCTTTGAGGTTGCTTACGACGTACCCGGCAAGGGGCGCATCCTCGAAGCCACGGTGGCCCGTGTGCGCAACGGCGTCGCGGCGAACTACGTCGAACCCTACATGCGGCGGCGCGATCCCGATTGCATGGTGATCGGGGATGGATTGCCAACGGATAAGGAAACGTTCCGGGAGCGGTTTGGGACGGAATTCGGCCCGTTGCGACAGCAGACATTCGAGTGGATGCGGCAACAGGAACTCGCCATGTTCGGCTTTGCGGCGGGCGGCCATGATGTGGGCATGGACGCCGTGGTGATCGCGCCGGCCAATGCGGGATTTTTTGCGCTTGGTTTGGCGATGTTGCAGGGGATCATTCCGTACGAGGAAGTGCCCGCCGACTTTCAACCCCGTGCCATCATCTATGTCGCTCCGGTGTTTCGGCACACGCATTTCGGCGGCAAGCAGGTTGTGGTGCACAACCGGCGCGAGGGGCTGCACGAGTTGTTCTCGTTCAATCTGTATCCCGGGCCAAGCGCCAAGAAAGGCATCTACGGCGTGCTGATTTGCCATGGCGAACGTGAGGGCTGGGTGACGAATCACTGCGCGACCGTTCAGGTGATCACGCCCTACGACAACGTGGTGACCATCATGCACGAGGGCGCCAGCGGCGGGGGAAAAAGCGAAATGCTGGAACTCGCCCATCGCGAGCCGGATGGCCGGCTGTTGCTGGGGGAGAACCTGGTGACTGGAGAGAAGCGTTTCCTGGAAATCCCCCGCTCGTGCGAACTGCACGCGGTAACCGACGATATGGCGCTCTGTCATCCCTCCGTGCAGGAGGGCAAAGGCAAGTTGACCCTGACCGACGCCGAGAACGCCTGGTTCGTGCGGGTCAATCACATCGAGCATTACGGCACGGATGTACATCTCGAAGGGTTGACCGCCGAACCGCCGGTGCCATTGCTATACCTGAGCATCGACGCCGTGCCGCAAAGTCGGGCGCTGATCTGGGAACACATCGAAGACGCGCCGGGAAAGCCCTGCCCCAACCCGCGCGTCATCATTCCCCGCAAAGTTTTTCCCGGGGTGGTGGAAGGGGCTGTTGCCGTTGACATTCGCAGTTTTGGAGTGCGCACGCCGCCCTGCACGAAGGAAAAGCCCACGTACGGCATCATGGGTATCTTCCACATTCTGCCGCCCGCGCTCGCCTGGTTGTGGCGACTGGTTTCCCCGCGCGGTCACGCCAATCCCAGCATCGTGGACACCGAGGGCATGACCAGCGAGGGCGTGGGGTCTTACTGGCCCTTCGCAACCGGGCGACGGGTGGACCAAGCCAACTTGTTGCTGGAGCAATTCGCCGAGAACACCCGCATGCGGCATATCCTCTGTCCAAACCAGCACATCGGGGCATGGCGTGTGGGCTTCATGCCCCAATGGATTGCGCGCGAGTATCTGGCCCGGCGCGGCGTGGCACGGTTCCGCCCCGACCAGCTTCGCCCCGCGCGCTGCCCGTTGCTCGGCCACACTCTGCACCAGTTGCAGGTGGAAGGCCGGATGATCGCCCGCTGGTTTCTCCAGGTGGACACGCAGCCAGAAGTTGGACCGGAGGCCTATGACCAAGGCGCCCAAATCCTGCAGGCGTTCTTCAGCAAATGCTTGGCGGAATACCAGGAGCCGGACCTCGCCCCGCTCGGCCAACAAATCATCACTTGCTGTCTCGATGGCGGGAAACTGGAGGATTATGAGCGCCTCATTCCCGGGAACTGAGTGCGAGCAGTCCTCCCTCCCATTCACAATGGCCAGTCTTGCGGCGCAGCCAGACCCTTTGCCGGACCTGACCGTACCGCAGACTCCGAACCTCACGCCCCTCGTGTTGCTGGGCGTGGATTACTTCCACCGGGTGACGGCGGATG
The DNA here is from genome assembly GCA_964634255.1 of uncultured Verrucomicrobiota bacterium. GTDB lineage: Bacteria > Verrucomicrobiota > Verrucomicrobiia > Limisphaerales > MWDV01 > MWDV01. The sequence continues at coordinate 12,667 of CAZWJC010000147.1, read as the reverse complement.
GCGGCGACCTGTATCTGACTCGGTTCGGCCTTCCCTTCCTGGAGCCGCTTGACCCGGCCAATTGGTTTGCGCCGGATTGGTTCGCTGGGCATCGCCAGCGTCTGCCCGGAACGAGCGCGGTTTTCCGAACGCCCACGCGGCCGGTCCGGGACACAAGCCTTGATCTCGTGGTGCGCTTCAGCCGCGTCGGCGAGCCCGTGCCGGCGGACACCCTGACGATGTGGAAACATATCCACGCCGACTTCAACAGCCCGTTCGAAGAATTCGCCGCCGTCCTGCAATTGCGCGCCTCCCGCGCCGGCGCTTCGCATTCGCGCCTCCTCACCAAAAAGCCGCTGGCCATCTACGTTCCCGCCGAGCGCCTGCACCTCTGGCAAACCGGACGGAGCGAAAGCAAGATTGAGGCGAAGCGCGCCCGGCACCCGGATATTCCGCTCGACATCCATCGGCAGTACATCCTGCTCTACGGCTGGATTGATGGCCAAAACGCCGCGCAGACCGCCGACGCCCTCGCGCTGCGGGATGACGCGCGGAGGGCCTTCCTCGCAGACGCCATGCACCGCGCCATTGTTGAATTGGCGCAGCACGGCTTCCGGATGCTCGATATCAAGCCCGAGCACATCGTGCTTCGTTTCGGCGCCGACGGCTCGCTCCTCCGGCGGCATGACGGCTATCCCGCTTACGCACTGGTGGACTACGAACTCCTCGAGCGCTTTCATCCTCCCGACGGCGCCCTATCCCCCCTCAGCCTTCAAGCACTATGAACAACCCGACCTTGCTTCAATTCGCCCCGCCGGAATGGCCGTTGCTGGCCCGCGGCAAGGTCTTCGTTGGTGTTCATCGCGAGGCACTGCAACGAATAACCCAAGGCCGGCTTCCTGCCGTGCCAACACCGGAACCCTCCGAATTCCGCTGGGCGGACTCGGCAACAACCCCACCGATGAACGACAGACCTTCGGGCGATGAAATCCTGCCGAATGCCCGGACCCGAGGCCTCGTTTCCGCAGTCTTACTCGACCGCGACGGGACGTTGATTGAAGACCGCGGCCATTTGCAACACGCGGACCAAGTAGTCTTCTTCGCCGACACCGTGTCCGAGCTTCGGCGGCTGCAACCGCACCGTGGATTTGGCGCGAAACGCCGCCGCCACCGGCATTTTTGTTCTGACCGGCCACGGCGAACAACATCGCCCCGCACTCCGCGGAGGCGAACTGGTGGCCTCCGGCATTGGAGCGGCCGCGGCTTTGATTCTCCAGCAGTCAATCTCTCAAACATCCAACCCACATCAACAACACGCTATTTAAGCATGAACGCAACCCCCTCTCCCCAGCCGCTCATTGCCATATTGATGGGCAGCATCTCCGACTGGCCGGTCCTCAAAGAGGCCGCCAACACCCTCCGCGCTTTCAACGTGTCGTTCGAGGCCCACGTCCTTTCGGCCCACCGTACGCCGGGGGAAGCCGCTGAGTTCGCACGCACGGCGGAGACGCGTGGACTCAAGGTGCTGATCGCCGCTGCCGGCGGGGCGGCGCATTTGGCGGGCGCCCTGGCGGCGCACAGCACGTTGCCGGTTTTGGGCATTCCCATGCCGGGGACGCCGCTCAACGGTCAGGATGCCCTGCTGGCCACGGTGCAGATGCCGCCCGGCATTCCCGTCGGCACGCTCGCCATCGGTGCGTGGGGCGCCACCAACGCGGCACTGCTCGCCGTGCAAATTCTGGCCCTCAACAATGCTGACTTGCAGCGCCGGTTTCGCGATTACAAGGCCTCCCTGAAGACCAAGGCATTGGAAGCGGATGCCAAGCTGCAACAGGAGTTGTCCGGTCCTGCGACGTAGCCGAATCGGGACAAGACGTGCGATGGCCGGGCACGCAGGCATGCTGCGGCAGATGCACGGGGTGTTGCGCGAGATGCAGTGCCGGCGCTCAATCCCCGAACGGCGTTCTTGACCCGGTACAAATCGGGTTCTTACGCTATGTCCATGCCGCCAAGAAACGCATCGGGCCAGACTGGCAATGCCGGATCTTCCGCCGCCCCCAAAACTCGGGGACAGGTCGAGGCCGAAATCTGCGACGCGATCGTGCAGTTCGAGCGCGAATACATGGGACGCGGGCCGGAGGAAGCCAAGGCCTATTTGATTGATGACATGGTGCTGGTACGCCTCCGCGGGGTCCTGACCCCGGCTGAGAAACAACTGGCCGCCGATGAGAAGGGCGAAGGCCGCTCGCTCATCAAACAGGTCCGCATGCAACTGTTGGAGAAAGCCCGCCCCCTGCTCGTCACCCTCGTCCGCGATATCCTGCAACAAGAAGTCGTCAGCCTGCACACCGATATCAGCATCACCACGGGCGAACGGGTGATTCTCTTCTCCCTGGCCGATGCGCCCCAGGTGGCGGCGTGAGTCGGCTGGCGACGATTTGGCGGCTCTGCGTGTGCCCGCGCGGGCCGCGCAAGACTCGTGACGATCAGCGAAGGTCTTTTACCCGGGCCAATCCCGCTTGCGCCAAATGGTCGGAAGGCTGGCGAGCAAGGGCCTTGCGGAAATACTCCGATGCCTCTTTGGGTTGATTCAGCAACTCGTAAGTGCGCCCGACAAACGTGAGGCACGTGGCGTAACCCCAGCGCGGATCAAGCGGTCCAGGCGCGACTTTAGTCTCTGCTTCAAACAGTTTTTCTGCCTTGAGCAACGTGGCCAAGGCCTCACGCAACGCAGCCGGCTTCTTCGCGGTGTGAAACTGGCATGTTCCGAGCAAGTAGAGCACACGAGGGTTTTGGGCGCCAAACTCCAGCGCCGCTTTGCGGTGTTTCTCGACGCGCGGCCCAAACCACGCAGCCCGCACTAGGTTGCCGTCGATCTTCATGCCGTAGAGGGTGCCGAGCAGAGCGTGACTTTCGGGATGACGCGGGTCAAGTTTTACGGCGCGGACGAAGGCGGCGAGCGCTGCGTCCATATCGCCCCGTGCAGCCGCCTTGTTGGTGGCGGTTTCGGGTTGGTTCTGAAGCTGAAGCATTCGGTGAAAGTGAGCCACTCCGAGCCAGTAGAAATTTGTCGACGAATCCGTTCGATTCGTGCTGGCTTGGCGGAACAGTTCCGCCGCAGCCGCAAACCGCCCATCATCCCAAGCCTGATACGCGGCCGTAAACTCCGCGACGCCAGCCAGAGCGAGCTTGTCCGCTGGCGACTCGGCCCGCACAAACAGCGTGGAAAGCATCGCCAAAATGAAAAGCCAGTGACTCATCGCTTGACGAGTTTACACGCGAAAGAGGAAATTGCATCCAATCAACCATGAGTTGTGCCGCCATCGTGCAGTGTCAGCGCGCCTTTTTTAACTCGGGAGCGACGCGCCCGCTGGACTTCCGCCTTGCCCAACTGCGCCGGCTGCAGGACGCGATCACGGCCCGCGAAGCCGGGCTGCTCAGCGCGCTACACGCTGATCTGCGGAAGTCTGCCTATGAGGCTTGGGCCAGCGAAGTGGGTTTTGTCCTGAGCGATCTCCGGCACACGCTGCGCCGGCTTTCTGGTTGGATGAAGCCGCAACGCCGTCGGACACCGCTGATGGCTTGGCCGGGACGCAGCTTCGTCCAGCCCGAGCCCTATGGTGTGGCCCTGATCATCGGTCCTTGGAACTACCCGCTGCAGCTCGTTCTCTCGCCGCTGGTGGGCGCGATCGCCGCCGGCAACTGTGCGGTGCTCAAACCTTCCGAACTGGCGCCGCATACCGCGACCGCCGTTGCCCGGCTCATTCGCGAGCACTTTGCGGAAGATTACATCGCGGTCTGTGAAGGCGAACGAACGGTCGCCGAAGCCTTGTTGAGAGAGCGATTCGACAAAGTCTTCTTCACGGGAAGCACGAGCGTTGGCCGGGCAGTCATGACCGCCGCCGCCCAGCATCTCACGCCCGTCACCTTGGAACTCGGCGGCAAGTGTCCCTGCCTCGTCTGCGCCGACGCGCCGATCGAGGTCAGCGCACGGCGCATCGCTTGGGGCAAGTTCATGAATGCCGGCCAAACCTGCGTCGCGCCGGATTATATCCTCGTGGACCGGCGGGTCCGTCACAGCTTGGTGGAGGCGCTCAAGCGGGCGTTGCAGGAGTTTTATGGCGACAGTCCACAGGCGAGCCCAGATTACGGTCGTATCATCAACCAACGGCATTTCGACCGCCTGACGAGCTTGCTTGGCGCGGGCCATATCCTCCACGGCGGTCAGCAGGACGCGCGTGACCTCTTCCTCGCACCCACGATCCTGGCAGACGTGCCAGCAGACGCTCCAGTGATGCAGGAGGAGATTTTTGGCCCGATCCTGCCGGTGTTCGAGTTCAATCGTCTCGACGACGCCCTCGGGCTGTTGCGCGATCGGCCGACGCCGCTGGCGCTGTATCTCTTTACCCAAGACCGTACCATGCAGAGACGCGTGCTTGCGGAGGCGCGCTCCGGAGGCGTTTGCCTGAACGACACCATTGTCCACATCGTTGGCAAGGAGCTTCCGTTCGGCGGCTTGGGGGAGAGCGGCGTGGGCGCGTATCACGGCAAGACGAGTTTCGATTGCTTTACGCACTACCGGTCGGTGCTGCACCGGTCGTTTGCGTTCGATGCGCGGCTCCGCTACCCGCCCCCGTGTGTGTCGTTGGCCACGTTGAAGCGCGCCTGGCGTTTTTTGATGGGGGGGTAAGCTTGCCGAAGGTGTGCCGCTGGGCTAACAATTGTAGCCATGTCAAAACGCGTGTTGATCGTCGGGGCTGGGCCGGGGGGGCTGGCAACCGCGATGTTGCTGGCCAAAGCCGGGCTTGATGTCACTGTGGTCGAAAAGGAGCCACGCGTGGGCGGGCGAACCTCCGCCATCGAAGGCGACGGCTTTCGGTTTGACCTTGGGCCGACGTTCTTCCTCTATCCGCAAATCCTCGACGAGATCTTTGCCGCCGTGGGGCGCGATCTGCGCCGTGAAGTGCCGATGAAGCGGCTCGACCCGCAGTACCGCCTGGTCTTTGGTGCTGGCGGCGAGCTGCTGTGTTCCTCGGACACGGAGCGCATGGTGGCTGAGATTGCGAAGCTGTCCCCCGCCGACGCGCCGCAGTTCCGCCGGTTCATGGCTTACAACCGGGTCAAGCTGGAGAAATTTGCCCCCTGCCTCCAGACACCGTTCCTCAGTTGGACAGACCTGATGCAAGTGCGACTGCTTGCCGTGCTGCCGTATTTGAAGCCGTGGAAGTCGTTGCACGCCGAGCTCGCTGAGTACTTCAGCGATCCGCGCCTGCAACTGGCGTTCACGTTCCAGTCGAAGTATCTCGGCATGTCCCCGTTCCAGTGCCCGAGCCTGTTCTCGATCCTCTCGTTCCTCGAATACGAGCATGGCATTTGGCATCCGATCGGTGGCTGCAATGCGCTCAGCCGCGGCATGGCGCGAGTTGCCGCTGAACTCGGCGTGACCCTTCGGTTGAACGAGCCGGTCGAGGAAATCCTGTTCGACGGCCGCCGCGCCGTCGGCGTGCGCACAGCGCAGGGCGAGCACCGCGCCGATGCGGTCGTGGTGAATGCCGACTTCGGGCACGCGATGAAAACACTCATCCCAAATGGCCTGCGCCGGCGCTGGTCGGACGAAACCCTCGCCACCAAGCAGTTCTCTTGTTCAACCTTCATGATGTACCTCGGTATCGAAGGCCAGTGCGACCAACTGCAACACCACAACATCTTCGTCGCCGAGAACTATCGGCAGAACCTCCATGAGATCGAAAGCCGGCACGTGCTCACTGCGGATCCGTCCTTCTACGTCGAGAATCCGTCGCGCACGGATGACACGATGGCGCCGCCCGGGCACAGCGCGCTTTACGTGCTCATCCCGGTCAGTCATCAGCATCCAAACATCGACTGGACCAAAGAGCGCGCTCGCTACCGGCAGGTGGCGTTGCGGCAACTCGCGAAGCTCGGGCTGACGGACATTGAGAAGCGCATCCGGTTCGAGCGCATTGTCACACCGGCGGAATGGGAGAACAAAGTCGGCATCTACAAAGGCGCGACCTTCAACCTGGCGCACAACCTTGGTCAAATGCTGCACTTGCGCCCGCGCAACCGCTTCGAGGAATTCGAGCGGATGTATCTGGTGGGTGGGGGCACGCACCCGGGTAGCGGTCTGCCGGTCATCTTCGAGTCCGCACGGATTAGCGCGAAGCTGCTGCTTGAGGATTTCGGCATGGCGGCGTGAATGCGATTCAGATTACCCGGACAGCGAGCGGAATCTTCAAGCTGGAAGCGGAGCAATGGCTGCCACGCCGGCGCGACGAGATTTTCCCGTTCTTTGCCGACGCGTTCAACCTGGAGACGATTACCCCGCCTTGGCTGAGGTTCGAAGTGCTGACGCCACGACCGATCAAGATGCGAGCTGGCCAACGCATTGACTACCGCCTGCGCGTGCATGGTTTTCCGTTGCGCTGGCAGAGTGAGATTACCGCGTGGGAGCCGCCGCACCGCTTCGTGGACGAACAGCGTCGCGGACCGTATCGTGCGTGGATTCACGAGCACACATTTGAGGAGCACGACGGCGGCACGCTGGCTCGCGACGTTGTTCGTTACGCGGTGTTCGGCGGGATGTTGGTCAACACGCTCTTCGTCCGACGTGACGTGACCAGCATCTTCGCGTTTCGCCGGCATAAACTGGCGGCGTTGTTTGGATAGCCAGCGAATGGTGGAGAGCCTGTGCCGGGAACGTCTGGTGGACGATATTTACGCAGGCTGAGAACCATACGCGTTCTGAAAGCAGATGCCCGTGCCGCCAGAAAAGGATTTCCGCTCCCGGCGGTTTCTTGGTTCAATGCGCGCCGCATGAGACTTCTCGTCATCGGTTCAGGTGGGCGTGAGCACGCCTTGGTCTGGAAGCTGGCCCAATCGCCGCACGTCACGCAGATGTGGTGTGCGCCGGGCAATGCGGGCATCGCGCAGGAGCGCCTGGCCAAGAACGGCGCTGCTGTCGAGTGTGTAAGCATCGGGGCGGAGGATTTGCCCCAGTTGCTCGCGTTCGCGCAGGAGAAGAAGGCCGATCTCACCGTCGTCGGCCCGGACAATCCGCTGGCGCTGGGCATCGTGGACCTGTTCCAGAAACACGGCCTGCGCATCTGGGGGCCAAACCAGAAGGCGGCGCAGTTCGAGTCGTCAAAGGTTTTCTCTCAGCAGTTCATGGAGAAGTACGGCATCCCGACCGCACAGGCCGGGACGTTTTCCGAGGCTGGTCCGGCAAAGGCCTTCTGCGCCGCGCTCAGCGGCAAGTGCGCCGTGAAAGCCGATGGGCTGGCCTTGGGTAAAGGCGTGTTGATCTGCACCAACCAGGCCGAAGCCGAGAAGGCTGTGGACGAAATCCTGGTGAGCAAGGCGTTCGGCGCGGCGGGCTCGCGGGTGGTGATTCAGGAATTCCTCGAAGGCATGGAGATCTCGCTCCATGCGCTGTGCGACGGCCATACGGCGAAGCTCTTCCCGACGTCGCAGGACCACAAGCGTGCGCTGGATGGCGACCTCGGCCTGAACACCGGTGGCATGGGCACGTATTCGCCCACGCCGTTCCTGAGTGACGCCGCACTGGCCGAAGCCGGGCGGGCGATCCTCGAGCCGTTCATGCGCGGCTGTGCGGTCGAGGGAATTGATTTCCGCGGCATCCTCTATCCCGGCATCATGCTGACGAAGACCGGCCCGAAGGTTTTGGAATTCAACGCCCGCTTCGGCGACCCGGAAACGCAGGTCTATCTGACGCGGCTGGAGAACGACCTCGTGGAGCTGCTCGACGCCAGCGTCAACGGCACGCTCGGAAAGACTGAGCTGAAATGGAGTCCGCTGGCGAGTGTTTGCGTGGTGATGGCCAGCGGTGGTTATCCAGGCGGTTACGCCAAGGGCAAACCAATCTTCGGCCTCGACGCGGCGAACGCGTTGCCGAAGACGAAGGTCTTCCACGCCGGCACGGCGTTGAAGGATGGGCAGATCGTGACCAACGGCGGGCGGGTGCTGGGCGTCACGGCACTCGGGAAGGATTTGAAGTCCGCCCAAGCCGCGGCCTATGCCGCCGTGGAAGCCATCCAATTTGAAGGGGCGCAGTTCCGGCGGGATATCGGGGCGAAGGCGATGTGAACCGTCGCGGCTTTACACTCCTTGACGGTTCAATACCACAAGAGAAGAACCGTCTCGGCGCGGACGCTTCCGAGGCTGATTTGTAGCACGCCAAGACGCTTATTCGCGCGTGGCCCAGGTCTCGTCCGGATCTCCCGATGACGCTCGGCCAGTTCCCCACGAGCCTGATTTGCCTTTCGGCCCCACATAGAGATGGGAGTCGTAGTCACGATCCACCGGCGCGAGTTCGCTGATAACCCACTCGGTGCCTTTTGGCAGTTCGCTGACGTTGCCGGTGTGCAACATGCGGTAGCGCCGCAACACATCATCGCTCACCGTCACTTCGAAGAGCGACTTGAGCTGAATCGGGGCAGACGGCAATTCGCCGCGGTTCGCCTCGATGAATTTGTCCAGCGCGTGCGCGGCATACATGCCGAACCTGCTCTTGGCGAGGCTGCGCAACTTGGAGAGCGCTTGGCGGATGCCCGCATCGGTCTGGAGATTGGCATCCTTGGCCACCGTCAGCCAATCGCTCTCGCTCAGAAAATGCAACTCCGGAATCTTCTTGTCCGGCATGCCTTCGAGGTACTGGTTCAACTCGCCCGCACGGACGGCAAGCTGCAACACGGACTGGGCAAAGGGATCGTTGACGCTCAGCGCGGGTGGCTGCGATCGGGCCGCCTCGCGATCAACCGTCCTCAAGCGTGCGACCTCGCCGCGTAACCGCACCAGCTCGGTGGCGTCGCGGCCAAGACGTCCATTCTCTTCCCGGAGCGCAGCCAGCGCGTTTGCGGCCTCGTCCCGCTCCCGAGTCAATTCCTCTACTTGTTGCCCCTGCGAGACTTGCTGCTGCTGGAACGCTTGGACCTGATCGCGCAATTGCGCGGCTTGGCGGGCTTCGTAGATGCCCGCTCCGGCAAGAACGGCGACGGTGGCGGTGACGAGAGTCTTCTGCATTGCAGTCATGGCGAGGGCTTTCGTGACGGTGGCGGTGGCGGCAGGGGCAAGAGTTGTCCCGGTCATCGCGGCACCGGTGGCAATGGTGGCGGTCAGACCGACTGGCGCGGCTTGGACGGCGTTGGCAGAGATGAGGACGGTGAGTCCGCTCGCGCCGACGGTGACGCCGCGTTTGGCGAAGAAGTCGCGCAGGCGTTCCACGGCGCGGCTGACGCGCTTTTGCGCCGCATCATCGCTGACGCCGAGCGCCTGTCCCACCGTGCGGAGGTCGTGATTCTTGAAGTAGCGGAGCAGCAGGGCTTCGCGGTCGGCATCGTCCAAGCCGTCGAGGGCTTCGTCTAGCAGCGGACGGACGTGTTCCCAGGCCGGCGTGGATTCGGAGTTGGTGAGGAGTTGTTCCATGGCCAGCCTTTCGTGCGCGGCGCGGCGACGGTCGTCCCGCAAGCGGGTGAGCGCGGCGAAGCGGGTGCTGCGATGAAGCCATCCCACCAGCGAGGCGTCCGCCGACAGACGGTCGCACACCGGTTTGGCCTTGCGGGCGAGGTCCACGAAGACGCTTTGGGCAACATCGGCCGCCAGATCGGCAGACTCCAACTGGCGCAACGCGGCGGAATACACCAGGTCGGTGTGCCGCGTGACGATTTCGCGGAACGCGGCTTCGTGGCCGCGCTCGGCGTAGTCGCGGAGCAGTTGGGCGTCGGACTTCGCTTGCATCTCACCCATTAAACAACCGCGGCGGAGGAAATCCGACAGAGTTTTTCTTTCCGTCTCCGAATTGAACTCGCCGGTTTTGCCGTGGGGCGGCGAACTTCCTTGAACGGAAACGCATTCGCGGGCAAGTTTTGCGCGCTCTGCGGCGCGCTGAGGCATCCGTAGGGCAACGTAGATTTGGCCTATGGCACACAACAGCAGAATCAAGATCGCGCAATATGGGCTTGGCCCCATCGGCATGGAAACGCTCAAGGCGGCGGCCGCCAAACCCTGGGCGGAGGTCGTGGGGGGCATTGACATCGCCCCGGACATGGTCGGGAAGGACCTGGGCGAGTTGACGCAATGCGCGAGCCTTCGGGGCAAGCGGGTCTTCGCCTCACTCGACGAGTTGCTGTCGCAGGCGAAGCCAGACGTGGTGTTTCACACCGCCGTTTCGAAGGTCAAAGCCGCCTATCCGCAGCTTGAGCCGATCGTCCGGCAAGGCATCAGCGTGGTGTCTTCGTGCGAGGAATTGCTGTTTCCGCAACTGCGCGAGCCGCAACTTGCCGCCCAACTCGACGCGCTGTGCAAACAGCACGGGGCACGGATCGTGGGCACGGGCGTGAATCCAGGTTTCGTCATGGATGTCCTGCCGGTATGCATGACCGGCGTTTGCCGCGATGTGCGCGCCGTCCATGTCCAACGGGTCGTCAACGCTACCACGCGGCGCGGGCCCTTGCAGCGCAAGATCGGCAGCGGCTGGACGCCCGCGGAGTTCGAGCGGCGCTTTGCTGAGGGGACGGCGGGGCACGCGGGCTTGAAGGAATCGCTCGCGCTCATCGCCCACTGCCTCGGGTGGTCGATCACGGACTTGTTCGAGGTGGGTAAAGCAGTGGTGGCGGACCACGACATCCGCACGCCGCATGTTGAAGTCAACCGCGGCCAGTGCTGCGGCATTCACCAATACGCCGAGGCGAAACGGGACGGCAAAGTGGTCCTGACCCTCGACATCAAGATGTATCTCGACGCCGCCAATCCGCACGACGCCTGCCAGATCGAAGGAGAGCCGCCGCTAAACGTCCTGGTCCAGGGCGGCGTGGCGGGCGACGTAGCCACCGTGGCCTCATTGGTCAATGCCGCGCCGCGCGTGTTGAAAGCGTCGCCGGGGCTGCTGTTGATGACGGACCTGGCCGTGCCTTGCCGGGCGTGATGGCGAGCAGTTCGACGCGGTGAGTGTGCAAGAGTGGCGAAAGACAGTGCTCAGCAGGCAGACAGGATGAACAGGATTTACAGGAGGCTCAAGCGCGCCAAGCCAAGCCGGCTTCCGTTTCCGTCCTGTCCTTCCTGCTAATCCTGTCTCAACCAGCCGTCACTCTGCGACGATCTTCATCACGCGACTTTGCTCGGCGCGTTTGCGCTGGGTTTCGTTCAGAATCTTCTTCCGCAGGCGCAGGTTCTTGGGCGTGGCCTCGACGTACTCGTCCGAGCCGATGTACTCCAGCGAGCGTTCGAGGCTGAGCCTGAGCGGCGGGTTGAGTTGGATGCCCTTGCCGTCGCCTTGTGACCGCATGTTCGTCAGCTTCTTCGCCTTGCAGGGGTTCACCGGAATGTCATTGTCGCGCGCATTCTCGCCCACGATCATGCCCCGGTAGATCTTGTCGCCCGGCTCGACCAACAAGCGGCCGCGCTCCTGAATCATGTTCAACGCATACGACATGGCTTCGCCGTCCTCCATGCTGACGAGCGAGCCGTTCTTGCGCGCAGCAATCTCGCCGCGGTCCGCGCCGTATTCGTGGAAGAGATGGCTCATCACGCCCATGCCACGGGTCTGGTTCATGAGGTCGGTCTCGAAGCCGATCAAGCCGCGCATCGGAATCAACGCCTCAATGGTCACCTGGTCGGCATGGTGGCTCATTGCGGTGATGTCGGCTTTGCGGGAAGCCAGGTTTTCCATGATCGTCCCCATGAATTCCTGCGGGATTTCCAGAAAAAGCTTCTCGATCGGTTCGAGCAGATTGCCAGCGGCGTCCTTGCGCCAGAGGACTTCGGGGCGCGAGACGAGCACTTCGTAGCCTTCGCGGCGCATTTGCTCGACGAGGATGGCGATCTGCATTTCGCCGCGCCCGCTGACGTCGAATACCTTCGGGTCGTCGGTCTGGGCGATGCGCAGCGCGACGTTCGTACGGATTTCCCTTTGCAGGCGTTCCCATATATGCCGCGCGGTGACGAGCTTGCCGTCCATGCCGGCGAGCGGGCCGTCATTCACGGCAAACTCCATTTGGATCGTCGGCGGATCAATCGGGATGTAGGGCAAGGCGCCGCGCTCGGGTTTGTCGGCGAGGGTTTCGCCGATGAACACATCCTCAAAGCCGGTGATGCCCACGATGTCGCCGGCGTGCGCTTCCTGAACCTCGATGCGCTTCAGGCCTTCGAAGTGGTAGATCATCGTGATCTTACCGGGCGTCACCCGGCCATCGCCGTGCAGGCAGACGGCGGGTTCGCCGACTTTGACTTTGCCTTCGACGATTTTGCCGAACGCGATTCGCCCGAGGTAATCCGAGTAATCAAGGTTGGCGACCAGCACTTGGAAACCTTCGCCCGCCTTGGCGCGCGGCGGCGGGATGTGTTTGATGACGGCGTCAAAGAGCGGCTCCATTGTGCCGGTAACGTGGGCGAGGTCCGTCTTCGCAAAGCCCTCCTTGGCGGAGCAATAGACAAACGGGAAATCGAGCTGCTCGTCGGTGGCGTTGAGCGACATGAACAGATCGAAGACCTGGTCCAGCACCTTCTTCGGATTGGCGTTGTCCCGGTCAATCTTGTTGATGACCACGATGGGAATGGCGCCGGCTTCGAGCGCCTTGCGTAGCACGAAGCGGGTTTGCGCCTGCGGACCGTCGGCGGCATCCACCACCAGCAGCACCCCGTCAATCATGTACAT
>CAZWJC010000146.1:0-17528 GCA_964634255.1 uncultured Verrucomicrobiota bacterium | reverse complement strand
TCCGCCGACTCGCATGAACATTGGTCCATTTTGATTTTTCAGACCGGCTCTCAGGGAAATCGAAGGTGCTGGAAGACAATCTGGCGACGGCGTGAAAGCCTATGCAACTCCTCAAGAATCCACCGATTGAGATCAACGCGGACGATCCATTCCAGGACGACAAGTTGAATCACAAATCCTCGATTGAACTTCTCACGAAGCTGATTCAATCGGCAGAACAGCCATTCGTCATCACAGTCGAAGCCCCTTGGGGGTGGGGAAAAACCAAGTTCATCGAGCGATGGAAGGCATATTTGGTAAAGCAAAACCATGTTTGCCTCTACTTCAATGCGTGGGAAAGCGACTTTGTAGCCGATCCTCTGATTGCATTCGTTGGAGAGTTGCGCCCGGTAGTTGAGAATACCAAAGGAGGAATGGACGAGGCTTCGCCAGTTCGGAAGGGATTCGAGCGGCTTCGCAAGCTCGGAGTGATACTGGCCAAGAAAGGCACGCCAATTCTGATCAAGGCGGCTGCCTCAAAGGCGTTGAGCACCGAGGCCGTTAAGGATGTTTCGGATGCTGTGGCAGATTCTGCGGACAAAGTGGCAGAGGCTCTTTCTGAGTCTGTCAAAAAACAGATTGAGAAGTATGACGAAGAGAAAAATGGCATTAAGAGTTTTAGGCAAACTCTGAAGGACCTAGCGGAGCAGGTAACAGCAGGCGATGGCAAGCCGAAGCAACTCGTGTTCTTCATTGATGAATTGGACCGCTGCCGGCCGGACTTTGCGATGACGCTGCTCGAACGAATCAAACATCTGTTCAACGTCGAGAAGATCGTTTTTGTTCTGGCGCTGGACCGCGAGCAACTACGAAACACAGTTCGTTGTCTTTATGGGTCAGGAGAACATGCTGATGTCTACCTACGGCGATTCATTGATTTCTCGTTTCGATTACCCAAACCGTCGACACGAGCGTTTGCAGAGTTACTTCATGCTCGGTTCAAGATGCAGGATTTCTTCAATAGCGGTCGAGCGAATGCCCAGATCGAGTACGAACGATTCTTGCCGGCCTTTAGTGACACTGCCAATTGGCTCAACCTTGATCTACGGACTCAGGAACAATGCTTCACAAGATTGAATGCCATTTTTCGGCTGCACGAGGGCCGAGACTTTATTCCTACGGATTGTTTTTGTGTTCTGTCTGGGCTGCGAGTTGGAAAGCCGGAGATTTTTGAAGAACTCCAGTCGGGTAAGATTTTGCCAAAAGAAGACTTGCCTCGCCACGATTCCAGATTTGAACGTCATGATTTTCGGGAATTTGTTCAGACGACTCTAACGGTAGTTTTTTCGTCAGAGGAAAAGACTCGGCAAGAGTTGCAGCAGCTACAGACAGAGGTAGGTATGGTTACAGGAAAGCCAGTGGAGTTTTCGCTTACTCAGAAGATGCGACTGATTGAGCACTTGCTACACAACCGGCACAAGCTAATTCGACTGATTGAGTTTGCGGATAGATTCAGCTAGCCCGGGTGTTCTGCGTTGCTAGGAAGATCCAGTAGCTTCCACCTTCGCCGCGCTTCGGGGCAACTAGTAGCGGCGGTCTTTGACCGCCGGCCTCATCCACGTCGCCAGCGGCGCCTTCATTTCAAGGCTGTGGAGCGGGAGGGAGGCCCAGGCGAATGCGCAAGATGTGCCGGATCAGATTTCATCCGCGACATTCTGTTAATCCCGTCTTGGTAGTGGCGGCACGTTAGCCGGCGTGGCAGCGCGTTCTCCTCGTATTCTCTCTTCCAAGCCGGGACTCGAACAACCAGAATGCTGTCACAGAAGTCATTACTGGAACCATGAAAAAACAACTCAGCCGAATCGCGCTCGTCCTTGGGATCGTCCTGATTCAGTCCTTCACCGCCCCGGCGGCGGATGTGGAATCAAAACTCCGGCACAAGTGGCTGGAGAACCAGTTTGAGTCCAAACCAGCAGCGCTGCCGTTTTCGTTCATCTATGACGGGCGGGCGTCGTCGGAGTTGCTGCCCAACTGGAAACTGGAGCGTAGCTCAGGCAAGCGACAGCCCGGTCGCCGGCCCAGCACGCTGATCGCCACCGATCCCGCCACAGGATTGCGAGTGCGCTGCGAGATCGTGGAGTTCACCGACTTCCCTGCTATCGAATGGGTGCTCCATTTCGAGAACCGCGGGACGAATGACGCGCCGATTCTGGAGAACATCCTGCCGCTGGATGCGCGTTTCGCCGCAGCGGCGCAGGACAAGGTCGTTGTCCACCATTCCATCGGCGAGAAGAACTCGGGCGAGAGCTTTGCGCCGGTCGAGACCGTGTTGTCGTCGGAGGACCGGAAGGGGTTGGTCTTCGCGCCCGTCGGCGGGCGGTCGTCGGACGGCGTCATGCCGTTCTTCAATCTGGCCGCAGCGGATGGCGGCATGGCGCTGGCCATCGGTTGGTCCGGACAATGGGAAGCGCGTTTCGTCCGTTCGGCCCAGGGCGCGCTCGAAGCCCGCGCGGGTCAGCAGTTGGTTCACCTGAAACTTCATCCCGGCGAGAGCATCCGCACGCCGCGCATCCTGCTGGTGTTTTGGAAAGGCAACGAGCCGTTGCGCGGAAACAACCTGCTGCGCCAGGTCTTGATGGCGCATTACCTGCCGCGTCGGAACGGCCAACTGGTTTTCTCGCCCATTTGCGCGAGCGTGAACTGGACTGCGCCCGACGGCTCGTATGAAGCGCCGCACCTCGAAGTAATTGAGCCGCTTGCGAAGCGCGGCGTGGAGGTGTTTTGGTCGGACATGGACCCGCAGCAGTGGTATCCGAAAGGTTTCCCCGAGGGCACAGGCACTTGGGATGTGGACCCGGCCAAATATCCGCGCGGGCTCAAGCCCATCGGCGACGCGGTGCGGGCGGCGGGCATGGAATACCTGCTGTGGTTCGAGCCGGAGCGGGTGCATCCGGGCACGCGCATTGACCGTGAGCATCCGGAGTGGGTCATGCCGCGCAAAAAGGAATGGAGTCAATTGTTCCGGTTGCATGACGAAAAGGCGCGGCGCTGGCTGACCGACACAATTGACGCGCATGTTTCTGCCGCGCGGCTCGGTTGGGTGCGCTGGGATTTCAACATCGAACCGCTCGGCTTCTGGCGACGCAACGACGCACCGGATCGCAAGGGCCTCACTGAAATCCGGCACGTGGAAGGGCTGTATGCCATGTGGGACGATTTGCGGGCGCGGCATCCAGGGCTGGTGATTGACCTGTGCGCGAGCGGCGGCCGGCGGATTGACCTGGAGGCGCTCATGCGCGGCGTTCCGCTCTGGCACAGCGATCTGCAATGCAGCGGCAAGCCAAGCCTGAGCGCGGATCAGTTACAGAACGCCGGACTCTGGCGCTGGGTGCCGATGCACGGCTGCGGCAACTTCGCCTACGAACCGTCTTATGCCTTCCGCAGCGCCATGACGTCGGGAAACATTTTGGCGCCGGGCAACAACCAAGGTCGCTTGAGCACCGCCGACGCCGACACCGCCGCGGATGTTCAGCGAACGGTGGCGATCTACCGGAAGCTGCGTCCCTTCATGCTCGGCGATTTCTACCCGCTCTTCCCGCATAGCCCGAGCGAGGAAGCCTGGTTTGGCTACCAGTTCCATCGGGCTGATCAAAACGCCGGCGTGGCGATCCTGTTCCGCCGCGAGAAGTGCAAGGAATCGAAGCAGACCGTGGCCTTGCAGGGCATCAAAGCACGCCGCCGCTACGAGGTGAGCTTCGAAGACACGCCCGGGAAACAGACGATGACCGGCGCGGAACTGCTTGCGCTGCCGGTGGAAATCGCCAGCGCGCCCGGATCGGCCATTTTGTTTTACCGCACCAAGCCGTAAGCCGGCCTTGCGGCCACCCTCGGATATCTTCCGAGTACTCGTGCGACGATAGGAAGTGGCTTTGGGCAAGTGACCTCTGCCAGGAAACTCGAACCAAGCTAAGGCGCTCTCGCGGTAACGAGACTTCGCATCGGGTTACAGACGATGCGGATCGCGGGAGCGCAATTCCAAGCTGAGCGGCACGAGCGACCGGAACGAGGTGTCGCAAGCTCCATCCATACCTTTCCGTAACACCCATTGACTCATTCCGGATCGTGGCCGATAGTGCCCCCATCAACCCGGCGCTTTCCTAGATTCGTACTGCTTTTTCGTTTTTGCTCGGGAAACGCTCTGTGCGCCAACTAGCAACGAAAGGATCGTTATGGCAGGCAGCAATTCTGACGATGGAAAGGTCTCCCTTTTCAACCTGCAAAGTGTGCTTGCGCTACTGACCCTCGTAGGTGGAATCCTGCTCGTCTCGCCCAAAATCACCAGCAATCGCCCCCTGAAGTCCCCCGAGCAGTCACCGACACCCATCGGAGATCAAGTGCTGGCCACCCGCTTGTGGGAGGATCCCTTCAGTCCCCAATCGCCGGCATCATCGCGTCAGAACTCGCTGCAAGCGTTGCGCGACCAGATTGCACGGCACATGCAGGCAACAGGAGGCGTGCTGTTGCTGCCGGTGATGGTCTCGGGCGGCCCGTACGGCGAAGACGTGGAGAGCCGGATCCGCAGCCGGTTCGCAGTTGTCTCCGCACTCGGTCAAAGCGGTTTCGCCCCGCTTGACGCTGAACATGTGGGAACGCTCGAAATTCCCTGGCCCAGCTCGCGTGAACTGGAACGTTGGAGAACAAGTGAACAGGCGAGGTTGCTGATCACAACCAACACGAGTCAGGCCGCCAAGAAACCGATCCGAGTAGACGCCACCATCACGACCAACGCAGCCGCTACTACCAACATCACGATCGCGCTCAACGTCGCCATCGATGATGAGGATGGCGGCACTGCCCACGCTGCGACCAACACAATCGGCGCAAGTGCTTGCCCCGCGGACGACGGCGTCCAACTCCGTGTTCGATTTGAATGGTACCGGCCGCGGGTATTCCATCCCGGCAACGAAGGCGGGACGAACAACCCCTATGTCTTGGTCCTCTGGTTGGACGACGCTTCCTTCGAAGACGCCCCGTTGCTGCGTTTGCCGTTGTTCTTGGCCCCGCTCGTGTTCCCAACCAACGACCTGACTCAGTGGTGGGAACTTCCACCCACCAACACTCCCGTTCCAGTCCAGCTGCTGGGACCGCGAAGTTCAACAACGCTGCGCGCCATGCTGCCCGGTCAATTCGGATCGACAGAGCCGGCAGCGAAAACGGGCAGCAATCTCTTGGGGCAAGCATCGAATGTTCTCCGGTGCATCACCGTAAACTCGGCGACCGCCAGCGCTATGGACGAAGTGCTGGTCACCAATGCCGAGGCGCGCCGTCCGCGCCAGGCTGTGCAGGGGCATTTGGTGACGAAGGGCTTCCGCCAAGCCCACTTTTTCAACGCGACAGATGCCGAACTCGCGGCGCAGGTCTTCGACGAACTCGCGCTCCGCAACGTCGAGCTGACCAACCGCCAAGATCACCTGGTTCTGATTTCGGAATGGGACACCTTTTATGGGCGGATGCTCTCCCTGACCTATGCGGCCGAATTGGCGGTTCGCCAGCGCCAGGTTACCAACCGAATCGAGTTCGTCACTAAATACCGGGACAACGCGCTTCTGTTCCCTTCCAACCTCCACTCTTTTGTTTACTTGCGAGGTCTCGACGGCCAGACCGTAGGTGACGCCAAAGATGCGGAGGCCCGCAAGGCCGACGGAGCCGCCCGCGACCGCGTCGCCTCGTTCGAGGATGTGTTTCGCTGGCGACCGCAATCCAACAAGGCGGAAGGTCCGACGCAATTGGACTATCTGAGTCGCCTCGGGGATCACTTGGTCGAACTGGAAAGCCAGCTCGACCAAAGCGGCAACGGGCGGATCAAGGCCGTTGGGATCGTCGGCAGCGACGTCTATGACACGCTGGTGATTCTGCAGGCGCTGCGCAAACGCTTCCCCCACGCGCTGTTTTTCACCACCGACCTGGATGCCCGCTTCTGCCATCCGGACGAAATGGAACACTGCCGCAACCTCATCGTCGTGAGCGGCTATGGTCTCGCCCTCAATCCTCGCCTCCAACAAAGCGTGCCCCCCTTTCGCGACAGTGCGCAGACTGCCCAGTTTGCGGCCACGCTGGCCTTGCTGGCCCGGACAAACCTCTCGGTGTCAGGCGAATTTCCCGTCCGGCGATATGAAATCGGCAACCAAACGGTGGTGGACTTGAGTGTCGTGCCGACAGACGCCGCACAGCTTTTCGGCGTTCCCCTGCACCCGCCCACGGCGGTGGAAAGTGGGCGCAAGCCGGACTTCCGCACGATTGCTTTCATCGTTCTCCTACTGGTCACCGCGTTTGGGTTGGCAGCGTGCTTAATCCCCTCGCTGCGCCGGGTCACCTTTGAGGCATCACAACATCAGGCCGAAGTGCTGTTCTATCGCGACGAGGACTTGGGCGACGAGGAAGGAGAAGGGGCGTTCGCCTTGTTGTCTCGCCTGTATGAGCTGGAGGGGAAAGGTGATCTGCTCGCCCGCTGGTTATGGAAAGAACTGGGGGAAGAGAACCACCGGCTTTTCGAAGAATGCAGGGTCTGCGCGGCATTAGCAGCATCCCCAGCGACGAATCCCTCTCATGGCCTGATAACAGAAACCGGAGCTGCGGAGTGCGGGGATGCCAGGAAGAACTTGAAGCAAGGCTTGGCGGGCATTCTCAACAACTTGCTGCGACAGGAAGCCTGGTTTCCCGAAGAGTGGATCGGGGAGTCAAGCCTCTTTCCCCAAGAACTACTGGAGGATTACCACCGATGGCGGTTGGACCATCGGGTGCGCTGCCCGTTCTTCCCGTCCCGTCCCCGCCAGCGGCTAAATCAAGGCCGGCGATATCTCGATGCCATTCTGAAGAAACTTAGCGCCACGGACCAAGACCCGACGAAGGAGATCGGCGAGTCGGCTACGGATGTCTTGAACAAGGCCGTTTGCGCCCGTCGAGCTGCCTTGGAACTCTTCCACATCCGGCGGCATCAGGTGTATGGCTACTGGGCGGGGGCGATCGTGGTCACACTGTTGGGCGTGTTGATCAGTTGGCTGGTGTGGCGAGACACCTTCCGTTGTGCGCAGGGAGAACCGTTCAGCCTCAGCAGCGGCATCTCGGCCTGGCCGGCGGAAATCATCCGAATGATCGCGCTCGTGCTCGCAGTCTGTTTCATTTTGCGTGTTGGCGCCCGACTGCGCGCTACACTCTGCGAACTCACACGGGAGTATTGCTTGCCGCTGGCAAGATCCAATTCGGGCGGCAGACCATCCGACGGTCCATACCGATTGTTTGAGGGACTGAGATTTGAGGGGCCAAAGGCCATGCCGGTACCGCAGGTCACGGTTAAAGCGGACGGCTTGTGGGAAGTTTTCCAACTCCGAGCAGGATTCTGGAATCAAGCGAGACGCATCTGCCTGCCGTTCGTCCTGTACGCGCTGTTCGCGTCCGCCTGTTTCTTGTTGGGGGGAGGCTCTCTGCTGCGTCCGGTTCGGGGGAGCACGCTGAACGTCTGCGACTTGTCAATTCTGGTTAGCTGTGTGCTGGCATTCCTGTTTCTGACTTTCCGAACGATTGACGTCGCGTTTCTTTGCCAGCGATTCATCCAACATCTCAGCGAAGCGCCAACCGACTATTCCGCAGCGACCAATCGTCGACTTGCTTACCAGCGCGGCGGGGTCACTGCAGAATACCTGGACGAATGGATTGACCTCCAGTTGATCGCTGACCTGACGGAGCGGGTTGGACGGCTCGTTTACTACCCGTTTATCGTTCTTTTCCTGTTACTGCTGGCACGCAACAACTGGTGGGACGGCTGGCCATGGCCGACCCCGCTAATCATCGTCCTCACGTGCAACCTCGCCCTCGCCGTGGCCAGCGTCGTCATCCTTCGATCCGCCGCCCGGAAAGCCAAGGCCGCCGCCGAAGCGACTCTCGAAGCCAAAGTCAAACGACTCCAAGCGGAGTGCGCACCGACTCCGAAGCAGAACGAAGCCTCCCAGTCGGAACAGCTATTGGACGAAATCCGCCACCTCCGGCGCGGCGCTTTCGCGCCGCTGTGGGAAAGCCCGCTCCTCGGCGCCGTCCTCATCCCTTCGGGCGGCACGGTGCTGATCCAACTGCTCCTCTGGTTCATGGGGCGATAGCACATCCCCTCCATTTGACGCTTTACGGCCTATAAAGCAAACACCCACGGCCTGGGAAGGCTCGCGGGTGTTGCGGAATATTCTATGCGGCTTCGACCGGCTCGGGCGACTCGCGTTCAGCTCGGGGTTGCCGCGGCGAGACCCATGGGGATCTGGCCCGCGGGGACTTCCTCGATCTGTGCGTGCTTCTGCAGGAACTCCATGACTTTCTCGTGCGCGAGTTGGTCGTAAAGCTCCACCAACCCATTGCGCTTCTGGAGGTCCTTGACGAATTTCTCCGGTGGAATCTGGTACATCGCCGCGAGGGTTGTGGCGCGCCGGGCGATCTCTTCGTTCGAGACTTTGATGTCTTCCTTCTCCGCAATCTTCTGCACGAGGAAGGCGATCTTCACGCGCTCCTTGGCGCTGTTGGCCGCGGCGGCGTAGATGGCCTCCTTGTCCTTCTCGATCGCATCGCGTCCCACGCCGCGGCGCGCGTTCTCGTTGACGATGTCATACACCACATTCCGTGTTTCGCTGGCCACTGCGGACTCAGGCAGTTCGAATTGCACGCGGTCCAAGAGGCCGCGGATGACTTGTGTCCGGACTTGCCGGTCCAACTTGTACTTCAGTTCGTTCTCCAAGTCCTTGCGCACGCCTTCGCGCAGTTTCTCCAGGCTCTCCGCCCCCAGCGCCTTGGCTAGCGCCTCATCCAACAGCGGTAGCACGCGTTGTTTGATCTCGACGACTTCGACGGCGAACTCGCCCTTCTTGCCGGCCAATTCCGTCGTGCGGAAATCGGCGGGGAAATCAACCGCGACAGCCCGCTTGTCGCCGGCCTGGGCGCCGATCAGTTGATCCGCAAAGCCCGGCAGGAACGAGCGCGCTTCGATTCCAATCCAGAATCCCTTGGCCTCGCTCAGGCTCTTGGCGGCGGGCGCGAGCTCGCCAATCGGTTTGCCTTCGCACGTGCCCGTGTAGTTCACCACCACCACATCGCCCGTGGCTGCGGGGCGCGCGACGGCTTCAAAAGTCGCGCGTTGCTCGCGCAGCACATCCAGCGCGCGGGTGACGTCCTCATCGGTCACGCTGCGCATTTCGCGCTTGGCGGGCAGGCCCTTGTAGTCGGGCAGTTGGAAATCCGGCGCCGTTTCCACGGTGGCGGCAAACTGCATCGCTTGGCCGCGGCCAAACTGAATCTCCTCAATGTCCGGGGCGCCCAGCACGTCGAGTTTCTGCTCCTCCGCGGCCTTGCGGTAGTTGTCCGAAATGAGTTTCCGGCGGACCTCGTCGGCGATTTCCTTTTCGTAACGCTTGGCGACCATGTCGCGTGGCGCCTTGCCGGCCCGGAAGCCGGGCAGGTTCGCTTCCTTGCGGAATTCGTTCACCATGGCGTCGAAAGCCTCATCCACGGCTTTCGCGTCAATCTCGATGCGCAACAACTTACGGCACGGGGCCAGATTCTCGACGGATACGTTCACAAAATGCCTTTCGCTGACGAAAAATCCGCCGCGGCCCGGAAACGCGATTTCCGCCGGCGCGGCGAGTCGAGCAGAGTAGGTAGGTGACGGGGAGGCGTCAAGCACGCGGGAAGTCTTTTTGGACACAGCCCACGCTGCACGACCGGTGTCTGGGGCGATGTCCACCCCGCAGGGACGCACCAAGCCCATCTGACGCAGACAATTTCCTGACTTGCGAGTACACGAAAACGGCGGCCCCGTTACGGAACCGCCGTTGGTGAAAACGTGATCTGTGTTCGGCTTACAGGCCCTTCTTGAGCATGAGCTTGATGAGGTCGCCGACGCGGCAGCTATAGCCCCACTCGTTGTCGTACCAGCTCACGAGCTTGAAGAAGTTCTTGTTCAACTCGATGCCGGAGCCGGCGTCAAAGATGGACGACAGTTCGCAGTGGATGAAGTCCGAGCTGACGACTTCGTCTTCGGTGTAGCCGAGGATGCCCTTGAGGTAGGTCTCGCTGGCCTTCTTCATGGCCGCGCTGATTTCCTTGTAGCTGGTTTCCTTCACAGTCTTGACTGTGAGGTCCACGACCGAGACGGTGGGGGTGGGCACGCGGAACGCCATGCCCGTGAGCTTGCCCTTCAGTTCGGGAAGCACGAGGCCCACGGCCTTGGCCGCGCCGGTGCTGGACGGAATGAGGTTCTGCGCCGCGGTACGGCCGCCCTTCCAGTCCTTCTTGCTTGGGCCGTCCACGGTCTTCTGCGTGGCGGTGTAGCTGTGGACGGTGGTCATCAGACCTTCGGCAATGCCGAAACCTTCCTTGAGCAACACGTAGCAAACCGGCGCGAGGCAGTTCGTGGTGCAGGAGGCGTTCGAGACGATGTGATGCTTGGTCCCGTCGTATTTGTCATCGTTCACGCCCATGACGACCGTGAGACAATCGCCCTTGGCCGGCGCAGAGATGATGACCTTCTTGGCACCCGCGGTGATGTGACCGTTCGCCTTTTCCACGTCGGTGAACAGACCGGTGGATTCGATGACGAGGTCCACGCCCATCGCCTTCCACGGAAGTTCCGCGGGCGACTTGGCGCTGACGACCTTGATGTCCTTGCCGTTGACGACCAACACATCGTCCTCGGCCTTGTCGGCGGCGGACTTCTTGGAGGCGACTTCGCCCTTGAAGCGGCCTTGGATCGAGTCGTACTTGAGGAGGTAGGCGAGGTTGTCGGCGGGCACGATATCGCCCACGGCGACGACTTCGATGTCCTTGCCCACGAGGCCCTGTTCGACCAACGCCCGGAACACCAGGCGGCCAATGCGGCCGAACCCATTGATTGCTACTTTGACTGCCATATTTTTCGTTTTCTAGTTCAGTAGTTCAGAAAAGTCGAGCGCGTATGGTATCCCGGAAAGGCGTCCGGTCAATGACGATTTCGAGGACGGTTGCGGCCCACTTTGGTCGCGGGGCGCTCCCGCGGCTCGACAACCCCGCACGGGGATGTCATTTTCTGAGCGTGCCGGCACAGAAACTGGAACAACTTCGCGCCCTGTTGCGCTCGTATGGCTCGTGCCTCGTCGCCTACTCGGGCGGCGTGGATTCGGTGTTTTTGGCCCTGGTCGCGCACCAGGTGTTGGGTCAACGCGCACTGGCGGTGGTGGCGGACTCGCCCAGTTTGCCCCGGGCAGAACTGGCGGAGGCGCTGGAGTTGGGGAAACGCTTCGGCTTTCCCGTCCGCGTCGTTCGGACGAGAGAATTCGACAACCCCGACTACCTGGCGAATCCCGTCAACCGCTGCTACTTCTGCAAGGCGGAGCTGTTTACGGAACTCGCGCCCCTGGCCAAGGCCGAAGGTTTTGCGGTCATCGCCTACGGCGAGAATGCGAGTGATATCGGCGATTTCCGGCCCGGGGCGCAAGCCGCCGCCGAGTTTCAGGCGCGTGCGCCGCTCAAGGAAGTCGGTCTGACCAAGGTGGAGATTCGGGAACTGTCCGCACACATGGGCCTGCCCACGGCCGACAAGCCGCAGATGGCCTGTCTCAGCTCGCGGATTCCATATGGCGAAGCCGTCACGCCGGCGAAATTGAGCATGATCGAGCAAGGGGAGAGCGTCCTTCGGGAACTAGGCTTTCATGACGTGCGCGTGCGACACCATGAGCTGCAATCGCCAGTGAAATCGTGGAATCGTGAAACCGTGGAATCGGCGGCGCCCGGTTCAACGGTTCAACCCTTCAACGGTTCAGCGAGTCTCGCCCGGATCGAGGTCGGCCCGACGGAGCTGCCGAAGTTTCTGGAAAACGGTGCGTCGAGCAAGATTGCCGAAGCCTTGAAGAAGATCGGTTACGCGCACGTCACATTGGATTTGCAGGGCTATCGCCGCGGGAGCTTGAACGAGGCCGTGGGGACGCTCCCGCCGCCCCCCGGCAGTAAGGCCGGCGTTTGAGCAGCAACTTTCGTTTGGGAGCGGGTTTAGACAAGTAACGCAATGCCGCAATTTGCATACAGGGCCCGGCGTCGAACCGGGGAAGTCGTGGAAGGCGTTTTGGACGGTGCCGACCGCGCGGCGGCGCTTGTGCAAATCGAGCGCCTGGGTCTCTTCCCCGTGGCAGTCGACGTCGCCAAAGGCGCGGCCGCCGCGGCCGCCGCCACCGACCGTCCGGCCAAGACGGGCAAGACGGACCTGGCTGCCTTGCTGCCGCCCACGCTCCGCGAATACCTCAACCGCCAGCGCAAGCCGAAGCTCCAGGAACTGGCTACCTTCACCCAACAACTGGCGAACCTGCTGCAATCCGGAATGCCCCTGACCGTCGCGCTCAACAGTATGACGCATCTGGGGACGAAAGGCATTTCCGCCGAAGTCAGCAAGCAATTGCGGCAGGAGGTCATGGAAGGCAAGAGCCTGTCCGACGCCATGGCCAAGCAGCCGGTCATCTTCTCCGAGCTTTACGTGAACATGGTTCGTGCCGGCGAGCAAAGCGGCGCCATGGTGGTGGTGCTGCGGCGCATGGCGGACCATTTCGAGCGGTTCGCGCAGGTGCAATCGAAATTCACCTCGGCGCTGGTGTATCCCGCGTTTGTGGCGGTGGTGGGTGTGGCCATCATGTTCTTCTTCATGACCTACATGCTGCCCAAATTCCTGACCATGTTCGAAGGCATGCAGGTGGAACTGCCCGTGATGACGCAGA
The DNA here is from genome assembly GCA_964634255.1 of uncultured Verrucomicrobiota bacterium. Lineage (GTDB taxonomy): Bacteria > Verrucomicrobiota > Verrucomicrobiia > Limisphaerales > MWDV01 > MWDV01. The sequence continues at coordinate 4,779 of CAZWJC010000146.1, read as the reverse complement.
TGCTCGTTGGCCTGAGCAACCTGTTCGCCGGCTACTGGTGGCTGATGATTCTGATTGTCATTGTCGCCGTGGTGCTCTTCAAACGGTTTCAGTCCACCGAGGAAGGTCGGCGCAAGCTGGACCAATGGAAGATGAGCGCGCCCGTGTTCGGGAAGGTGGTGCGGTTGAATCTGTTTGCCACGTTCGCCCGGACGCTTTCGACGCTGCTGGAAAACGGCGTGCCGGTGCTGACGGCGTTGAAGATCACTGAACAGGTGCTACCCAACCGGCTGCTCAAGGAAGCCATCGCACGCACCCGCGAGGATGTGACCGATGGCAAGACCATCGCCCAGCCGCTGGCGCGGAGTAAACTCTTCCCCCAACTCATGGTGGACCTCGTCAAGATCGGCGAGGATACCGGCGATGTCCCCGGCGCGTTGAAGAACGTGGCAGACACCTACGAGAACGAACTGGCCATCGCCCTGCGCGTCATGACGAACATGATCGAACCGGTGATGATCATCGTCATGGCGATCGGCGTCGGCTTCCTGCTGTTGAGCGTGTTGTCGGCCATGTTTGCCATCACCTCCAACATCGCGCGGTGAAATCCACCCGTAAGTCGAAGTGTGCTGTGGGCATGTCACCGCCCATTCTCAAATGGCTCTGCGGACGCGGAAAGGACAGCACCTTTGGCCGCGCCGACCGGACCTGCCGTGCGTCTGCCTTTACGCTGGTCGAGATCATGATCGTCGTCGCCCTCCTCGGCATCGTGGCGGCGATGGGGATTCCGAGCATTGTTCAGTTCAACAAGAAGGAAGACCTGCGCAAGGCGGTGGCAGACGTCGTGGAGGTGTGCAGCAACGCCCGAGCTCAAGCCATTCTGCGCGGCACCACCGTCGAACTGGTCATCCATCCGCAAGAACGGAGTCTCGCCGTATCCGCCGTGCCAGCTTCCAAATCAACAGAGACTGACGGTGGCGAAGCGCCCCCGGCAGCAGAACCGGCCACACCACGGTCGGGGCTTTCCGCCCAGATATCCGACCGGATCACCATCGAGATGGTGGACGTGAATCTTTTCGAGTATAAGGACCTGGAAGAGGCCAAGGTTCGCTTCTACCCCAACGGCACCTGCGATGAGCTGACCATCGTCCTGCGATCGGAAAAGAACGAGTTCCGTAAGATTTCACTGGAAGCAACCACCAGTTTGGCCTCGGTGGACCCCATCGGCCCGCGATGAATCTCCTCCTCGCCAGCCGAACCTCGAAGCGCGGCCGTGCTCGGCCCGGGCAGGTTGCCTTGAGCTTGGTCGAGGTCATGATCGCAATGTTGCTTTTCTTCATGGTGGTCTTTGCCATCCTCGGGATGGTGTCGAACATCCTGCGCAACGCGCGCCGGCTGCAGGAGGAACACGTGGATGCGGGCGCGGTGGCAGCGCACCTCTGCCTCTCCAACCGGCTGGAAGAAGGTTCGTTCGACTTCGATTTCGGTGACCTATATCCGGACTACCGCGGCATGTATGAAGTCACGTTGGTCACGAACGGTTTGTTCAGCGTCGAGATTCTGGTGGAGAACGAGAAGCAGCGCGGCGTCCCCTCCACCATGAGCATTCTGCTGTTCCGACCGGATTCCCCAACCGGCGCCCCGATCGGTCTCCGCTGATGAAGTCGCCACGCCTCCAATCCATCGCCGCGTTCACCCTCATCGAGGTGCTCGTGTCCATCGCGATCCTGAGTCTGGTGGTAGCGGCCATTTACTCCAGTTGGACGGCCATCCTCAGATCCTCAAAGGTCGGTCTTGATGCCGCCGCCAGCGCGCAACGCTCGCGCATCGCGCTGCACACGATCGAAGACTCGCTCAGCACCGCCGAGCTGTTCGTCCGGAATTCGGATTACTACGGCTTCGTGGCGGAAAATGGCAACGAGCCGGTGTTGAGCTTCGTGGCCCGCCTCCCGAAATCGTTTCCGCGCAGCGGCCGGTTTGGCGATCTCGACGTGCGGCGATTGACCTACACGATCGAGGCGGGGCCGGACGGTGGGAACGCCCTCGTCCTCCGTCAGCAACCGATCATCATGGAGATGGAGAAGAACGAGAAGGAAACACCCTTGGTCCTCGCCCGCAACGTGAAGAAGTTCGAGGTTGGGTTTTGGGACGAGCGCTTGAAGGACTGGGTGGATGAATGGCTGCTAACCAACCAGCTTCCGAAGCTCGTCAAAATCAACCTGAGCCTGGAGCATCGGGATAATCACTCCGGCCAAACGGTTCAGGAGATCACCCGCGTCATTGCGCTGACAAGCGCGGGCGTGCCGCCCATGTTCCAAACCGCGGGACAGATGCCCGGCATGCCAGTGGTTCCTCCCGGCACGCCGGGCGGACTTCCGACCATCCCGGGCGCACCGATTACCCCAGGGGGGCCGGGAGTCGTCCCGCGCCCGTGAAGCGCCAACCAGGCCTGTGAGAATCCACCTTGCCACCTACAACTGGAGCGCGGCTGTCTCAGCCGCAGCGACATCATGGCGAGGACCGGCTACGCACAACTCCGGACTCTTTCCATCTCCCCGCACTGCGGCTGGAACAGCCGCGCCCCGCCCCGATCAAGGCATCGCGCTGATCATCGTGATGATCACGGCGACGGTGCTTTCGGTGTTGGCGGGCGGCTTTGCCTACTCGATGAAGGTCGAGACGAAGCTGGCCCGGAACTCGAACTCGGAAACGGAATTGATGTGGCTTGGCCGGTCGGGCGTGGAACTGGCGCGGTTCGTCCTGGCGGAGCAAATGAAACTGCCCGAACCGTACGATTCGTTGAACCAGATCTGGGCGGGCGGCCCCGGCGGCCCCGCAACCTCCAACAGCCCGCTGGCCGGCATCAGCCTGAAGGACGTGCCGCTTGGCAATGGCAAGTTCACCGTGAAGATCGTGGACCAGGAGCGCAAGTTGAACATCAACCTGGCCGACGAGACGGTGCTGGAGCATGCGTTCATCCTGATGGGGGCGGATGCCGGCGAGTTTCCCGGCGTGATCGCGGCGATTCAGGATTGGATTGACCCCGACGATAGTGAGCACGTCAACGGCGCCGAGAGCGACTTCTACGACCGTCTGGATCCGCCCTACTTTGCCAAGAACCGACCGATTGACGATTTGTCCGAGTTGCTGCTGGTCCGGGGGGTGACGCAAGAGATGTACTTCGGGCCCAACAGCACCAATGCCACGCGCAGCCGGCTGCAGCATCAATTCAATGAATTGGGCACGGTCACGGCGGCGTTTTCCTACCAAGTCGGCCTCGTGGACCTCTTCACGCCCCTGTCCTCCGGCAAGCTGAACATCAACACAGCCTCAGTCGTGGCCCTGCAAATGGTGCCGGGCATTGACCAAACCCGCGCCCAGCAGATCATCACACTCCGATCCGGCTTTGATGGCACGGAAGGCACGGAGGATGACACTCCGGCGGGGAGCATGGGAATGAATGTGAATTCGTTCCTGTTGAGCGCTGGACTGGGCCCGCAGGAGATCGCCATGGCCAGCCGCTACTTCGATCAACGCAGCCGCACGTTTGAGGTCACCGTTGAGGCCGAGGTCAACAGCTACAAGCGCACGTTCATCGCGATTGTCGGACGCAACGCACGCGATGTCCAGGTGTTGAGTTTCTATTGGAAGTGAGGGCTCGGCGCAGAAGGGCGGCCTCCGCTCCGGTGCTACGGGCTATGGCTTGTTACCTTTGCTCGGAGACTCGGTCGCCGCATAGACGCGCACGTAGTCCACAACCAAGCGCTGTGGGAACGTCGTCTCCGCATTCGGTTTGCCGGGCCAATTGCCGCCCACGGCCAGGTTCAACAAGACGAACTGCGGTTGGGTGAAAACCCACTGCGTTCCGCTCGGCAGCTTCTCAGGCGTGACGCTGAAGTAGGGCTTGCCGTCCACAAACCACTGGATGCTGTCCTTGGTCCACTCCACGGCGAAGACATGGAAATCATCCGCCAAGGCGGCCCCGCCGGGCAGCGTGTAGGTCCCGCCGATGCCGCCACCACCGGAGTACCCCGGTCCGTGAATCGTGCCATGGAGAACGGCGGGTTTGCCGCCGATGTTTTCCATGATGTCAATCTCGCCACACTTGGGCCAGCCGACGGAATCGAAGTTTGCGCCGAGCATCCAAAACGCCGGCCAGATTCCCTGCCCCCGCGGCACTTTGAGGCGGGCCTCGATGCGCCCGTAGGTCCATTCCGCTTTGCCTTTGGTCTTAAGACGCGCGGAGGTGTAGTCGCGCGCGATCCCATCCTTGCCCGTGAACGCTTCCTGGTGCGCCTCGATCACCAAACAGCCGCGCTCGACCCGGCAGTTGTTGCTGCGGCTCGTGTAAGTCTGCAACTCATTGTTGCCCCAACCGCCACCGCCCAAGTCATAAACCCATTTGGCCGGATCTGGTGCGCTGCCGTCGGGCTGCGTGAATTCGTCTGACCAAACCAGCGACCATCCAGCGTTGGCGCAGACTCCCGTCGCAAAGATGGCAAATCCTCCAACGAGGCAGAACCGGCGGAGACGACGAATTACAGGATTGGTCATTTTGGCGATTGATTTGATGACTGCATTAACAAAGCTCGACGCGGAAACCGGCGTGGACATGAGCCTAGCCTAGTCCAGCGCTTGCATTTGTGACTCGGGGCCAACGCTGAGATGCGTTTCTGTTGCCGAGCAGAAGGCCTGCCGATGCATTGCAGCGCAAACCGCGCCTCCGCGCAGCTCAATTGGCGACTGTTTTGGTGCTGACGCGCGGACTGTGAAAGGAATACCACTCGATGTCCGGGTCGC
>CAZWJC010000145.1:0-17578 GCA_964634255.1 uncultured Verrucomicrobiota bacterium | reverse complement strand
AACTTGCGGTTGTCCCAGACGATCGAGGCGTTCTTCGGCGCGACCTCGAAGAACAAGCCGTGGGGATCCGTCTTCAGCACGATCTTCCCCTGCTTGTTGCGCACCTCGAACTTGTAGTGCGCGCCCTCAGCCACGCCGGGAATGAAGATTTCCCACACTCCCGACAACCCAAGCCGGCGCATGGGATGCCGGCGGCCATCCCAACCGTTGAAGTCGCCCACCACGCTGATGCGCTGTGCATTCGGTGCCCACACCGCGAAACTGACGCCCGCCACGCCATCCATTGTGCGAAGCTGCGCCCCCAGCTTCTCGTAAATGCGCCGCTCGTCGCCTTTGCCGAACAGGTAGAGGTCTTCCTCGCCGAGCGTAGGCAGGAACGAGTAAGGGTCACGGAAGCGAACCGTCTGCCCCGCGGCGTCGGTCACAACCAGTTCATAAGGGCTGACTTGCTTAAGTGCGGCGTTCACGCCTTCAAACACACCGGCATCATGAATGCGGCTGAGTTCAAAGCTGGCGACCGCAGTTTCCGCCGTCGTTCGGACTTCGACGCGCGCTGCGCCGGGCACAAACGCCCGCACCACGACCCCAGAGCCCTCTGCAAGCAGGTGCATACCCAGCAGGTCGTGGGGCGAGGCGTGGCGGAGTTCGACCAGACTCCGCAGTTGGTCCGGGGTCAGAATCATGGCCGGAATCTAGCAGGAACCGCCAGATAGGGAAGTCATTCCCGCACCTTGGAATCGTGCCTCGAACCAAAAGCTCGAGCTGTGCATCCAGACGCACAGTTGTCGGCAAACCGACCCGCGGTAAGCTCAATTCAGAGTAGCGAGAACCATGAAGGCGCGAGTGAACAGCCAACACGTTGACGGACCGCGGTTCAATGCCCAGGCGTTCCCCAGTCGGCGGTCACCAGCGCGAACCATGATCCAACGGAATCCACGTGGCGACCAAAGAGCATAAACGGCAGGCCCGAGGCTTGGTTGAAGCCTTGGAGTCTCGAATCCACGCCGGCCCACCGGTCTGCGAAACCGAGATTCTCTCGGCCCGGGACTTTCTTCGGCAAAACGACTTCCCCACGGCCAGCGATTACTTCAGCCGATTGATGCGGATTCAGCAACAGATGCTGACCCGCCCCGCCGTGAGACAGCCGCAGAAACAAAATTACGGCGGCGAGGCCGCCGGATGCTGGATGCAGGTGCTGTCCATCTACGACCACGTGATTCTGTCCACGTGCTACGAAGGCGATTTCAACGCCAAGCATGGTCGCGTGAAGGTCTCGCACCGCTTCAACCAAGCCGGCCGGGTGGATTTTGTGGAACTCAAGCTTCTGCGCTCGCTGCAACCCGGCCTGGACGGCGCCATCCGAAAGCTGCTGACGGTTAAAGGTTATCAGAGCCTCCAAAAGGACTGGCACATGGCCGAGGCCTTCGCGCTGCGCGTGCTCCCACAGGAGTTGATCTTTCTGTTTGGGGAAATCTTCCGCTGCCCGCGGAACGAAATCCTCGCCTGGCTCATCAACATCGGCCATCGCACGGCTGCAGATCTGTTGACCGACCTGAGAGGGCGGCCGGCAAACGGGAAGGCCGCCGTCTCCCTCACCAATCCAAACCAGCTTGACCTGTCAGCGCTTCTGGGAGATTCGGTCGCCCGGCCAATTCTCGAACAGGCTTCTGTTCTGGTCTCGGCCGTCGAATTTGAATCTCCCGAATCGGTCGTTGTCCGCTACGTTCACAACTGAGCCGCCTCAGGCGGACGGCGGACGGCTGGATGTGCCAGCCCTCACTGCACCTCCGTAGGGCGCTGGACCGCGGACAGTCCCTGTCCGCAGCACGGTGAAGTCGACGGATGAGTAGCATCTCCCGCTGTGTTTGGCAGGCTTTGCCACTGCTCCCGGGGACCGGGCGTGCTCCTGGCAACCGCCCCTTCAGTCCCACGCTGGCCGGGCCGAACATTGACAAGCGCCCCCGTGTTGGCCACCCTCGCGGCATGGCAAAACCAGCTTTGGGCCGCGGGCTGGGAGCGCTTCTGGGTGGTAGCCCGGCTGTTCCCAACGCGACGATTCCTTCGGGTGCGACCGCCGCACCCGCGTCCGCCTCCGCCGTCCCGCCGGGAGACCGGCTGCATCGTGTGCCGCTGACGAAGATTCGCCCCTGCCCGTTCCAGCCGCGCAAGAGTTTCTCGGAGGAGTCGCTGCGCGAACTCGCAGACTCAATCCGCGAAAAGGGCATCCTGCAACCGTTGGTGGTCCGCGACCAGGGCGATCACTTCGAGCTCATCGCCGGCGAACGCCGCTGGCGCGCTGCACAGCTCATCAACCTCGCGGAGGTTCCGGTCCTGATTCGGGAGGCGGATGATCGCACCGTGCTCGAACTCGCGCTGATCGAAAACCTGCAACGCGAGAACCTGAATCCGATCGAGGAGGCTCAGGGTTACGCGCAGCTTATCGGACAGTTTCACTTCACGCAGGAAGAAGCCGCCGGACGGGTCGGCAAGAGCCGGGCGGTGGTGGCCAACGCCTTGCGCCTGCTTAGGCTGCCCACGCTGGTTCAGGGGTATTTGCGCGATGGCCGCCTGAGTGTGGGACACGCGAAGGTCATCCTCGGCCTGGCCACTGAAAAGCTTCAAACCCTCGCCGCCGAGCGATCCATCAAGGAAGCGTTGAACGTGCGGCAGACCGAACACCTCGTCGCCCATCTGCAGACACGAGAGGCGGGCCGAACCAGCAAAGCTCCGCCGCTGCCCGCCGTGCCAGATTCCCACGCGGCCTATCTGGAAAACCGCCTGCGTGAACGCCTGGGCACCAAGGTGCATTTGCGTTACGAGAAGGGTAAAGGCGCGTTGGAGATCGCCTTTTTCAGCGACGCCGAATTGGAGCGTATCCTCCAGATAATCGGGCTGCCGCCCGAGTGATTTTTCCGTATCGAACACGAACCATGAATCTGAACACCCCCGAACTTCGTAGCCGTAGCGCCGCCGCGCTGGAAGCCGCCGCCACTCAAGCCACCCAGTTGACCGCCTTCGTCGGTCTGGACGGTTTCGTGGATGAAATCCTCCACGTCGTGGACAAGCGCCACAGCGCCGCCGCATACGACCGGATGCCGACCATTGCCAAGCTGGCGGAACGCCTCGCCGCCGCCGCCGGCAAGAGCACGAACATCGAGTTTGTCCCCCAGCTCACCAAACTCGGCGGCAATGGTCCGATCATGGCCAACGCCCTCGCCAGCATGGGACTCAAAGTTTCCTACCTCGGCAATCTCGGTTACCCGAACCTGCATCCGGTCTTCGCCGATTTCGCCAAGCGGGCGGAGGTATGCTCCATTGCCCAACCGGGCCTGACGGACGCGATCGAGTTCGAAGACGGCAAGGTGATGTTGGGCAAGCACACGTACCTCAAGGACGTGAATTGGGAGAACATCGTGGCGCGGTTCGGCAAGGACAAGTTCGCCGCCAAGTTCGGCAGCGCGGACCTCGTCGGCTTCGTGAATTGGACGATGCTCACCAACATGAGCGACATCTGGGCTGCCGTGCTGAAGGAGATTTGCCCCGCGCTGCCCACCGGCGGCAAGAAACGGACGCTGTTCTTCGACCTGGCGGACCCTGAGAAGCGCACCGTCGAGGACATCCGGCGCGCGCTGGATTTGATCCTGGAGTTCCGGAAGTATTTCAACGTGATCCTGGGGTTGAACGAGAAGGAAGCTTACGAGATCGCCCGGGCGCTTTCGTTGGACAAGGGTGACGGATCGAAAACGGCGATCGCCGCGCTGGCCACGGCCATTTACGCACGCGTGCCAGTGCAGACGCTGGTGGTTCATCCGGTGCAATACGCCCTGTGCGTCAGCGAGGGGAAGGTCAGCTTGGTGGACGGGCTTTACACGACCAAACCGCGCATCACGACCGGTGCGGGCGACCATTTCAACTCGGGCTTCTGTCTCGGCAAGCTGCTTGGTTTGGCTGACGACCAAGCCCTGCTGACCGGCGTGACGACGAGTGGTTACTATGTCATCAAAGGTCAAAGCCCGGCCGTGCCGGACCTGGTCCGCGCCATGAAGAACTGGCCCGCGGGTTTGACCGGCCCGTACGCATTCTGAAAACAGCGGTTGCATGATTCTCGAAGTCGTCAAATACGGCCATCCGGTGTTGCGCCAGAAGGGCGCGCGCATCGAATCCATCACGCCGGCGATCCGCGAACTGATTGCGGACATGTTCGACACGATGCATGAAGCCCATGGGGTCGGCCTCGCCGCGCAACAGGTGGGGCGAGCGGTGCAGTTGACGGTGCTGGACGTCCGCGGGGCGACCGATCGCCCCTCGACGCTGGAACTGGAGGGCAAGCCCGCCGATCCGGAATCCATCATGCCGCTGGTGCTGATCAACCCGCTGATTACGCCGCTGGCTGAGCCCGTGAAAGGTCCGGAAGGCTGCCTCAGCTTCCCGGAGCTTTACGCGGACATTTCACGACCCGAGTCGGTGGAAGTTCAAGCCCTGAACGAAGCCGGCAAGACGGTGAAGTTCCGGTGCGGCGGCTTGCTCGCTCGGGCGATTCAGCACGAACACGATCATCTCCACGGGATTCTGTTCATTGACCGGATGGACAAGAAGACCAAGGAAGACTTGCGGCCAGAGTTGGACGCGTTGCAGGCCGAGACGAAGGCGGAACTTCAGATCAAAGCAAAAAAGCGGTAGTCTCCTCCCTGCATAAGTCAGGCTGCGAAACGTTGGTGTCGACGGCTGGAGCTTCGACAGCTTGGGGCGGCGTCCGTGCAACTCCGAATGCGTATTTCCTTTGCAGACACGAGGGCGCTTGCTCCGACACAATCCGCGCCCAACTTTCAGATTGGGTGATGCTGCCTCGCGAGTGCCTGCTTGAATGCTCCGTTCGCCCGGTTGGTCCAAGAATCGTGACACCAACTGGAAAGCCTTTGCGAAGGACGGGCAGTCAGGTTGACCGGCTGTGGCACTTCCTGTCCCGGCCTCGAACGCCACAGAACTCACCAGCCTTGTTCTGGTTGCTGGCAGCGTTCTGGATGGCAGGGGTCTTGGCCCTCATCGCGAACTTGGATTTCCATCGCGTCGGTCCGCTTGGACTTTCGGCGGTAAGAGTAATGTTCCAGGAGGTGTGGTGGCCGGCACTCCGAGCCATGGGTCTCTGGCTGATCATCTTCCTTGCGATAGTGTCGGCGCTGGCGGCCGCATCTACCTTCATCTTTGCCATGCTGCCCGACCTGCAATCAGATCGGAGTTGGGCCGGCGTTGGAGCGGTTCTTGTCATCGAGGGAGTGGTCGCCATGGCGCTCTCGGTGTTCCTGACCGGGACAATCTGCCAATGGGCGTGGCCGTAGGCGTGTGAGCGTGGGCTGGAAGTCGAAGAGCCTGCGGTTGTTGGGAACGCCGCGGCAAACCGCTCAGTAAACCTTGCGCAGATTCGACGGGAGAATGTTCAACTCCATCCGGTATTTCGCGACCGTGCGCCGTGCGATAACGATGCCCTTTTCCTTGAGCATCTTCACGACTTCGGCATCGGAAAGCGGCTTGGCCGTATCCTCCGCCTTGAATATGTCGGCGATCATATCCTTCACGCTGGTGTTGGAAAGCCCGGCGCCATCGTCGGTCTGGATGCCGGCGGTGAAGAAGTACTTCATCTCAAACACGCCTTGGGGCGTCTGAATGTACTTGCCGGACACGGCGCGACTGACGGTGGTTTCATGCACCCCCACAGCCTCCGCAACGACCGCCATGATCAAGGGCTTGAGATGCGTCACGCCCTTCTCCATGAAATCGCGTTGCCGCATTACGATCTGCCGGGCGATGTTCAGGATCGTCTCCTGCCGCTGATTGATGCTCTTGATGAGAAACTTGCCGGCGCGGATTTTGTCGCGGATAAAATTGCGCGCCTCGACAAAGGCCGCCTTTTCCTGCACCTGCGCGAGCGTGATCTGCAGAATCTGCTTCTGTTTCGGGGTCAGGTCGGGTTGATCCATGGCCTGCCGCAATGCCGCCACGGCGGCGGAATCGTCATTCGCGGCGATCACCGCAACGGCGCGGTCCACAACTGCTTTGGCGTCCGCCGAGGCATTGGCAAAGACCTCCGTCAGCGAGGCCGTGTCCACCGCGCTCCGCGACATCAGGTCCTTGTAGGTGTTGCTGATGCGCAGGTGGGGAATCTGTTCGTTGTTGGTGGTGACGACAAAGTCATCCCCGACGCGCTGCACAAACACCTCCGGGGAAACGTAATGGTCGTTGTCGGGCAGGAATTCGCGGCCCGGCCGCGGCTCCAGCCGGGCGATGCGCCCCAGAGCCTCTTGCACTTCCTCAATGGTCGCGCCGGTAACGCGGGACAGCTCCGGAATGCGCCGGCGGCTCAACGCATCCATCTGTTCGTTGACGATGCGATACTCCAGTGTCTCCTTCAGCCCCGCCCGTTTCATTTGAAGCAGCAGGCATTCGCGCAAATCGCGCGCCGCCACTCCGGGAGGATCGAAGGACTGAATAATGTCCAGAACCTCGGCGACCTGTTCAACCGGGGCGCTGGTGGCCAACGCAATCTCCTCCACGCTCGCCTTGAGATATCCGTAGTCATCCACGTTGCCAATAATGGCCTCGGCAATGGGCTGATCCGCGTCCTCGAGATCCGAATCCCGCACCTGTTCCAGCAAGGCCTGCTGCAGAGACGTGCCGGCCACGAGCGAGTCGAACATGAACTGCCGCTTCTCCTCGTCTTCGGCCGAGGCGCGCATGGGGAGGTTCGTCTGCGAGAAATGGTCGCGCCACTCCTGATCCATCTGCGTGAGGCGCTCAAACTCCGCCTGAAAATCATCCACGGGCTCGCCGGTACGCTTATCCGTCGCAGGGTCGAACGTGACGTCAGCAGGCGGCTCGGTCGGATCCAGATCATCGCGGACCTTGTCGCCGTCGCGTTCCGCCTTTTCCTGAGCGTCCTGTTCGGCGGCCGGCACCTCCTCCAGAATGGGGTTTTGCTGCAACTCCTGCTCGACCATCGCCTTCAACTCGAGCATTGGCGCCTGAAGCAACGCCAGCGATTGCTGGAGCTGCGGTGCCAACACCAGCGACTGGGTCAGCCGCTGCGATAAATGCAAGCCCTGTGCCATGTCCGCGACGACCTTAGCCGCAATTCACAGCAGCCTCAAGCACGAAGGTGGAGCGAATGAACGATCGGTCGCTTGCTTTCGGCGAGGAGAAAGCCTGCTTCGACGCCACGAGAAAAGCGCCGGATACTCTCCGGCGCTCGGTAAGTCATCGGGCGCAATCCAACTCCAAGGACGCAACCTGAGTTGCCGCGAATGCAGCCTACTTCAACGGTGCGATCTTGATGTTGCGGTAGGCAACCGGTCCGTGGTTGCCTTGGAACATCAGCGGTCCGCGCGCCTTCTCCTTCCCGTCCACGCCGCCCGGGGTCGGGCCCTTCATTTCGACGTTTTCATGGATGATCGCGCCGTTGAGGATCACCTTGATAAATTTCGCGTTGGCCGTCTTCTTGCCGGCAGCGTCAAACTTCGGCGCCAGCCAGTGAATCTCGTAAGTATTCCACTCGCCCGGGGCTTTGTACTTTGGCTTCTGCGGCGGCTGCGCGCCGTAGATGGCACCCATGTCGCCCGGTCCGGGATTCGCATCCTTGCCGAAGCTGTCGAGCACCTGCACCTCGTATTCGCCCATGACGTAGATGCCGCTGTTCGATTCCTTGGGCACCATGACTTCCAGCGTGATGACCGCATCGCCGTGCAACGCGTCGCTGTAGAAGTCGAGGCTCTGGCCGTGGCCGGCAGTCTGGTTGATCAACTCACTGCCGCCCGGCGTCACCACGAATTTCTTGGGATCGGCGGGATCAGGCTTGGCCGAGCCCACGGTCCAGAGGTTCTTGGAGTTGCCTTCGGGCCGGGCCTTCCAGCCATCAAGGTTCTTGCCGTTGAACGGAGCGATGTTCCCCTGAGCGCAGGCTGACAGGGCGAGCATTCCGGAGCACAGGGCAAAGGCGGCGAATCGGGTCAATTGTCGAGTAGTCATTTGGTTTCTGGTTTTCAGGTTCGTGGACGCCGTGGCGATCCGCGGGTGATACTAGCGAGTCCCGGCTGGCGTGTCCACCCGTGCCCGTCTTTTCGGACGGCGGGCCGGCTATTGCCTGGACGCAGCCTCCGCGCGATGCGGCCGGCTACTCCTTTCATCGCTTCGCCAAAGCCCGGCAGACGTGTTCCGCGAGTTCCTTGGGCGTAAACGGTTTCTGGACCAAGATCACGCCTTCCGCCAAAACGCCTTGCCGGCTGATCTCGTCTGCCGGATATCCCGAGATATAGATCACCCGCAAGGCGGGCCGACGCGCTACCAATTGCTGGTGCAGTTCACGGCAACTGAGCCCGGCCATGACGACGTCGCTGATGAGCAGCTGGATCTCTTCTGGATAAGCCGCAGCCACCGTCAACGCTTCCTCGCCGCTCCCGGCAGCAAGCACGGTGTAGCCCTGACGCTCCAGGATTCGCTGGGTCGCCCGGCGCACCTCCTCCTGGTCCTCGACCAACAAGATGCAGCCGCTTCCTTTGGGAAGCGGCGTCTCCGCAGCGTCCTCAACCCTATCGCTCACAGGCTCGCCTTTCGCCGGCAGGTACACGCGGAAGGTCGAACCGCGGCCCGGTTCACTCTCCAATTCAATGTGCCCCCCGTGCTGCTTGACGATGCCATAGACGGTGGACAAGCCGAGCCCGGTACCGCGCCCAAGTTCCTTGGTGGTAAAAAACGGTTCAAAGACGCGGGCGCGAACCTCCTCGGTCATGCCGACGCCAGAGTCCTGCACCGAGAGCCGGACATACTCTCCAGCCGGCAACGCGGGCTCGCATCCGGTGGCGTGCGCCATCGCAGTCTCGATCCGCAACACACCCCCATCGGGCATGGCATCCTGAGCGTTCAGAACAAGATTCAGCAAGGCCTGCTCGATTTGTCCCGTGTCCCCCTCCACCGCGCTCAACCGGGGCGTCAGCGCCAATTGCAGTGTGATGTTTTCACGCAGGGTATGCTCCAGCATCCGGCAAATCCCATGCACCACCTCGTTGAGATCCACCGGCTTCAATGTGAGCGTCTGCTTGCGGGCAAACGCCAGCAATTGCCGCGTGAGGTCGCGTGCGCGCTGCGCGGCGCGAACGATCTCCTCCAAATCCGCGCGACGGGGATCATCCGGGGGCAAATCGTCCCGCAACATGACGGCATAGTTCAGAATCGGCGTCAGCGTGTTGTTGAAGTCGTGTGCCACGCCGCCGGCCAGACGCCCCACCGACTCCATCCGGCTGGCACGGGCCAACTGGTCCTCGAGTTGCCGGCGTTCTTTCTCGGCACGCTTCCGCTCGGAGATGTCCCGGACGACGGCTACGATCATGTTGCGGTTCTTCCAAACCGCCGGGCGGATCGCCACCTCAACATCGAACTGACTGCCGTCCACCGGACACCGCGCCGTCCATTCAAACACCAGGTCGCCGCTGCCGGATTGGGCTTCCTGCAGCAGCGCTGCAATCCGCGGTCGCAGTTCTGGAGCGGAGTAATCGGCAACCCTGAACTCCCGAGCCTGCTCGGGTGACACCCGGTAAAGCCGCAACATCGAATCGTTCACCGCCTCGACCCGACCTTCGGCATCATGAATGAAGATCGCGTCGTGAACGGTGTTGAAAACCGTGCGCAAGTCAGCCTCGGAGGCTCGGAGTTCCTCCAACCGTTTTTGCAGCTCGGCGTAGTAGCTCTTGCGAGCCGAGGTTTCCCCCAAGCCGATAATCCGTGCACGCGCCTCGTCCCACCCTTGTTGCCCCGGTTCCGTCACAGCGATTCCTCAAGAATGATTTCCAAGTCGCGAGCACTCGGCGGGCGTGGATTCGTGGCATTGCACGGATCCCTCAACGCCTTGCCCGCCAGTACCGGCAGATCAGCAGGCTTCAATCCGCGCGCCCCCAACGTCCCCGCGATCCCCAGACCTTGGCGCATCTGCAGCAGAAATGCCCGCAAGGCCTTCCGCGCTTCTGCCAGGTTCATGCCACGCAAATCGCACCCGAGCGTTTCGCCCAGTCGCAAGTAACGCTCCGGAGCCGCCTGAAAATTGAAATCCACGACCTGCGGCAAGAGTAACGCGTTGCACTCGCCATGTGGCATGTCGAGGTAGCCACCCAAGCAATGAGCCAGCGCATGCACACAGCCCAAGCTGGCGTTTGAAAACGCCAGCCCGGCTTCGAGGCTGCCCAGCATCACTGCCGAGCGCTCCTCCAGATCGTCAGGCTTCGCCAGCGAGGTCGCCAAGTGGCCGCGCAGCAGGCGAACGGCCTCCAACGCGTGCAAATCCGTCAGCGGACTGGAGGCGTTGGAGACGAACGCTTCCGCGGCATGCACGAGGGCGTCCATCCCGGTGCAAGCGCCCAGGTACGCGTCCACAGTCGTCAAGGTGCGTGGATCCACCAAGGCCACATCCGGCACCAGCGCTTTGCTGATGATGGCGATCTTCACCCGGGCGGTTGTGTTGTTGATGATGGCAAACTGGGAAACGTCCGCCGACGTACCACCGGTGGTCGGCACACAGAGCAGCGGGGGCATGGGGGCGGCAACGTGATCCACCCCCTCGAAATCCAGAATGTTGCCGTTGTTCGAGGCAACGATCCCAATCCCTTTGGCCGCATCCATCACGCTGCCGCCTCCCACCGCCACAATGGAATCGCACGCGTACTGCCGGTAGGCCTCCACGCCCGACATCACTTCGTGATCGCGAGGGTTCGGGGAAACACCGGTGAACCGCGCCACCTCGATTCCCTCCGCCCGCAAGCACTCCGCCACATCTTCGCACCACCCCGACCGAACCACTCCAGCGTCGCTCACCAGCAAGGTCTTGCGCACGCCCCAGTTCCGCGCGTAGCGCCCCGCCAACCGCCGCGCATCCACTCCAAACACGAACTCTGGCGCGACGAACTTGCGCAGATCCTGAAGCGAATGGCTCGTGGTTGTCATCGGGCTGTGCCCGACTCTACGCTTCGCTCGCCGCCGAAGTCAAGGGGGCGACTCTGCTGGGCGACTTGAGCTGCCGAACGTGCCGGCACCGGGGCGCGCCAAGCCTGCTTGACCGGCCTTCGACTTCACAGTTTCACTTGCGCATCGTCTGCAGCTCGGAGTAGTCGCCCAACTGCCGCCGGTACTCGCGCGGGGTCAACTGCATGATGCGTCGAAAGGTGCGATTGAAATTGGCGAGGTTGTGAAAGCCGCAGTCCAGGGCGACATCGGCCACCTTGGTCCGCTCGTCCGCCAACAGCCGGCACGCCCGCCCGACGCGGAGTTCGTTCAAGTATTCCGGCAGGGTTTTGCCGGTCCGCAGCCGGAAAAACCGGCTGAACGCGCCGGCGCTCAAGTGCGCGGCTTGCGCGACCTCCGCGCGATCTATCGGCTCGCTCAGATGCGCATGGATGAATGCGGTCACGCGTTGCATCCGGTCCTGATCGTCCGCGGCGAAACTGGGAACGAACCCCGCGCTGGCGATGGGCTTCAGTTCGCGGGAACGCGCGAGCAGTTCCAAAATCGCCAGCAGCGCGGTCAGTCGCGCCAAGCCGCTCAACTCGGGAAGCTGCTCCAGCCGGGCAGCGGCTTCAGCCCGCGTGCCCCCGGTGATCTCCAATCCACGGCGCGCGCGCTGGAACAAGCGGCGGACGGGAACCAGTTCCGGCAACTCCAAGAAATCCCGACCCGCAAAGGTCTCCAGAAAGCGCACAATGATGGCGTGAACCTCGGGACGCCGGGACGCATTCGTCGTCTCCTCGTGCCAGACATGTGGCAGGTTGGCACCCAAGAGCACCAGATCGCCGGCCTTTAGTGGCGTAATCTTGTCGCCCACCATCCGGTAGCCGTTGCTCCGGAGCACCAGCGTGATCTGCAGTTCGGGATGCCAATGCCAGGCTGCATTGTACCCCCGCGCCCGCACCACCTCGCAGTGAAACGATTCCCACTGGCACTGCGGTGTCTTTTCAAAAACCGGCTTCACCCGACGACTCTACCGGCAACCGGCGACGAACGAAAGCGCGCTCCTTTGCGGGAAGCAAAAGTACACGGTGGCAATCGCTCGCGGCACAGAAGTATCTGAAGCCATGACGAATTGCAGCGCAGCAGCGCATCCAGTCTGGTAGCGTGCGCTTGGTTTGAAACAACGACCAGACAAGCGACAAATGATTGGCCCGGGCCAGACGGCTCCGGCCGGTTCCGCTTGATCACCGCCACACGCGTATGGGCAAGGAATTCAGCATCACCCCGAAACAGGTGCCACCGGTTGAAACGAGATACCGGCGCATCGCCACGCCGTTGCCGCATCCCGATTCGCTGCCGACGCTGGAGAAGCTGCGTCAGTTCGAGCCGCAATCCATGCGGGGCCAGCCGCCCATCGTGTGGGATCGCGCTGAGGGCATCTTTGTCTTCGACAAGCATGGCAACCGCTGGCTCGACTGGTCCAGCGGTGTGCTGGTGACCAATGCCGGTCACTGTGCGCCGGAGATCAAGCAGGCAATCCTCGATCAGGTGCATAGCAACCTGCTGCACAACTATTGTTTCCCCAGCGAAGAACGCGCGGCCTTGGCGGAATGCCTCGCGAATCTGGCACCAGACGGTTTGAAGAAGGTGTTCCTCCTCACCACGGGCTCGGAGGCAACCGAATGCGCCATCAAACTCAGCCGCGCCCACGGCATCAAAGTCGGCGGCAACAGGAAGATCGGCATCATCGGCTGGGAGCGGGGTTTTCATGGCCGCACGCTGGGTGCGCAACAAGCCGGCGGCATGGCGGGACAGAAGGGCTGGATCGTCAACGAAGATCCAGCCATCATCAACGTCCCCTTCCCCGATGGCTATTGGCAGACGGATACCAGCTTCGCCACGTTCCTGAAGGCTGTCGAAGGGCGCGGGCTGAAGCCGGAACACGTGGCCGGAGTACTGATGGAAACCTACCAGGGCGTCGGTCCTGACTTTGCTCCTGTCGAGTTCGTTCGGGAGCTTCATGCCTGGTGCCAACGCAGCGGAATCGTGCTCACCTTCGACGAGGTGCAGGCTGGCTTTGGGCGCACAGGGAAGTTCTGGGGCTTCGAGCACTACGGCGTGACACCGGACTTGATCTGCTGTGGCAAAGGCATCAGCAGTTCGCTCCCGCTTTCAGCCGTCATCGGTCGCGCCGAGATCATGGACCAATTCGCGCCCGGTTCGATGACCAGCACCCACACCGGCAACCCCGTCTGCTGCGCCGCCGCGCTGGCGAACTTGAAGAAGCTCATCAACGACAAGCTCACCGAAAACGCCGCCGCCCTCGGGCCGGTACTGCTCGCGGGGCTGCAGGAAATCCAGACGCGCCACCCAGAAGTGATCGGGCACGTCACGGCCTGCGGTTTGGTGGGGGGCATGCAGGCCGTGAAACGCGGCACGAAGGAGCCCGACCACGACCTCGCCCACAGCATCGTCGAGCGGTGTTATCAGAAAGGGCTGCTACTGTTCTCGCCCGTCGGCGCCTGGGGGCAAACCGTCAAGATCGCCCCGCCGCTGACCATCCCTCGCGAGGCGTTGGTGGAAGGACTCGCGGTGCTCGGAGAGGCGACGGATGAAGCGATCACCCACCGCTGACACGCGTCGTCACCGATAATCAAATAGCGCTGTGGCGATAGTTTCCTGGTCCGCTTTGACGCGTACCCAGTACGCTCCAAACGCATGGGGAAAGTCGCACCTCACCGGCTTCCCAGGCTTGACCGCAAGGGTCTGGTAAGAGCCCAAAGTCCTGTCCCGTCCACATCCACCTCCAACGTCATGTTGACCGTCCCCGAGCGCGCATGGGACAGTTGCACGGTCTTCCGATCGTAGCCGGTCATCAGATACTGATCGCTCGGCTGTCCAGCTTTGACCGCAGTATTCTTCCACGGTCCACCCACACCGCGGCTTTTTCACAGCCTCCACACCTCGTCAATCGTACCGACCCACAGCGCGGTTCTGCCGTCATCTGAGCGAATGATGTGTTGGTTCGTCATCGGCGCGGCGCCGGCAACACCGGTCATGATGAACAGACCACGATAGGAGCAGTAGTCGTGGATGCGGCGATTGTGCGTGGCGATCGGTCGAACCTTGTCGAACCCGCCGGCGTTCTCGGCTGGCAGTTCGTAAAACGTGCCGTGCGCGTTAAACAGGTCGCGCTCGTTCGCCACCTCGCGATCCACGCGGCACGGCCCCAAGGCACCATCCCGACCAAACGCCGCATCGCCCTTCGGCAATCGCCAACGCCTGCCGTCATCGGAAGTGAAGATCACCGAAGCGTCGTCCACCGTGAGCACACCAACAGGGAGGCGTGTCCGAGTCTTCGCGAACTCATGCGTTGCCGGGTCTTCCATACGTCGCAGCTTCAGCTCGCCGTCCAATTCGTAGTAACCAATCTCACCTGGTCCGTTCGCGCCCGGAGCCGGCGCTGCAGAAGAATCTGTGTCAAGGCTCGCGGGCAATCAAGCTCCCGCCCCGCGCTCGTGGCGAGCACGAGGGCTTTCTAGCTCGTGGCTTCCAGATCGCGGTCGGCGACGCGAACCTCGGCAGCCTGACCGTTGTGACTTTGGGCGGGTCTTGACCGGCGCATTTCGGTTCGTCGGAGATGTTCTGTGCGTTCATGTCTCCGGGCTTCCCGCTCTTGCTGGTGCGCTTCGAGATTACTCGGGGCAGCAAGCCAGCCACTCAGCTGGCCTGTCGTCTGTGGGGTGAACACCCCATTGGCGAGGTTGGACCTCCAAACTAGAATTGCGCTCATGAATCGCGATTCGGCTGCAGTTGAGATTTCCGGCCCGGTGGTGTCCGCCTCGCCTCGAGCTAGCAATCTAACTGCGACCCAAGCTGAGCTCTGTGGTCATGAAGCTCCAGTAGTGACGGGCTTTGAATGGACGCTCCCGCTGGTGCGAGTGCTGCCCGACCCGGCGATTTGCCGGGCCAAGGCCGTGGGCTTCGGCGGCTATGCCTCCTGCCTTGTGGATCACCCGTTTTACTGCCCCCATGCGCTCAGTTTTGGCTTTGGATACGTCTGTTGTCGTCCGGAGTTGGCCCGGACAGTCCGGAGCACCCCAGCGTTGGGCCTGTAAGCATGCGGCGGCAACCGGTACAGGATTTACGAGCAGGCGTTGGACGTTTAGGCGACGCAGCCGTTGGGTTATGGCGGTTCTCAGGTGCGGCAGAATCCAAGAGCAGGGCGTTTCCAGTTGAGCCCCTGCGACCGATGGAGCAAACTCGATTTGCCGCGATGAAGCTCCCCGTTCAGTCGAACGGTTTGGACAGCCCGCTGCGCCAAAACTGGGCCCGGCGAGCGTAGGAAAGAGGACCATGAAAACGAAATCCGCACCCAACCGCCGAATCCGAAAGCCTGCCAGCTCGGCTCGTAAGAAAAACCTCTCCGTGCCGGCGAGTGCTCCGTTCCCCATCGTCGGCATCGGCGCCTCGGCTGGTGGACTCGAAGCGCTGGAACAATTCCTAGGGCACGTGCCAGCGGCCAGCGGCATGGCGTTTGTCATCGTCCAACACCTGGACCCGACGCACAAGGGGATCATGCCCGAACTGCTCCAGCGCGCGACCGGCATGAAGGTCGTGCAGGTCCGGGATCGCACGAAGGTCCTGCCCAATTGCGTGTACGTGATCCCGCCGAACAAGGACATGTCCATTCTGCACGGCGTTCTGCATTTGCTCGACCCGGCGGCGCCACGGGGGCTGCGCCTGCCGATTGACTTTTTCCTTCGTTCGCTGGCGCAGGACCAGCAGGAGCACAGCATCGGTGTCATTCTGTCCGGCATGGGCTCGGACGGGACGCTGGGTCTGCGCGCCATCAAAGAGAAGGGGGGCGTAGTGTTGGTGCAGGATCCCACTACGGCGAAATTCGATGGCATGCCGCGCAGCGCGGTGGACGCCGGGCTGGCGGACATTGTGGGCCCGGTGGCCGAATTGCCCGGGAAGATCGCCAGCTACCTGCAACGCACACCGCTGATCGCCCGAACGGAAGCGGTCTTGGAAGACAAGACGCAAAGCGCGTTGGAGAAAGCAGTCATACTATTGCGCGCCCACACCGGCCACGACTTTTCGCTCTACAAGCGGAACACGCTCTACCGCCGGATCGAGCGCCGCATGGGGATTCACCAGATCACCAAGATGGGCGCCTACGTCCGCTACTTGCAGGAGAACTCGCAAGAGCTGGATTTGCTCTTCAAGGAGCTGCTCATCGGCGTGACGAACTTCTTTCGTGATCCGGCGGCTTGGGAGCAGTTGCGCGACCAGGCCATCCCGACGTTGCTCGCGCGCCGCACACCCGGCCAGGCCTTGCGTGCGTGGGTGCCGGGCTGTTCGACGGGCGAAGAAGCCTATTCGCTGGCCATGGTGTTCAAGGAGGCCGTCGAGCAGGCCCGGCCCAAGGGAAGTTTCGCCCTGCAAATTTTCGCCACCGATTTGGACCGGGACGCGATCGACAAGGCGCGCCAAGGCCTCTTTCCGACCAACATCACTGCGGACGTGTCCCCGGAACGGCTGCGACGGTTCTTTAGCAAAGAAGACCACGGCTATCGCGTGCGCAAAGAGATTCGCGAGATGGTCATCTTCGCTCCGCAGAATCTCATCATGGATCCGCCTTTCACCAAGCTGGACCTCCTGAGCTGCCGCAACCTGCTGATCTATCTCACCCCGGAGGTGCAGAAGAAACTGATGCCGTTGTTCCACTACAGCCTCAGTCCTGGGGGGATTTTGTTCCTCGGCAGTGCGGAAACCGTTGGCGGCTTCGCCGAGTTGTTCGCGCCGTTGAGCGGCAAATCGCGGCTGTTCCGACGCACGGAGTCTGCCCTGCGACCCGAGCCGGTCGAGTTTCCTTCCTCTTTCAGCTCCGGCCCATCCGCCGGACCGGAGGCACGTCCAGCGCCGAAGCCGCCCGGGAGCCTTCAGTCCCTGGCGGATCAGTTGGTCTTGCAGCGTTTCGCCCCGCCGTCAGTGCTGGTCAACGACAAGGGCGACATCTTTTACATTAGCGGGCACACCGGCAAATACCTCGAACCCGCCGCCGGGAAGGCCAACTGGAACCTCTTTGCCATGGCCCGTGAAGGGCTGCGGTACGAACTGTCCAACGCCTTCCAGAAAGTGCTTCAGCAAAAGGGCAGGATAACGCTGCACGGGCTCAAGGTCGGCACCAATGGCGGCGAGCAGTGCGTGGACGTGACTCTTCAGCGTCTGGAGGAATCCGGCTCGCTCCAGGGTTTGGTGATGATTGTGTTCACCGATGTACCGGCGCCCGTGACGGCCAAAGCGGCGAGCCGGTCGCCGAAGACGCACGCCCACAGTCCGCGGCTGGCGGAACTGGAGCAGGAACTCCAGCGGGTCCACGCCGAGGCGCGGGCGACCCACGAAGAGATGCAGACCTCGCAGGAGGAACTCCGGTCCGCCAACGAGGAATTGCAGTCCACGAATGAGGAATTGCAGTCCACCAACGAGGAACTCACCACCTCGAAGGAGGAGATGCAGTCCATGAACGAGGAGCTCCAAACGCTCAACACCGAGTTGCAGGCCAAGGTGGACGAACTCTCGCAGGCCAGCAACG
>CAZWJC010000144.1:0-17729 GCA_964634255.1 uncultured Verrucomicrobiota bacterium | reverse complement strand
CAGGCGATGGCGGCCCAATCATTGACCGTCGCCGTCTTGGCCGCGCGCAAAGTCGTGGCAGTGGCTTTGAAGTTCGGGAACGCCTTCACCGCGGTTTCGATCATGCGTTTGAACGCCGTCACGTCAATGTGCAACAGGCTTTCATCCGCGCCCTCGACATGGAAGCCGAGGCAGGCCGTGAAATCCTCTTCGTTGCCAATCATTACGTCCACGTGTTTCGCAATCTCCTTGTTCACCTCCTGCGCTCGCGCCTGACCGCCGATGCTCTTCCACAGGCTCGGTCGATAGTTCAGGTCGTAGCTGACAATCGTTCCGTATTGCTTCGCCTTCTGCACGGCCTCGATAACAAGCCCTGGCGTGGTGTCGCTGAGCGCCGCGAAGATGCCACCTGTGTGCAACCACCTCACGCCGAGCTTGCCGAAGATGTGGTCCCAATCGAAATCACCCGCCTTGAGCTGGCTCGCCGCTGAAAGCCCGCGGTCCGACACGCCTACCGCACCCCGCACCCCAAAGCCGCGCTCGGTGAAGTTCAACCCGTTCCGCACTGTGCGCCCGACCCCATCGAACTTCGCCCAGCGGATAAAGTCGGTGCTGACGCCGCCTTGCAGGACGAAGTCCTCCAGCAACCGGCCCACGTCGTTGTCGGCAAAGGCCGTCGCCACCGCCGTGCGCAGACCGAAGCAGCGGCGCAGGCCGCGCGCGACGTTGTATTCGCCGCCGCCTTCCCAGGCGCGGAAGGTGCGCGCGGTGCGGATGCGCCATTCGCCAGGGTCAAGCCGGAGCATGATTTCGCCGAGCGAGAGCAGGTCATACTTGCAGGAGTCCGCAGGTTTGATGTTCAAAGTTGCCATACGCGTCGTGTCTCAAATCCACGTTCACAGAGTAATGTGGAAGAAACCCCGCGCGGGCTCAACCCTGATTGCCGCCCCACTGCACACTGCGGCGCAACTCAATTCCTGCGGAACCATCCGCCCGCTGCTGATCGCGACGCGCGACGTTGCCGTACGTCGCCTGACCCGCTAGGATTGGGCATGCGTCCACACCTTATTCTCGCCTTCGCAGCCTCGCTGAGCATGTTGCTCTTCGTCTTCGGCTGCCTCACCAGCCAGGGGGCCGAACCGCGCTCCCTCGCCGAGCGACTGGGCTACAAGGCCACTGATAAGGTTCTCATCATCAACGGCGACGACGCGGGCATGTGCCATCCTGCAAACATCGCCACCATCGAGTGCCTCGAAAATGGGCTGATGCGCACGGCCACCATCATGGTGCCATGCCCCTGGTTTCCCGAGATCGCTGCCTACGCAAAGGCGAACCCGGAGAGAGATTTTGGCGTGCATCTCTGCCACACCGCCGAGTGGGGCAAATACCGCTGGGGACCGGTTTCGGATCGCAAAGAAGTCCCCGGCTTGGTGGATCCCGACGGATATCTTTGGCGTGGCGTCGAAGAGGTTTACCAGCACGCAAAGCCAGAGGAAGCGCTGATTGAAGGTCGCGCCCAGATCAAACGCGCCCTAGCCGCCGGGATTGAAGTTACCCACCTGGATTCTCACATGGGCACCCTGCAATTGAATCCGGGCTACATGAAGGCGTATGTGCAACTCGCCCTGGAGTTCGATCTACCTCTCCGGATGGCTTCACAGGAAACCGCCGCCCGCTTTGGTCAGCCAGAGATGCGTCGGCAAATCGCTGCCCAGGGCGTGGTGTTTCCCGACTACTTCGTTTACGAAGAGCTGAAGGATGAGAAGCAAGGCGTGACGGCTTTTTGGCTGAACATCGTGAAGAATCTGAAGCCCGGCGTAACCGAACTTTACATCCACGCCGCGATGCCGACCGAGGAAATGAAGGCCATCACCGGAACGTGGGCTATTCGCAGCGAGGAATTCGAAGTCTTCACCCACAACGAGGAGATGAAGCGCCTTGTGGCAGATGAGAAAATCATCCTGCTCGGCTACCGCCCGCTCCGCGACTTGCAGCGTGCCGAGCGGAAAGCCGCCCAGCCCCGCTAGTGTCGCAGTTAGATAGACACCCTGCCGACGCCACGCGTCGACGCGGCTCAAGGCGAAGGCCGAGGGTCGTCGAAGCCGGGAGTGCCCACAAGCACCTCGACTGGACGAGCGACAACGGCATCGTCTTCGTGCGCGACAATCTCACGTGGCCGAGGGTTGCCGACTCGTTCGAAGACGGTATGGGTGCATAGCCCGATAGTCATCAGAATCTGAAATCGCAATCGCTGTGTTGGCAATCCGCCGGCACGGTGGTTTCGTCTTGCATCCCTTCCCACCCTTGCCGACCGGACCGCGAACAGTCCTCTGCTCGCAGTGATGGCGGACGCGCTGTGGGTGGAACGTCCTGCAACTCCGACGCGACAAACCCGCTGCGCCCGGAGACCGGGCGCGGTCCAATCTTGCGGAGACGGTGCCCCCCACGCGGGAACCCCACCTCCGAATCGCTGAGGAATTCTGAAGCTAAAGGAAACTGGAATGCCTGCTTGACGGGGTCCTTGCGACTGTGTAGAAACGCTTTACCAAATGGAAGGTTCAGCATGAAGACATGGGAAACGCAACTCACGGCAACTCTCTCCGCTCTCTTCGTTTCATCGGTTATCGCCAAAGCGGCAACCACCCGCTACGTGGACGTGAACAGCCCCAACCCCACGCCGCCCTACACCAATTGGAATACCGCAGCTACGATAATCCAGGACGCCGTGAACACGACCGGCATCGGCGATGAGGTCGTGGTGACCAATGGAGTTTACGCAGCTGTCTCTGTCGTCAACCCCATCGTCTTGCGGAGCGTGAACGGCGCCAGCGTTACTACGATTGATGGCGCAAGCAAAGTCCGCTGTGTGGACCTGTCTGGCGGGGCCAGTCTGTCCGGGTTCACGTTGACTAACGGTGTAGCGGACTATGGCGGTGGAGTCCGCTGCGCGTCGTCCAGCACCTGGGTTTCCAACTGTGTGATCGTGGGCAATTCGGCCTCCGAATACGGTGGGGGTGCCTATTCTGGGTCTCTGCACAACTGTGCATTGATTGGAAACCTAGCAGGTGCAGGTGGCGGTGCGTCGGGAGACTTGAGCCAAGGACTCCGCATTCGACTGGTCCACTGCAACGTGGTCGGCAACTCGGCTCAAAGTTGGGGAGGGGTGCAGCAAGGTTCAATGGACAACTGCATTATCTATGCAAACAACGGCTTGGGAAGCTATCCCAATTGCTCGCCCTATGATGTTGTTAACTTCACTTGCACCACACCGCTCCCCACAAGCGGTGCGGGCAATATGGATTTGAATCCCAACCTCTCAGACGCCATGCATCTAGGCGCCGATTCTCCCTGCCGTGGAGCCGGTAGCGCTACGGCTTCGAATGGCACGGACATTGATGGTGAAACTTGGACCACCCCGCCTTCCATCGGTTGCGATGAGTACTCCGCCAGCTTCGTGCCCAGTCCTCCAGAGGTAACTCTTGCCGCGGCCTACACGAATGTGCTCACGGGCTTTGTCGTCGAGCTCACGGCGACGATCACAGGGATCAGCACTGGAAGCGTATTCGACTTTGGAGATGGTGCCGTTTCAAGCATCGGACCGTATTCCGGACGGATGAACAGATCACACGCATGGACAGCACCAGGAGATTACGCAGTCGTGCTGCGAGCGTTCAATCAGAGCTACCCGAACGGTGTAACCGCGACGCAGGTCGTCCATGTGGCATTGCTTCCTGTAGCGCCCATCTATTATGTCGCCCCTGACAGCCCTCTGCCGACCTCACCTTACACGAATTGGGCCACGGCGGCCCACACCATTCAAGAGGCCATTGACGCCATTGCAGCCGTGCCTAACCCCGGAACCTGCGTGTTGGTGACGAACGGGGTCTATGCCACAGGCGGACGTGCGGTTTATGGTAAGATGACCAACCGGGTGGTCGTGGACAAACCAGTAACTGTGCACAGCGTCAACGGTCCCCAATTCACGTCGATTCGGGGCGATCAGGACGGAGCAATTCGATGCGTGTATCTGACGAACGGTGCCAGCCTGTCCGGGTTCACATTGACCAACGGGGCCACGCGGGCCGTTTACGGTTATCCAACCTATCGCGAGTCGGCTGGCGGCGGGGTGTGGTGTGAATCCCAGTCTGCCATGATTTCCAATTGCGTGATCACTCGTTGTTCTGCTCAAGAGCAGGGCGGCGGAGCGTACCGGGGGACCTTGAGAGACTGCAGTTTGCTCAGCAACAGCGTTACAGATGCGTACAACGCCTTTGGCGGGGGGGTGTCAAAGGCCGTGCTGGAAAACTGCATTCTGACCGGCAATTCGGCGAAGAACTCCGGTGGCGGTGCGAATGGATGCACGCTGGGCAACTGCACGCTGGTCGGCAACAGCGCTACTGAAAATGGTGGTGGCGCGCTTGGAGGCACGCTGGACACCTGTGTGTTGGTTGGTAATTCGGCAGGTTTTGGAGGGGGAGCATATGGAGGTGACTTCGGCAACTGCACAGTGGTTGGCAACTCTGCCGTTGTGGGTGGGGGTGTGGCGCACTGGGGTTCGCTGAGGAACTCCATCATTTGCTTTAACACTGCGCCAACCGGCCCAAACCACTACGCGTATGGACAGGGTCTGATGGACTACTGCTGCACGACCCCGTTGCCAGATTTGGGTGTCGGCAACATCACCAACGCACCGCTATTCGTGAGTACGAACAACTGGAGCGATCTGCGCCTCCAATCGAACTCACCTTGCATCAACGCCGGTCGCAATGTCTACGCTCGGAACGCGACTGACATGGGTGGCTTACCTCGAATCGTCGGCGGGACGGTGGATATCGGCGCTTCCGAGTACCAAGGGAGTGGGTCGCTGATTTCCTATGCTTGGCTTCAACAATACGCATGGCCCACCGATGGCTCGGCGGACTTTCTTGATCCCGACGGAGACCGAATCAACAACTGGCAGGAATGGCGGGCGGACACCATTCCCACCAATGCCCTCTCCGTCCTGCGGATGGTCGCTTTGGCTAAGGGCGCATCCGGAGTGACGGTGAGTTGGCAAAGCATGGGCACTCGCTCCTACTGGGTCGAACGAGGCACGAATCCGACCTCGGCGGATTTCTTCATGATCCAAAGCACCGTAAACGGTCAAACCGGCACGACGTCGTACCGCGACGCTAATGCGGATGGGATGGGTCCTTTCTTCTATCGCGTGGGCGTGCAGGAGTGATTCGTGACGGCGGTCTGGCCAACCACCGCCAACTGCGCAGCCAAATGGCGGTTCCTGACCGACAGCTTTCACACCTCCCGCTTCGTCCACACGTAGCGGAACATGATCACGCGCAGTGCGGCCGCCAGGGGAATCGCCAGCAGACCGCCCAAGACCCCACCCAGCAGCGTCGTGCCGGTCATGATCGCGAGGATGATCGCCATCGGGTGCAAGCCCACGCGGTCGCCAAGAATCTTCGGTTGCAGCACGTAGCCCTCGACGCCCTGCACGACCGCAAACACCCCCACCACCAACGCCGGATGCTGCCAGTCGCCAAATGTCACCAGCGCGATGAGCAAGGCAGTGCCACAGGTCACGATCGCCCCGAGAAACGGAATGATGGTCACCGCCATCGCCACCACGCCGATGAGGAAGGCATACGGCAGGCCGATCAGTGCGAAACCAACACCGTAGAGGACGCCGTCGCACATCGCCACCAGCACCTGACCGCGGAAGAAGGCGATGAGGTAATCGTTGATCGAGTTGATCACGAAAACCAGTTCCTCCTTGAGCCGTGCATCGCCGGCAGGCACGTAGTCTGTCCAGTTCTCGGCGATCAGGCGTTTCTCTTGGAGCAAGTAGAACAGGTAGATCGGGATCAACGCCAATCCGGCGACGATGCCGAACAGGCCGGTCAACCGCGTTAACTGGTTGCCCAGCCACGTGCCCACGGATTTCAGGACCTTGCCCACGAGTTCCGTGGCTTGCTGGACAGTGCCCGTGTCGAGTTGATCCAACAAGCCACCGCCCGCCGGCTTTGCGGACGAATCCGGCGTCGGCTGACCGACCGGCGCGTTCGTGGTATGGGGCAACGTGTTCGTCGGGGCCGGGAGTCCGGGCCACGGAATACCGAATCGGTCAAGCACGGCCCGGAGGGGCGCGGGCGGATGGTTGGCCCACTCAGACGCACGGGCTTCGAGCTTGGCAACAAACGTCGGCACGCTGGTCACAAGCTGCCGGGTTTCCACCACCAGCCGTGGCACCACACTGCCGAACAGCGCCACCACGAGCAGCGCTGCGACGAGAAACACCAGCAGGATCCCCCGCGTACGGGGCACGCGCTTGCGCTCCAGGAAATCCACGACGGGATCGAGCAAGTAGGCCAGCACGCCAGCAACTGCGACCGGCCAGATCACTGGAGCGAGCACGTTCAGCACCTGGCCGAGGCCCCACACCAGGGCCACGATCAGCGCGACAATCGTCGCCAACGCCAGGCCGGTGAGGGCGAACCAGATCACGCGGGCCTGCTTGTCAGTCGGAGGAGGAAGGCTCATGGGAATAGAAATTCCGAAGGGCAAGAACCGATGGCCGAAGCAGACTCGACGGGCGAATTCCGAAGACAACCTATCATCAGCATCAGTTTCCGAATTCCAATTTCGGTCACCCTTCGAGCTTCGGTTTTCGGTTTTCGAGTTTTCATCTTACCCCTGCCCGAGCTTCTTGGATTTTTCGGCGGCGGCGCGCACCGCGCTCATAACCGTGCCGCGCAGTCTGCCTTTCTCCAACTCGTGCAAACCCTCAATGGTCGTCCCGCCGGGGCTGGTCACCATATCCTTGAGCGCGCCGGGGTGCATGCCGGTCTCCAAAACCATCTTCGCGCCGCCCAGGACGGTTTGCGCCGCGAGCTTCGTGGCGACGTCGCGCGGCAGGCCTGTCGCCACGCCGCCGTCACTGAGCGCCTCGATGAACTGATACACGTAGGCCGGACCGCTGCCGCTCAAGCCCGTCACGGCGTCCAGCAGCGATTCCTTGAGCGCGAACGCGACGCCCACAGATGCGAGCAACCGCTGCGCGAGGTCGCCGTCGGATTTCGTCGCGTGCTGGCCCAACGCGAAGCCCGATGCCGACGCGCCCACAAGCGCTGGCGTGTTCGGCATCACACGGATGACACGCGAGCCGGAAGGCAGCGCGGCTTCCAGTTTCGCGGTGGGCACACCCGCGGCGATGGAAATGAGCAGGTGCCGCCGCGTGAAGTGGTCGCGGATCTCCGCGAGCACGGCGGCGGCCTGGTCAGGCTTCGCAGCGAACACCAGGACGCTGGCAAGCTCCACCACCTTCAGATTGTCGCCAACAATGCGGGCGCCGGTTTCCTGCCCGAACGCCGCGCGCGCGGCCGGCACGGGATCGCTGCCGATGACCTGCCGTGGGGCGATGAGTTTCGCGCGCAGGAATCCCTTGGCCAGCGCAGTGGCCATCTTGCCGGTGCCGAGAAATCCGATGGTGAGCTTTGCAGGCATGGCGGGGTTGTAGCAACTCGGCCCGCCTCGTGAAAGCGAAAAGCGTTTGGGAAGTAGTTTGCGCTGTTGCTCGCACGCACGGTAGATTGTGCAGGCTGCGAACGGTCGCAGCGTTGTGAACCAGTGAAGTTATGATGTGGTGTTCCAAGGCTTTGGCCTCCCAGTCGCGTTCTTCGAGTTGTGCTGGATTTGTCTTCGTCGCGCTTCTGGCTGCGGCCATGATGCGCATGCCGGCGACAGCCAACTCCCCTGCCCCATCCACGGAAGAGAGCGTGGGCGTGGGCGAAGAACCGGATCCCAGCGGTGGCCCAATTCCGCAGTCACCAGACTACTTCGAATTGTTGCCGGATGGCTCACTCCCGACTCCACAAACCGACACCCGTCAACCGGGCACGAAAGCTGCCGGCCCAATTGCCCCGGCAACTGGCCAACCGGTGGGCGCGCTCTCCGGGCGCATCGTCTTCACCAGTGCTGGACACGGCTGGGCCGCCGGTTCGAGCAGTTGGGCACTAGGCCGCGGATTGTTGCTGGAGATGAACGAGGACTACGGCAACCTTGATCAGATGACCATGTTCGCCCTGTACTGCTTCAACGCCGGCGCGACGGTCGTCCCCTTCCGCCCGATCGGATTTCAGACCAACGAAGTCGTGCTGGACAACGATTCGGCCGGGGTCACGTTTAGCGGCGTGTGGGCCAACAGCAGTTCGACGATCTTCTTCGGCAGCGCGGGAGATGTGCCTTACCGCTTCGCCTCCATCGCCGCAAGCGAGACAGCGACGGCCACTTACTCGCCGAACATCCCGATGGCCGGCTTTTATCCGGTTTACACTTGGGTTCAGCATGGCAGCAACCGTACGAGTCAGCTTTATCGCATCCGGCACACGGGCGGCGAATCGCTGGTGCGTGTGCCGCATTACATGGTCGGCAACGGCTGGGTATACCTCGGCACGTATTACTTCAACACCGGCGTAAACGCCACCCGCGGCGCGGTGGTGATCAGCAATCTCCAATCGACCCCTTCGGTTGGCAGCGTGGTCATCGCCGATGCCATCCGTTTTGGAAATGGCATGGGCGACGTGGATCGCGGCTTCGGTGTCTCCACCTATCCGCGCGAGGAGGAAAGCTCGCGCTACTGGGTGCAACGCGCCACGGGTCAGGGACAGTCTTCGAGCCTGTATGACGGCTCAGGCACGGATGCAGAAGACACCGTGGGTGCTCCGCCACGCATGGCGCGCGAGATGAACCGCGAGGATGCGGGAAACCTTTTCAAGCGGGTTTACATCGGCTTCCATTCCAACGCTGGCGGCGGACGCGGCGCCATCGGTCTCTACAACAACGAGACGTTGTTCGCCGGCACGAGCACCTCGAATCAGTTCCGCCTGGCCCAGTTGATCGGCTTGGAGGTCAACAACGACCTCGTCGGCATCGGCAGTCCACCGCTGGAGCTCGCCTGGTACAACCGGGGTACCAGCGTCACCTACGCACGCTCCGATTACGCGTTCGGGGAGATTCGCGGGGACACGCTAAACTACGAGATGGACGCCACAATCATCGAGGTGGCCTTCCACGACAGCGACAGTGACGCGAAGCTCCTGCGCGATCCCAAGGTAAGGAACTGGGTGGCGCGCGCCTCGTATCAAGCGGTCGTGCGCTACATGAACCAGTTCGACGGTCTGGCGTTGAACTTCATGCCCGAGCCGCCCGGCAACGTGCGGGCGGTGGCGAACGGCAGCAACATCGTCGTTTCCTGGGCCGCGCCGGTGACGCAGGGCGGGAGCGGCAGTGCGACCGGGTATGTCGTCTATCGTTCCACGGACGGCTACGGCTTTGGCGAACCGGTGGGAGTGAGCGGCGCGGGCACGCTATCGCTGTTGGTCACGAATCTCGCGACCGATACCGACCTGTTCTTCCGCGTGGCGGCTACGAATGCCGGTGGCGAATCGTTGCCTTCCGAGACTGTGGCCTGCCGCCGGGCTACCGATCCAGCAACGAAACGAGTTCTGCTCGTGAATGCCTTCGACCGCTTCGAACGATCTCTCAATCTCCGCCAGACACCGTCCGGCAGCTACAAGACGCCCGGGCACGACGGCAACGCCGGGACCATGGACCGCGTGATCGCACGCGGGAACAACGCCTTCGATTACGTGGTGGCGCACGCCCGGGCGGTCAGTGCCGCCGGCTTTAGCTTCGACTCCTGCCAGAACGAGGCCGTCGCAAACGGCATCGTCAACCTGACAAACTACCCCGTCGTGGTCTGGGCGTGCGGACAGGAATCCACCGCCGACGAGAGTTTCAGCAGCTCCGAGCAAACGCGCGTATCGGCATATCTGAACGCGGGCGGAAATCTGTTCGTCTCGGGCTCGGAAATCGCCTGGGATTTGGATCGTTCCTCCGGGCCGACGGCGGAGGACCGGGCGTTTCTAAACAACATAATCCATGCGCGCTTGGGCTCCGATGATTCGTTGAGTTACACGGTGTCGCCGGCTTCTGGTTCAATGCTCTCTGGGATGCCAAGCGCGGTTTTCGATGACGGCACCAAGGGCATTTATGCGGTGGGTTACCCGGATGTCCTTTTGGCCAACGGCAACGGGACTCAGGCCGCACTCAGCTATGTCGGTGGCCAAGGCGGCGCGGCCGCACTGCAATATGATGGCTCGGCAGGAGGGGGGCGGGTGGTGTATCTGGGCTTCCCCTTCGAGACGATTTCGAGCGCCACTGTGCGGGCTCAGTATATGGCGGCAGCGCTGGTCTTTCTGATTCCGTGGGAGCCGCTGAAAATCACGGGTTACGGCCTGCAAAACGACAGCCGACTTCGGCTCACGGTGAGTGGCGCACCGGGCGTTTATGAGATCGAAAGTTCCTCGACGCTGAGCAACTGGGTCAGCGTCGCCACGGTCACGAACACCGCAGGAACATGCGAATTCTTCAGCCCACCAGTTACAAACAGCCCGGGCCTCTTCTACCGGGCGCGGCACTAAACCCCACCCGGCGAGGGGCGGTCTTACGGAGTCGAGGCCGGTGTGGCGCGGTAGAAATTGCGCGCCCCGGAAGCCTTTACAGACACCAACCGTGTCGAGCAGGTCGCGGGCGCGTCATTCGTTGCGACCGAAGCCCAGTCCGTGAGGTTCGTCGAGGCTTGGATGGCGTAATTGACGTTCGTCCTGCCGGTCAGGAGGAAACGGAACTGGCCCGCTGAAAAATCTACCGCCTTTAGAACCGGCGCCAGCGGCGGCTCGGACACGCGTAATGGAACCAGCGCCACGGTCGATGCGGCGTTACTGCCCGGCGGCGAAAAGACCCGCCAGATGCCTTCGTAGTTGTCCACGTCGTAGAGATTACCCACGTTGTCCCACGCCACGTCCAAGTGGTCGTGACTCTCACCTCCCGCGATGTCGGTGATGATGCTCGTGACCGTCTGGCCGTTCGTAGCGTCAAGCACCATGGTGCGGCCGCCGGACAACGAACCGCTCACCAAGGCCCCCGCAAACGCGGCGGCGACGTAACGACCGGTGGGATCCACCGCCACGCCGGAGGCGCCCCGCATAGAATTGTTGCCACTGCCAACCTTCCATTGCGCGTTCGTCAAGGCGGCTGCGCTGTTCGTATATGGCGGGAAGCACAGGACACGCATCGCCGGGTCGCCAAGCGCCTCGCGGTATTGGAGCGCAAAGATGCGATTGCTCGAGTCCACCGTGACGTCGTAAGGCGCGAAGCTCAAATCGGAGTTGGTGCCAGCTTGAACCACCGTCACGCCCAGATCGTTCGTGGCCGCCGTTCCACGCGCGCCAACCTGCCAGCGCCGAACGCCAACCCCATCTGGGGCGCTCGCATCCGTCATCCACAACTGAGCATTCGTACCGCTGCCTGTCACCGCGAGGCCGCTGAATTCTGCGCCGGCTGGGAAGTTGTCTGATCGCAGAACCTCCGAGCGGGACTCCGCCGAAATCATCTGATCGAAACGCAGAACCGCGTTGCTGGTCCAGTCATAGGCATACACCGTATCATCGGCGGCGACTTCGATCTTCCACGGACTGAACCCGTCCCCGGTCCAGCGCCAGCCACCCGTGCTCTGCGCGCCACTGAAAGAACGACTCCCGTCGGCGTTAAGTTTGAGAATGCCCACCAGATCGCCAGGGTTGAAGCCGGGGTTCGGTCCCGGGCTGGCGTTGGCCACATAGACCTGGCCGTAGTAGGGACTGTTGGTGTTGCAGTTCACCGCAATGCTGGTGGGATCCCACACGGAACTGCCCGGGTCGAAGTCATTGCTGATCTGCGTCCATTCCTCATAACCGTTGGCGGCGGCCGTGATGCGCACGGTATAGTTGGTCAGAGGAACCAAGACGCCTTGGGCATGTCCCGTCCATGTCACCGCGTGCTCCCCACGGTCCGTTTCCGCAGCGCCTCCGGCATACGCGATCGAATGAGTCACGGTATCACCATTGAGAATGTCAATCGTAAGGCCAGCCGTCGCGGGTTCGTTGAGCAAGTAGCTGATGGTGACTACACCGCACGGGATGTAGATCGCCGCATCTCCAGCACTGCCGACCAAACGGATGTTCGTGACATACACGTTGGCCCACGTCGCCGTGCTGGCATTGAGAAAGAAAAAGGACGCGGCCAAAGCCGCAACAAGAGAGCGAAGGTTGATGACAGTGTTCATACTCATTCAGCGTCTGCGGGAATCACCATAAAGTCGGACCCGGTCGCGTTCAAGCGATTTGACTGTTGCGCCAACCCGCGTGCTGACGCGCATTGGCACGACGTGCAAGCCAACAATGCCGGCATTGTGCTCCAGGCCACTTGGGGTAACTTACGTTCAGTATGGGAAAGGCACGAACCATGAATGATGTCGCCTCGGTCCCCCAGACGCAGCCCGAGCCGTTTACGCCGGGCATTACCAAGGGCATGGTGCGCCAGCACGCCTACGAAATGTACCGCGACAAGCTCCCCGATCACCCGCTGACGCTGGAGAATTGGGTGATCGCCGAGAAGGACCTCGTTCGCACGCTGGAAGCCGACGACTTGTGTCGGTAATGATGCTCTGAGAGGCGGCCTGAGAAACAGAAAGCGCGCACCGAATGGTGCGCGCCGATAGGTTGTTTCCCAAACTGCTCAGCCCTTGAGCAAGGCCAGCCCGTAGTCGCGATTCATCTTCGCGATGAAGTTCAGGCTGACGCCCTTCGGGCAGGCCGCCTCGCAGGAACCCGTGACCGTGCAGGCGCCAAAGCCTTCCTGATCCATCTGCTTCACCATCGCCAGGACGCGGCGTTCCTTCTCCGGCTGCCCCTGCGGAAGCAGGTTCAGATGCGAAACCTTCGCGGCGACGAAGAGCATGGCGCTGGCGTTCTTGCACGCGGCTACGCACGCACCGCAGCCAATGCACTGCGCGGCATCCATCGCGGCTTCCGCCTTGTGCTTCGGAATGGGAATCGCGTTGGCGTCCGGCGCGGCCCCGGTGCGCACGGTGATGAAACCGCCCGCCTGCTGGATGCGCTCAAAGGCACTCCGGTCCACCACGAGGTCCTTGATCAGCGGGAAGCCTTTCGCGCGGAACGGCTCGACCGTGATCGTGTCGCCTTCGGAAAAGCTGCGCATGTAGGTCTGGCAGGTTGCCACCGCGCGGTGCGGGCCGTGCGGCTTGCCGTCAATGACGAGCGAACAGGTGCCACAGATGCCCTCGCGACAGTCGTGGTCGAACGCAATCGGCTCCTCGCCGCGGTTGGCAAGGTCCTCGTTCACCACGTCCATCATCTCGAGGAACGACATGTTCGGGTTCAGGTCCGGCGATTCGTAGGTTTTGAAACCGCCCGCCGCGCTGGCATTCTTCTGCCGCCAAACTTTCAACTTAACTTTCATGCGACTCGTAGATCGAAATTCGTCAATCGTGCGTTATTTGTAGCTCCGCGTGCTCATCTTCACTTCCTCATAGATGAGCGGCTCCTTGTTGAGCACGGGCTGTTTGTCTTCTCCGGCGTATTCCCACGCAGAAACGAAGGCGAACTGGTCGTCGCGGCGTTTCACGTCGCCGGGGTTCACCAAGCCCTGCTGCACTTCGGGATCGTCCTTGGTGTATTGATACTCCTCGCGGAAATGGCCGCCGCAGCTTTCCTCGCGGTGCAGCGCGTCCAGGCACATCAACTCGCCCAGTTCCATGAAGTCCGCCAGCCGACCAGCCCGTTCGAGCGATTGGTTGAAATCATTCTCCTCGCCCGCCACGTTGACGTTCTTCCAGTAGTCTTCGCGCAGGCTGCGGATGAGCTGAATGCCTTTCTCCAAGCCCGCTTTGTTGCGCGCCATGCCGCACTGCTCCCACATGATCTTGCCGAGCGCCTTGTGGAAACTCGCCGGCGTGCGCTTGCCTTTCGCGCCAAGCAATCGCTTCGTGATGCCGCGCACGTTTTCCTCCGCGCCTTTGAAGCTCGCGTGATCCGTGCTCGGACGCTTGTCCGGCTTCTGCGTCGCCAGATAATTCGAGATCGTGCCGGGCAAGACGAAGTAACCGTCCGCTAAACCCTGCATGAGCGCGCTCGCGCCGAGGCGGTTCGCGCCGTGGTCGGAGAAGTTTGCCTCGCCGAGCACGAACAGGCCCGGCAGATTGCTCATCAGGTTGTAGTCCACCCACAGGCCGCCCATCGTGTAGTGCACGGCGGGGTAGATACGCATCGGCGTCTGGTAGGCGTTCTCGTTCGTAATCTCATGATACATGTCGAAGAGATTACCGTAACGCTCGCGAATCTTGGGCTCGCCGAGGCGTTTGATCGAATCGGCAAAGTCGAGGTAAACGCCCAACCCGCTCTCGCCGATGCCGCGACCCTCGTCGCAGACGTATTTGGCGGCGCGGCTGGCGATGTCGCGCGGAGCGAGGTTGCCAAACGCGCCGTACATGCGCTCCAAGTAGTAATCGCGATCCGCCTCGGCGATGTCCGCCGGATTCTTGCGGCGGTCTTCCTTCTTCTTCGGCACCCAGATGCGACCATCATTACGAAGCGATTCGCTCATCAGCGTCAGCTTCGATTGATAATCGCCGGTGACCGGGATGCAGGTCGGGTGAATCTGCGTGAAGCACGGGTTGCCGAAGCACGCGCCGCGCTTGTAGGCGCGCCAGATCGCGGTGCCGTTCGAACCGCGGGCGTAGGTCGAAAGATCAAACACGTTGCCGTAGCCGCCCGTCGCCAAAACCACCGCGTCAGCATTGTGCCGCGTAATCTGGCCGGTGCGGAGATTCCGCACGATGATGCCCTTGGCGTGGCCGTCCACGACCACGAGGTCCAGCATCTCGGCGTGGGTGTACGACTTAACGCCGCCGTCGGCGATCATCTTGCACAGCGCCGAATACGCGCCGAGCAAAAGCTGCTGGCCGGTCTGGCCGCGGGCGTAGAACGTCCGCGAGACCTGCGCCCCGCCGAACGAGCGGTTATCGAGCAAGCCACCGTACTCACGCGCGAAGGGCACGCCCTGGGCGACGCACTGGTCAATGATGTTGACCGAGACTTCGGCGAGCCGATGCACGTTCGCTTCGCGGGCGCGGAAATCGCCACCCTTGATCGTGTCGTAGAACAGCCGATGCACGGAGTCACCGTCGTTCTGGTAATTCTTGGCGGCGTTAATACCTCCCTGTGCGGCCACCGAGTGCGCGCGACGCGGAGAATCGTGGAAGACGAAATTGTGAACGTCGAAGCCCAGTTCGGCCAGCGTGGCAGCCGCCGAGGAACCGGCGAGGCCGGCACCCACGACGATGATCTTGTATTTCCGCTTGTTGGCCGGATTGATGAGCTTGCCGTGGAACTTGTGGCTCTCCCACTTCTGCGCGAGCGGGCCGGAGGGGACGTTGGAATTCAAAGTGGCCATGTTACTTCACCAGTTCCTTTCCAGCTTCCGCCGCCGCAGCCTGCACGGGCTGGGCTTTGACAACTTCATTCAAGTAAGCCTTGCCATGCCCGAACACGAACACGGACGTCGGGATCGAGGCGTAACCGAGGAACAACCCTAAAGCGATCACCTTGGACGCCTTGGCGATCAAATCGGCGTAGGCGGCGTTGCGCAGGCCGAGCGATTGGAACATCGCCTGGATGCCATGGCTTAGGTGGAAGCAGAGCAAGCCGACGCCGATGATGTAGAACAGCGACACCGGCACAACGCTGAAACCGGCAACCACCATGGCGTAGCAATCGGGATGTCCCGTGGCAGGATCCTTGAGCTGGCCAATCGGGATTTGCGTGCCGTTGATGCCTTCAACACGCACCGTGAAGTGGAGGAGATGGTAGATCAGGAAGCTGGCGAGGATCAGGCCGCTGATGAACATCGTCCGCGAAGCCAGATCCGCTCCGAAGGGTGCGAAGCCGCCGCCGTAGCGCACGGGCCGCGCGGCGCGGTTCTCCAAGGTGAGCGAGGCTGCCGACCAGATGTGCAGCACGATCATGGTGAGCATGAACAGGCGCACGCCCCAAAGCAATTCGCCCAGCGACTGGAGGAAGTGCGCGTAGCGGTTGATGGCCTCCGGTGGGAGGAAGATTTGGAGGTTACCGACCATGTGCCCCGCCACGAACAGGAAGAGCACACAGCCGCTCGCGGCCATGATGAATTTGCGGCCGAGCGACGAGGTGAACAGATTGGTGATCAGCTTCATCTAAAATCAGTTCCCGCGCCGGGCACAAGCGGCCCGACGCGGGTTAGAAACAGTGTATCCAACACAGACGGCCCGAGTCAAAAACGGTTTTGAATCGGTGGCGCGTTCAGGTGTCGCCCTGAAACCCGTCCCCCGCCGCGTGGCCTAGCTTGCCGGGGTTGGTTCGTCCAATAAGAGCGATGCCGGCTCCGGTTCAGGTTCTTCCACAATCTCCACGAGCGCCTTGATCTTCGTCTTGCGATAAAGGTCAAAACCCGTGCCCGCTGGGATGATGTGGCCCATGATGACGTTTTCCTTGAAGCCGCGCAGGTAGTCCACCTTGGCACGCGTCGCCGCCTCGGTGAGCACCCGCGTGGTGTCTTGGAACGACGCCGCGCTAAGGAAGCTGTCGGTTTCGAGCGACGCCTTGGTGATGCCGAGCAGCACTGGCTGCGCTTCGGCGGGCTTGCCGCCCATCTTGTCCACGCGCTCGTTCTCGGCCTCGAACTCCAGCTTGTCAATCTGCTCGCCCCAGAGGAATTGCGTGTCGCCCGGCTCGGTGATGCGCACCTTGCGGAGCATCTGGCGGACGATAATCTCAATGTGCTTGTCATTGATCGTCACACCCTGGAGGCGATAGACCTCCTGCACTTCGTTGACCAGGTGTTCTTGAAGTTCCTGGGGACCGCAGATGTCCAGAATCTCGTGCGGGTCCATCGGACCTTCGGTCAGTTGCTGGCCCTTCTTCACAAAGTCGCCCTTAAAGACAATGACGTGCTTACCAATGGGAATGAGGTGTTCCTCCTCCAACTGGGTCTGCGCATCCTTGATCACGATGCAGCGTTTACCGCGCACGCTCGCGCCGAAATCCACGATCCCGTCGATCTTGGAAATCTCGGCGGCGTCTTTGGGCCGCCGGGCTTCGAACAACTCGGCCACGCGCGGCAGACCGCCCGTGATGTCCTTCGTCTTCGCCTGTTTACGAGGCGTCTTCGCCATCAAGGAACCGGCGACGATTCGATCGTCCTCCTGCACCACGATGTGTGCATCCGACGGAATTGGGTAGTTCGCAACGACCTCGTGCTTGTCATCGAGAATGATGATCTGCGGGTGCAAATCCTCTTTATGCTCAATGATGACCATCGCTTCCTGGCCGGTGGTTTCGTCCACCTCCTGCTTCATGGTCACACCTTCAATGATATCGTGGAACTTCACGCGACCGGCCTTTTCGGAGAGAATCGGCACGTTGTGCGGGTCCCACTGCGCAACGGTGTCGCCCTTCTTGATCTTGGCGTCCGGCGCGACGGAGATGACCGCGCCGATGACAATCGTGTGGTTTTCCAGTTCGCGTCCGTCCTCGGCGAGGATGGAAACCGAACCGTTCTTGTTCAACACGATGTTGCTACCGTCCTCAAGCGTCACGAAACGAAGTTCGTTATATTTAACGATACCATCGTACTTCGCCTTGATGATCGGCTGCTTGAACGTGCCGGCGGCCACACCACCGATGTGGAACGTACGCATCGTAAGCTGCGTGCCCGGTTCGCCGATGGATTGGGCGGCAATAATGCCCACCGCCTCGCCCATCTCCACGAGTTTGCCGGAAGCCAGATTACGACCGTAGCAGTACTTGCAGATGCCGTGT
>CAZWJC010000143.1:0-17730 GCA_964634255.1 uncultured Verrucomicrobiota bacterium | reverse complement strand
GGCAACCTGCTCGCCTTCGGAGTCTTTGAGCAGGACAACTCGGCCACTCCGTCCCTGTTGCTTCACCGTGGCCGAGTGGCAAATGGCACGCTCGGGGTGCAGACAGTGGATGCCTCGCGGATTCTGGAGCAGGTCAAATATTCCTGGTACTCCGACGCCGACGGCAATAAACCGATTCTCCAGTCAGACACCAACGCACAGTACCCGAAGGCGGGCGCTTACTCGTGGCTGAAAGCCCCGCGCTACGAAGGTGTCCCCTACGAAGTGGGTCCGCTGGCGCGCATGACCGTCACCGGCGAATACACGAACGGAGTTTCGACCATGGACCGTCACATGGCGCGCGCGCGCGAAACGCTTAAGATTGCGCTCGCCATGCGACAATGGCTCGCCGAGTTGGCGACTTACCAGGGCGCTTACACCCATCGAGCCAATCCTGGCACCGCTACCTCGGATGGCCTCACCGAAGCTCCGCGTGGCGCCCTTGGACACTGGCTGCAAGTCAGCAACAGCAAGATTGGCAAGTACCAGGTCGTCACGCCGACCTGCTGGAATCTCTCGCCCAAGGATGATGCCGGTCAACGCGGGCCGCTCGAAGAGGCGCTGATGGGTGTGCCCGTGGCCAACATTGACAAACCCATCGAGGTCCTGCGCGTTGTCCACTCTTACGATCCGTGCCTCGACTGCGCCACGCATGTCACCCGTGCCGAACCTGGGGCCAAGGTATTCGCGGTGGGCGGATTACCCGACTGAAGCTGCCGCCAACTCGAATCCGACTTCTCGATGTTGCTAACCGGAGGACAATCAGGTGCACCCGAAAGGGATTGGGCATTCGCTGATCGCCAGTCGAAGAAGCTGAAGACTGGCTCGGCGAACATCCTTATTGCCGGGGTCGGCAATTTGCTGATGGGTGACGACGGCATCGGCGTCCACGCCCTCCAGGAATTGCAGAAGGCCCCGATTCCAGGCGTGACCATGATCGAGATGGGGACGGCGATTCTGCATGGCCTGAGTTTTGTCGAGACCGCTGCGCGCGTCCTCGTGATTGATGCCGCCCGAGGAGGCAAGCCGCCCGGCACGATCTACTTCTTCGAAGCGGGCGAAACCGGCTCGCTGCCGGCCACCTCTTCCATCCATGCGCTGGGTTTGCGAGAGGCGATGCGCTTTCTTTCGGTCCGCCCGCCGCCACCCGTCTCCATCATCGGCGTCGAGCCTCAGACCCTCGACTATGGGATGGAGCTTTCTGCGCCGGTTCAAGCGGCGCTACCCCGTGTGATTGCCCTGGCCCGAACCACCGTGGCCGAGTGGCTCGGAGACAATGAGCCTGCCCACCATTCGATTCCGCACGCTGAGTTGTCACCCGCTTTGCCTTGAGTTTTGTTGACCATGAAACCAAAGAACATCTTCTTGTTGCTGACGCTCCTGCTGCTTGCGGTGCTGCCCCACCCGACCGCAGCCGCGACCTATACGGACGGCACGACGACCTTCAACGTCGCGTTCAGCGATCCCTCCGGCAACTACAGCGCCCGCGTGGATGCGTTCTGGATCACGGATGCCGTGGGCAACTGGGTGCAGAACATCCGCAAGGATGCCGCGACGCGCCAACAGTACCTCTACCGGTGGGCCGCGGCTCGCAAGACGACGGCGATTGACGGTTACAGCGGCGCCACCATCTCAACCTGGACACCCGTAACCGTGACGTGGGATTGTCGGGACACGAACAACGTGGTCGTGCCGGACGGCGTGTACAAGCTCTACGTCGAGTTCACCGACCGCAATAACCAGGGGCCATGGACCACCAACGGTCTGACGTTCTACAAGGGGCTCACGAACGTCAACGCGACGTACCCGAACGACACCTACCTCCGAAGCATGAGCTTGGCCTACGCGCCGATCCTCGCTTACGACATCGCGGTCACCCGCATCGCGCCGAGTTTTGCCGTGACCAACGTGATGGTGCCGGTGGTGATCACCGTGACGAACAAGACCAGCGTGCCCGAGTCTTTCACGGTCACTCTAAGCAATGCCACCAGCGGTCTGCTGATCGGCAGCCAGCCCGTCGGCAATCTGGCAGGCAACGCGACGACGAACGTCACGATAGACTGGAGCACGACCAGTCTCGGTCTCGGTGGTTACACGATGGTGGTGCACGCCAGCGCCGTTCCGAACGAAACCGTGATCGCCGACAATACGCGTTCCCAGACCATCACCCTCCGGCTTCCGACCCACGACGTCGCGGTGGCGGGGATCTCCGCGCCGGTGTCGGTGCGCCCGGACGTGCGCACGAACATCACCGTTACGGTCACCAACAAGGGCGATGCCGCCGAGTCGTTCGCCGTGGTGCTGACGGATGACACGGACGCCAAGGTCGTTGGTACAAATCAGGTCACGAGTCTTGCGGCACAAGCGGGCACGACGACGACGTTTCAATGGAGCACCACCAACGCTTCGTGGGGCGTGCATACCTTGCGCGCAGTCGCCGCCACTGTGGCTGGAGAAACCGCCACCACCGATAACACCTTGACGGTTCTGAGCACGGTTTCGCCGCCTTTGACCACCAACACCTACGTCGCCAAGAGCGACTATTGGCGCTATCACGATCAGGGCGTGAACCTCGGCACGACCTGGCGACTGACGAATTACACCGATACCGCGTGGGCGTTGGGCCGCGGCCCACTGGGCTACGGCGACGCGCCGACCAACACCTCCCTCAGTTTCGGCGGGAACACCAGTTCCAAGCACCCCACCTATTACTTCCGCGCGAAGTTCAACATCACCAACCTCCCCAGCAGCCTCACCATGCGGCTGCGTCGGGACGACGGCGCGGTGGTTTACCTGAACGGAGCCGAAGCGTACCGAACCAACCTGCCAAACGGAAACATCTCATACACGAACCTCGCCCTTGGTGCGATCGGCGGTGCCGACGAGACAACTTACTTTGAGGTGAGCCTGCCCGTGACCAATCTCTATGCCGGCACCAACCTGATCGCCGTGGAGATGCATCAAAACGCGCGCGACAGCAGTGATCTCTCCTTTGATTTGGAGCTTCTGGGTGCAGCCCTCCCGCCTGTGCCAACGCACGATGTTGGCATCGTGTCCATCGCCGCGCCGGCTCAGGCTTTGCCCGGTGTGGCCACGAACATTACGGTGTTCGTCACCAACCGGGGGCAGTTTACCGAGTCGTTCCCCGTGGTGTTGAGTGATGCGACCGATGGCCTCACGATCGGCACCAGCCAGATTTCAGCCCTCGCGGCAGGGAGTTCCTCCAGTGCGATCTTTTCGTGGCAGCCGCCGCTTGAGCCGTGGACGAATCACGTTTTGCGCGCCGTGGCCGGGCCGGTCACGAGTGAGAACAAACTCAACGACAACACCAACACCGTCTTGGTCTTCGTCGCGCCCCCGCTGGAAACGAATGTTCTGGTTGCGCGCAGCGACCTCTGGCGCTTCGATGACACCGGATCTGATGTCAGCCTTTCGCCGTGGCAAGCGGCGGATTACTTCGACAGTTCATGGCCGATTGGGCGCGCCCCGTTCGGGTACGGCGATCCCGTAACCACCACGAACAGCTTCGGCCCGGATGCGGACAACAAGCATCCAGCTTACTACTTCCGGACGGCGTTCAACGTTGACGTTCCGCCCACGTGGTTGCGGTTACGCCTCCGTTGCGACGACGGCGCGGTGGTTTACCTCAACGGGGTCGCAATCCACCGCGTGAACCTGACCAACGATCCGGTTGCTTACACGTCCTTGGCCAGCGCTGCTGTGGAAGGAACGTACGAACTGGCTTACTTCGAAAGCGAGGTGGCGGTCACCAACGCAGTGCTCGGCACCAACGTGCTCGCCGTCGAGGTCCACCAATGGAGCATCAACGACGCCGACCTTTCCTTTGACGCAGAGTTGCTCGGCCTCAACCCCGTCACGCCGCGCATTCATGATGTTGCGGTCGTCTCGGTTGAGCCCACAGCGGATGCGCAGGTCGGCGATCTACTGCGGCTGGCCGTCACTGTGACCAACCGCGGGAATGCCTCGGAGACGTTTACGGTGTACCTGCGGGACACCAATTCCAATCAGATCGTGGCCAGTGGGTTGGTCTCGGGGCTCGCGGTTGGCGTGAGTTCCACCGTCCTTCTCGACTGGCAGACGCTTGGCAGCTCGCCCGGTCAGCGCTGGCTCGCCGCTTTTACGGTTGTGAACGGGGTGACTAATCTGGCCGCTATACCCGCCGCCCAGGCCATGTTGACCGGCACAGGCTTCGGCCTGAACGCCACCGGCCTCACAGGCGCGGTGGGTGGACGCTGCGCCGCGGTCGCCACATTGGGAAATCACCTGCTTGTCGGTGCCGGCGCCACGCTTGAGATTTGGGATCGCTCCAATCC
The DNA here is from genome assembly GCA_964634255.1 of uncultured Verrucomicrobiota bacterium. GTDB lineage: Bacteria > Verrucomicrobiota > Verrucomicrobiia > Limisphaerales > MWDV01 > MWDV01. Next base: position 13,357 of record CAZWJC010000143.1, on the reverse strand, counting down.
CACCACGCTCGCGCGAGTCAGCAATGTCCGACTGCCAGGATTGATCGAGAGCGTGGCCACGGCAGGCACGTTCGCCTTCGTGGCCTGCGGCAGTGCGGGAGTCCAATTCGTGGATCTCTCAACGCCAGCTTCGCCGAGCCACGTCATGACTTATGATACGTCCGGGCACGCTTACGGCGTTCACGTCAGCGGCAATTCCCTCTTCATCGCCGATGGCGCGACGGGCTTGCGCATCGTTAACATCTCCGCCCCCGGCGCACCCGTCTTGGTCGGATCCTACTTCACCGATGGTCCGGCACAGGCGGTGGCCGTGGAAGGAACGCGCGCTTGCGTGCTCGACGCTCACAAAGGATTGCTCGTGCTCGACGTGAGTAGTCCCGCCGCGCCGGTACTTCTGGGAAGTTACCTCTTCCACGCGGGTCAGGCGGTCGCGGTGGCGAATGGCTACGCCTACATCGTGGATGCCAACAACCATTTCTTCGCGATCAACGTCACTGCGCCAGCAACCCCAACGTTCGCGGGCTCCCTGCTGCTCGCGAACGTGATCGGTCAGTCGGTGGTGCTCAATGGCAGCACGGCGTATGTTCCCGCTCTGGATGCCGGGTTGCTGGTGCTCGACATCGAATATCCTGCAACGCCGGCCCTCGTGCGCACGCTGCCGGCACCGGCGCTCGGTCAATCAGTCGGCGCGACCCTGGCCGGCAGTTCTCTGTTCGTCGCCAACGGCTTTGCCGGTTTCCAGGTCCTCGATGCCACGACCCCCGGCAATCCGGTGCTGCAGTCTGCCTGGCCCGTCGCGACGCGCGCTTGCGACGTGGCGGTCGACAACTCGATTGCCTGTGTTGCCGCGGGTGAAAACGGTCTGCGTCTGTACAACGTCACCAACCCCGCGAGTCCGGTTTGGATCGGCTGGCTCACCAATGCGCAGAACGCGCGCTGTGTCGCGCTGGCCGGCGACACTGCCGTGGTCGGCGATGGGCAGCATGGATTGAAAGTGGTCAGCATCACCAACCCCGCCGCGCCCGTGCTGTTGGGTTCGTGGAGCGGCACGAACCTGGCCAGCTTGCGCAATGTCGGCGTGACGGGTTCGCGCGCCGTGGCGAGCGACGGCCGAACGCTGGGCTTGTTCGACCTCACCACACCAGCTAGTCCATCACTCGTGGCAACCTTTGCCGCTCCTGCGTTTGCATTCGACATGGTGGTCGCGGGTTCACGCGCCTATCTCGCCTGTGGCAACGCGGGCATCATCGTGCTGGACATTGGCGCGAGTTCGCTGACCCAGGCTGGCAGTTACGACAGCCCGGGATTCGCCACTGGCGTTTCCATGTCGGGCACGACGGCTTACCTCGCCGACGGACCCGGTGGCTGGAGCATTCTGGACGTTTCAGGTGCTGCTCCCGTACTGCTCAAATCGAGCGTTACGCAAGGGCCTGTCGCCGACGTTGCCGTGGCTGGGGTGTTGGCGACACTGGGCAACGGCTTGAACCTCGCCGCGACGATGGATGTGAGCGTCCCGCTTACGCCCGTGCCAAGGCGTTCCTTCAATTCACTCGTCCGCGCGCTGAATCTCACTGCCAGCGGTGGGCAGGTTTTTGTGGCGGAGGATGAAGCAGGGCTCGCAATTGGCACGATCTCAGCCGAACCAACCGATGCGGACGGCGATGGTTTGCCTGACTCCTGGGAACAACAGATTGTTGACGCCAACCCCGATGACAACCTGCGCACGATCCAGGACGTCAAGCCGAACGATGATTTCGACGGCGACGGCCTGACGAATGTCGCCGAGTATGTGGCTGGCACCACGCCGACCGACAGCGATTCACGCTTCATTGTGTATCTGCCGCCACCGGTGAGCGGAGTCTCGCCGTCCCTCCAGTGGACTAGCGTCGCGGGCAAGACCTACACAATCCACAAGGCCACAGATTTGTCGTCCGGTTTCACCATCCTCCAGGATAACATTCCCGCCACGCCGCCGCTTAACACCTACACCGATCCCGCGCCCGGCGCTGCTGCGTTCTACATCATCAGCGTCCGCTGAACACATGAACCTCAGCCGAGCTGGACGAGCACGCGATTTTGAGCCGCGACGCTGGTGCGTAACGCTGGGCGTCGGCTTACTCGGTCCCATCGCCTTGCTGGCGACCGCGATTGCCGCCGAACTCCCCCTCGTCTCGTGGCAGGGCGAAACCATGGGCAGCGTTTACACCGTCAAGATCGCTGGGACGAATCTGGCCACACCGCAGATCGCGGCGCTGAAAGACGCGGTGGACAGCCGGCTCAAGGAAGTGAACCGGCAGATGTCCCACTACCAGCCGGACAGTGAGCTCTCGAGATTCAATCGCGCCCAGGCCGGCGAGACGTATCAGGTTTCGACCGACTTCGCCCGAGTGCTGCGGGTCGCGCGGGACGTGAATGCTCGGTCCGGAGGCGCATTTGATCCGACGCTCAGCCCGGTGATCAACCTCTGGGGCTTTGGCGAGCAATCCAGCCTGCGCCGCACACCCGACGCGACTCAACTCCGGGAGGCTTTGGCCAAAGTTGGGTTTCGCCATCTACGGATCACCGACCAGAACACACTGGTGAAGGACATCCCCGATCTCCAACTCAACCTCAGTGCCATCGCCAAGGGGTTTGGCGTGGACGCCATGGCAGATGTGTTGCGGCAGCAAAGCCTGACCAACTTCTACGTCTCCATCAGCGGCGAAGTGTTTGCCAGCGGTCACAACGCCAACGGAACGAGCTGGCAAGTCGGCATCTCCGCGCCCGTAGATGAATGGCGCCCCGGCGATCCGACGATGACGGTGCTCTCGATTTCCGGTCGGGCCGTTTCCACGTCCGGCGACTACCAGAAGTATTTCATGGACGCCCAGGGCCACCGCCAAAGCCACATCTTCGACCCGCGCACCGGTCAACCGGTCCAGCACGCCCTCGGTAGCGTCACGGTCGTAGCCGATACCTGCACCCTCGCCGATGCGCTGTCCACGACATTGTTTGTCCTAGGTCCGGAAGCCGGCCCGAAGCTCATCGAGTCTTACACCAACGCTGCGGCGCTTTTTGTGATCCGGGAGACGGACGGCAGTTTCCGCTCAATCCCCACCGCTGACTTCAGCCGGCTTACCGGCGAACCTCGCCAGCCGCACGAAGTTATTTCCCGCCGGTCCACCGGCGGAATTCGCTAGCAGCCTCACTCACATCATGTGCCCGCCAGTTGCCGGCGCGCTTAGTTGAGTCCATCTGCGCACCCCGCTGGCACTGTGCGGACGCAGATCGTCAATCCACAAGTGGCCCGTTCAAGCACCGAAGCCTGATGCGCCCAATGCCGCGGCGTCCTGCCAAAACGGTTTGACGCCGACGCCGATTCGGGGTTTGCTCAGGCGCGTGTGAACGATTTGAAATCGTGATCCATCAACAACTAACAACGTCAGCGCGAGTTTGATCCATGAACACTGTCAACCAACTCAAGACCGTCAAAGGCAACACCCAATCCAAAGTCGCCGCCGAGCTGTCGCGCACGGGCGGCCTGCTCCGGCTCGCGCCCGCCTGGGTGCCGCGCTCCTTCCTCCAACCCGGCCTGCGCATCAAACTCCATCCCGACGACATCTATGCCTACGGCGCGAATCGCGGCGGCATTGACGAGCGCTGGTTCGCCTCCACTACCGAAGCCGCCAATGAAGGCCGCGTCCCGGACGAAGGCTTGAGCTACTGCGTCGTGGGCAACGAACGCTTCACGCTCCGGAAAGCCGTCGCGGATTGTGGCGCGGCAATCGTCGGCCCGCGGATTTGGAAGAAGTACGGCAAGTGGCCGGTCTATTCCAAGTTCTTCGACAACATGGGCCCGATTCCGCACCACATGCACCAAAGCGCCAAGCAGGCGAAGCTGGTCGGCCAGGAAGGCAAGCCCGAGAGCTACTACTTCCCGCCGCAACACAACAACGTCGGAAACAACTTCCCCTACACCTTCTTCGGCCTCGAGCCGGGCACGACCAAGGCGCAGGTGCGGAAATGCCTCGAAGATTGGAACAAGGGCGACAATGGCATCCTCGACCTCTCCAAGGCGTATCGCCTGAAGCCGGGCACGGGCTGGCTGGTCGGGCCGTGCATCCTGCACGCGCCGGGCAGCCTTTGCACCTACGAGCCGCAATGGGGCAGCGACGTCTTCGGCATGTATCAAAGCATGGTCGAGGGTCGCTACGTGCCGTGGTCGCTCCTCGTGAAGGACATGCCGAAGGAAAAGCACCACGACCTCGATTTCATCGTGGACCAGCTCGATTGGGACTCGAACGTGGACCCGAGCTTCAAGGACAACCATTACCTCGAACCCGTGCCGGTGGCCGACACCCGGAAGGAAGGCTTCGTGGACCGCTGGATTGTCTACGGCAAGGTGGACGGCGAACAACTCTTCACCGCGAAGGAACTCACCGTCGAGCCGGGCACGAAGTGCACGATCAAGGACAAGGGCGCTTACGGCCTGATCTGTGTGCAGGGCAGCGGCAAGATCAACGGCCAGCCGTTGAACAGCCCGAAACTGATCCGCTTCACCGAGCTGACCGAGGACGAATACTTCTGCACCGAAGACGGAGCGAAGGCCGGCGTGACGTTCGAGAACACCAGCGAAACCGAACCGCTCGTCGCACTCCGCTACTTCGGTCCGGAGGTGAATCCGGATGCACCTGCGATGGGAGCGTATCGGAAGAACAAGTTTGCCTGAGAGACAGACTTATGGCGGCTGACTCGACGGAGTCAGGCTACTTTAGCAAACAGCGGCTGGCGATGGCGTCAGCCGCTGTTTATGTTATGGCTCAACGAGACTCTACTGGCCAAAGCACACAGTGAGCTTCACACTACTGTTCCATGAATGACACGATTACGTTGACGTTCGAGGATCACGACAAGCTCGACCTGAAGCCCTTTAGCCAGAAGTTAGAGCGGTTTCTGATGATTGAGCATGGTTTTGTTGATGGAAGCCTCGTGGTCAGCCTCAACGCTCCCTTTGGTGCTGGTAAGACCACCTTCCTGTCCATGTGGAAGAGCGATCTCGACAAACGAAAGGAAGGTGAGCCAGTCCTGCCCAAGGCAATCATCATCAACGCCTGGGAGAGCGACTATTGCGGTGACCCGCTCCTTTCCATCCTCAACGGTCTGATACGGGCCGCCGGTGACGAGGAGCCTGCGAAGGCTGGGGAAGCCACTGGTCGGCTGCGTGAAGCCGCCAAGGAAGTCGGTTGGTTTGTTACGGGGCTAGCGAACAACTTGGTGTCACATTGGACGGGGCTTGATCCCAAATCCGCTGGCGAGTTGGCGGAAGACAAGAAGCAAGCCAAGCAAACCAAGATTCCCGATTTTGTCACTCTATACGACGAACGGACCAAAGCTCTCGCGAGACTCAAGGAAACCCTGCGAGAGGTCTTCGGCGGTGACCTGCCGAAGGCGTTTCTATTCGTTGACGAGTTGGATCGCTGTCGGCCTGATTACGCGATCAGCTACTTGGAAACCATGAAGCATGTGTTCGACGTCCATGGTCTCGTCTTCGTTCTTGCGGTTGACTTCGACCAACTCGAATGCTCCGCCAAAGCGCTCTTCGGGGTTGATTTGCGGTTTTCAGATTACTTCCGCAAATTCGTCCAGAGGACCATAACGCTGCCGGAACCAGATGAGTCAAGTTTGAGGAAGCTCGCGGAGCACTTCACACGATGCTACCTAGTAAAGCGGGACAAGCGGGCAAGCCTTATGGAACTCGGCGATCATCGGATCAAGAACATCGTTGAGTTGATCGGTGCATTGCATATGCCTCCAAGGCAGATTCAGGAAACCTTCCGAATCATTGGGCACACAGTCGCAGGTGATCCGACACGAGGCAGACTGCACTGGTGCATCGGCGTGGGCGTGATTCTGATGGCCGCGTTGAAAGTTGCCGAAATCCGTATGTACGCCCAGATCGGCACGGGCAAGGTGACCGATCAGGATGTTGGAAAGTTCCTCATCAATCGCCTTGGCGAGCGGACCGCCTACTGGTGGTTCTGCGTCTATATCACCGGCTCGAAAACCGCCGAGACTGGGGACGGCGCGCGTGTCGCGAATTTGTTTAGAGAGCTAGGATTCGCCAAGACTGAGTCTCCGGCTGCCCCTGCGAACGAACTCGGGCAGTTCGCCGCCGGCTGGGGTCATCATTGGGGTGACCGCTGGGAACAAATATACCAGAAGATCGAAACAGCCACCTCCTTCTGATTCTCCGATGCGCCCGCTGAGACATGCGCATATGGTCAGATCGTCGCTGCGGTGGTCGGTGCACTCATAGATGATCTTGCGCAAGGCAAACGCGGCGTGCAGGCCCAGATTCTCGATGATATCCGTTTCGAGCGGCTTGAAGCCGAGGGCTGCGCCGAGTTTGCCGTAAAGATCGAAGAGATGCAGAAGCTGTTTCGCAAAGACGGACTCTCGCACAGCGGGAAAGAACGGACATGAAGTCGCTTAGTTGGATTCTCGGAATACTTCTGTTAGCCACCGGTTGCCAGTTGGTCCAAAGCCAGCGGACCGCCGGGCCGCCGGAGCTTGTTTCCGTCGCCAAGATTTGGAGCGAGTCCCCACACAACGCCTTCACCGACCTCGCGCGGTTTGACGGACGGTGGTTCTGCACGTTCCGCGAGTCCGAGGCGCACGTCGGCGGCAATGGCCGGATTCGCGTGCTGACCTCCCGCGACGGCGAGCGTTGGGAATCCGCCGCGCTGCTGAGCGAGGACGGCATTGACCTCCGCGATCCGAAGCTCTCCGTCACGCCGGACAACCGGCTCATGCTCGTCATGGGCGGCTCGGTTTACGAGGGCAAGAAACTGGTCGGACGCCAACCCCGCGTGGCGTTCTCCAAGGACGGACGGACTTGGACCGCGCCGCGCCGTGTGTTGGAGGAAGGTGATTGGCTGTGGCGTGTGACCTGGCACAAGGGCCACGCCTACGGCATCTCTTACAGGCAAGCCAAGCCGGACTCGTTGGCCACCAACACTCCCCCCGAATGGACGGTGACACTCGTTGAAAGCCGCGATGGGCTTGCTTTCCGCCCCATGGCGAAGTTGGAAGTGCCGGGCCGGCCCAACGAAGCGACCGTGCGCTTTCTGAAGAACGGCGACGGCGTGGCGCTGGTGCGGCGGGAGGGCCCGGGCGAAGATCGCGCGGCGTGGATTGGCCGGAGTTCCCCGCCGTACGCAGATTGGCAGTGGCATCCCGCCGGCATGCAGATCGGCGGGCCGAACTTCGTCGTCTTGCCCGGCGGCGAGATGATCGCCAGCGGCCGGCATTACGGCGACAAGACGACCGGCAACAGGACCTTCGTCGGTCGGATGGCGCTCGGGGGCGTGAAGCCGGAGTTGATCCTGCCCAGCGGTGGCGATTGCAGCTATCCGGGCATGGTGTGGCACGGTGGCTTGCTGTGGCTCAGCTACTACTCGTCGCACGAGGGCAAGTCAGCGATCTATCTGGCCAAGATTCGTCTTCTGGGCGGGGAACGCTAATTCTGCGGTGAGCCTTGGACGACCTCGTGCGCCCGCGCGTTTCCTCGCGGTATCCATTCGCCAATCAGCCTCCTCATCTCGCTGGCGCCGCGCTTGCCCGCACGAAACCAAGTCGATACCTTGCCGACATGATTCCCTTGCGGCCCCTGCGCCCAATCCGGCTGCTGCTCGCCCTCGGCGGTTGCTTTTTCTGTTTCGCCATCGTCACGCCGGCTGCCACGTATGCCGACTTTCGCGTCCAGGCGTTCAAACCCACGGATGCTGCCAACGAAGTCGTCAGCGGGAAGGCCGCCGATCCGGATGGTGATGGCGTGGTCAACTTCGCCGAGCACGCGCTGGGCTTGAATCCGACCCAGCCTGACGCCGCCCGCGGCGTTGCTTGGGAGCGCAGCGACACAGACTTCGGCTTCGTCTTCCAATCCGCCTCTGCCGCGCAGGATGCACAACTGACCGTGCATTGGCGCTCCAACCTGACCGGCGCGGCCAGGCAAACCCTCGCCGCGAGCACGTTGGACACGGGCGCAGCGAACACGCTCCTCGCGGCGAAATTGCCCGTGGCTGCGGGCGGCGCGCAGGCCTTTGTGCAGTTGGCCGCCGCCGAAATCACTCCACCGGCTGCCGAGCAACGCTGGGTTTGGGTTGAAGCCGAAAGCAGCGGAGGCGAAACCGGGGCGGAGTTATCCAGCAACGCCATGACTTGGGTCAGTCCGGGTGGCAGCGTCCAACGCACGGTGAACATTCCATCCGCCGGCACGTTTCAGCTTTGGGTGCGCAAGTTTTGGAATCCGCAGGCGTTCCGGTGGCGTGTGGGCAGTTCCGATGCGTGGAAGGAATCACGGGAGCAAACGCTCACGGACCTGGTGCTGTTGAGTGGTGACGCCGGCCGACGCGTTGGCTGGGCCAACGTGGGCAGCGTGTCGCTCCAGGCCGGCTCCTTTGCGTTTCGCTTGGAAGTGTTGGCCGGCGATTCGAACTGGACCGCCTACGATTGCTTCCTGCTGACCCGCGACGCCTTCACGCCGCGGGGCAAGCTCAAACCAGACGAGCAGGTTCAAGTCAGTCAACCGGGTTGGTTCGCCTTCCAGCCTGCTCCCGACCCGTTCGGCTTTAGCCCGATTGACCTGCGCCACTTGAATGAGCGCGAAGCCGGCGAGAAGGGGTTCATTCGTGCGAGCGGCGAGGATTTCATTCACGAAAAAACCGGCGAGCGAGCACGGTTTTGGGCGGTTGGCGTGGGGATGAGCTTCGTCGGAAACGCCCGCAGCGAACTCGACATCTTCGCCCGGGCGATGGCCAAGCGCGGCGTCAACCTGGTCCGTGTCCATGGCCCGATCTACACCAGCAGTGGAACGAACTTTGGCCGGGTGGACACAAACCGCGTGGCGCAGCTCCAGTACTTTATCAAGGCTCTCAAGCGCGAAGGCATCTACACCAGCTTGAGCATCTACTTTCCGCTCTGGGTGCAGCTCGGCCCGGAGAATACCGCGTTTCCAGGTTACAGTGGCGGCAAGAATCCGTTTGCCCTGCTCTATTTCAACCCGCCGTTCCAAGCCGTCTATCGCGAGTGGTGGCGCTACCTGCTCACGACACCGAATCCGCACACCGGCCTGGCCATCAAGGACGACCCGGCGGTGGCGTTCGCCGAGATGTATAACGAAGACTCGACGCTGTTTTGGTCGTGCAATCTGGACACCAGCGGCACTGGCAACGTCCCCGATCCGCAACGCGCGATCTTGGAGAAACAGTTTGGCGACTGGCTGCTGGCCAAGTATCCAAGCCGCACACTCACCCAAATCAGAAGCGCTGAGTGGGCCAACCTAAGTTCACCACTCGACGATTTCGCCAACGGTCGCGTGGGCTTCCGCGGATTGTGGAGCATCTTCAACGATCGCACGCGTCGCGATCAGGACACCGCGCAGTTTCTCACGGAGCTGATGCTCAAGTTTCATCGCGAGACCTACGCCTACCTCAAGCAGGACCTCGGCTACCGTGGCCTCATCTATTGCTCGAACTGGAAGACTGCCTCCGCCCAGTACCTCGACCCGCTGGACAAGTATGCGAACGTCGTGGCCGACTTCTTCGACCGCCATGGTTACTTCGGCGGCGTGCATGAGGGGCCAAACGCGTCTTGGAACATCGAGGTCAACCAAACTTACGACGACCGCAGCGCGCTGAAGTTCCGTAGTGCCGATGGCAGCGTCGATGATTTCGGCAGCCCCGTGTTCGACATGGTCTACCAGCGCCAGCCCTCGACAATCACGGAAATCAACTGGCCTTTGCCCAACCGGTATCGTGCGGACATGATCCTGGTGGGCGCTGCCTACGGTGCCTTGCAGGGCAGCGACGCAATGTTCTGGTTCTCGGCCGATGCACCCTCGTGGGATGGTCTGCCCGGAAAGTTCTCGACTCAGACGCCGGTCGTGCAGGGACAGTTTCCTGCTGCCGCCCTGATCTATCGCCAGGGCTTGGTGCAAACCGCGCCGCGCGTTGTCGACCTCCAGCTTGCTGTGACCAACCTCTACGCGCTCAACGGCACACCGCTGCCCGCGCCGCAGAACTTCGATCAACTGCGCGGCGACGACATCCCACCCGGCGGCACGCTCACGAACGTCAGCGCGATTGACTCGCTGGCATTCCTCGTGGGCCGCGTGGGTGTGGACTTCGTCACCAACGCCGTTCCCCAATCGCAGGTGCTGGACCTCTCGCCGTTCATCAACCGGACGAACAAGACCGTGCGCAGTTTCACTAGCGAGCTGGAATGGGATTGGGGCGTGGGCAAGTTGAAGATCAATGCGCCCGCGGCTCAAGGCGTGACGGGTTTCCTAAGCGCGATGGGGCGCGTGGAGCTCGACGGCGCCAGCATTGAATCGACGCTGGCCTACGGCTCGGTTCTGTTGGTCGCGCTGGATGGCAAACCCATTGCCAACTCGGCGAAGCTGCTCCTGCAAGTTGCCAGCGAAGAGCTGCCTTACGAATGGGCCACGAGCCAGGCCACAGGCGTCCGCACCATCACCAACCGCGGCACCGTGCCGCTGCTGGTGAGGAACATTGCCGGCACCGTTCGGCTCAAGCGAGCAGACGCGGCCGCAATGACCGTCGTCCCGCTCGACTTCAACGGCTACCGTGTCTCCGGCACACCCGGCCACGCGGATGTGATCACGCTCTCAACCAACGCGCCTTACTACGTGATCGAGAAGTGACCTCACCCCGGAGCGCGGACAGCCTTGTCCGCGCTCGGAACAAATTGAAGCGCCGAACTGGCGGACGTGGCTGTCCGCGTTCAGGGTGATCGCCACGTGTAGCCACGCCCCGCGCAAACACCTTACTTGCTGCCTTCAATCACCAGCATGTTCTTGATGTGACCGTCAGCGTAGAGGTAATTCACGCCCTTCTTCTCTCCGCGTGCCTTGTGGAAGGCTTCCTTGTCGAAGAAGACGGGAATCTGCGACGAACCGAGCTGCAGGCTGAAGATGTCCGGGCTGTCCGCCTTCTGGCCATTCAGCAAGCTATTCCACGCATAACTCGATCCGGTTTGCTCAAAGAGCTGTTGTTTATCTGACGGGCAACGCAGGACTTTCACATTGCCAAGCTGGTTTGAGAGCACGATCTCAACGCTCGGAAAGGCGTTCGTCGGCGGGGAGTTCGTGCCCAGCGGCCGGTCTCGCATGATGGGCAACCGATTGTTGTTCTCGTCCACGTAGAGCTGCAGGGCCACGCCAATCTGGCGGAGGTTGCTGAGGCAAGCGGTCGCCCGCCCCGCTCCCTTCGCCCGCCCAAGTGTCGGCATGAGCATCGCCCCCAACAGACCGATAATGGCGATCACGACGAGCAGTTCAATCAGGGTAAACGCCCAAACCGGCACTTCTTCGGACTTCGGACTTCGGGCTTCGGACTTCGGGTTCATTGCCCGCGCGGCCCGCGCATGAAGCGCCCGCTCTGCATCTGCCGCTGCAGTTCCTCCATGAGTGGCGCCAACTCCGCCTTCGATTGCGCGGAACTCTGGCTATAAAACGTCTTCAGCCCGATAGTCGCGACCTTCTTCTGCAAATCTTCGCTGATGGGCGGGGCATTCGTGCCCGCGAGTGCCGTGCGCGGATCGCCCGACCGCTGTTGCGCCTCGCGCAACTGCTTCAGCGCGTCGTCCACCGCCCGGCGTCGTCGTTCCTCGGGCAGGTCCTCGAAAGCGCTGATCATCCGCTTGAAGCCCGTGGGGAGCGTGGCCTCGATGAACTGCCCCTTCTCCTCCTCCGACATTTGGTCGAACCAATCCCGCCACGTCCCTTCGGCCCGGGTCCGCCGGCGTTCGTCGAAGCTCAGCGCGTTCAACTGGTCAGCAAGCTTCTGAATCGCCTTGGCGCGGTCAGCGGCATTCAGCTTGGCGAGGTCCACAGAATTGACGTACGCCTCAATCTTCTCGACCGTAATCTGCGAACGCGACGCCAGGGTGTAGCCACCCCAAGCCAGCAGCCATACTGCCGCCAGCGCGCCCATCGCCGTCCAGATTGCCCGCGTTCTGCCACCCATATCGCGACCAGATCCGCTCTTGGCTTGGGCAGTTGCGATTCCGACCTCAGGAATCCCTACACCACCCAACCTGGGTGAACAGTAACCTGTCAGCGCCGCCCCGTCACTGGAAAAGCCGCGACTTTCCAACGCGCCGGTACCGCGCGCCTTAACTGGTCGGTTTTGCCAGAGTCATCCGATTGCTCGCGCTGCCGGCTGGCAGGGCCATGTCTCCCAGCCCCGCGTTGTGCCCTGCAAGTTCCTTCAGAATCGCGGCGCGATGCCAACGCACTTGCCCGGCGTGGCCACAACGTCTTCCCCCTGCGCCCAAATGGTGTCGTTGAGCAGGAGTTTGAACGTCAGCTTTTCCGTCGTTTTCGCTGACCAGCGCCACGTTTGCCCATCCACACAGTTCAGTGGCGTACCCCGTTCCCACGAAAGGCCGGCGCCTTGCCCCCGCACGAACAAATGATTGCCAAATCCCACATCAATCTGGGCCTCAATGGTCGTCGGAGAGACTTCCACCACCGTCGGCTTCACGGCTGGATTCTCCGGCAATGGGGCCGGCCTCGCGAGCGGTTTCACCGACGCCAATACCGGTTGAGCCGGCGCAATCGGAGTTGAAACCTCAGGCCTTGTCACGACCGGCGTGAAGGCCGGGGTAGCAGCGACTGCGGTCGCTGCCTTCTTCGTCGTTGTCTTCTTGTTGCTCTTGTTCAATTTCATTTTCGATTCCAGTTTGGATTTGCTCAGGGTGACCAACACCCAACATGCCTTTCGCCGATCTCCCGCACGAAAAGCCGTCACGAGTCGATCTAGCAATAGGTGTTCCACGCGACAGACGCGCTACGCAGAGGTGAAATCCAGGAAACGAAAAGCCCCGCGCCCGATCCACAGGCGCAGGGCAACGGAGCAATTCGTTCAAGCAAATTCAGTGAACGGTCAGCCGGCCTCGCCAAACGTCGCATCCACGATCAAGTCGCCGGCGATGCGCTCGATGCGGCGGCGCAATTCGTCCAAGGGACAACTTGCCGGAACGCTGACCTGGAAATTGGCCTTGAAGATCGCTTCGCCCGACATCGCCGCGCTGCTGCACTCACTTTCCAGCTCCTCGACGTTCACACCGGCCTCGGCCAGCGCGTGCGAGATTTCGCGAATGATCCCCGGACGATCCTGCCCGACGATTTCCAACACGGTCCGACGCGCTCCCTGCGCCGTCGCCAACGGCGCGTCCGGATGCACTACTACCGCCAAACCGACGGCCTGGAGTTTCTGCAACGCCTCGGTGAGGGCCGGCTGCCGATCCGCCGGCACGGACACTCGAAGGATCCCGGCAAAGTGGCCACCCAACC